>SKIF01000042.1 GCA_007116575.1 Paracoccaceae bacterium
ACCAGCAGCGCGAAATAGCCATCCGCATCCACATCGCCGATGAAGGTGGCATTGGGCGCGCGCTGTGTCACGCGCCACCAGTCGGCGACGGTCATGCCAAGGGTCAGATCCGAGCCGGTCTCGATCTCGACATTGATCTCGCGCCCCGAAAACAACTCGGGGCGCAGCAAATATGCGACAGTGCAGGGGTCATGCAGCGGCGCGCCTTCGGAGCCATATTTTTCTTTGTCGAACCGCTCGAAGAAATCGGTCCAGCTTGCCACGGCCGGCCCGACCCGGCCCGCGTTGCGGAACGCCTCGACCCGCGCGCGGGTGGTCAGTGCCTTGTGGGTGACGTCCAGCGGCATGACGGTCATTGGCACGCCCGCGCCAAAGACGATCTTCGCGGCTTCCGGGTCCACATAAATGTTGAATTCCGCCGTGGGGGTGATGTTGCCGACCTCGAAATAGGCGCCCCCCATCAGCACGATTTCCTGAATGCGTGGGATGATGTCGGGCGCGCGCTCCATGGCGGTGGCGATATTGGTCAGGGGCGCGATGGGGCAGAGCGTGACGCTGCCCGCGGGCTCGGAGCGCAGGGTCTCGATCAGGAAATCGACCGCGTGTTGGTCCTGTAGCGGCATGGTCGGGTCTGGCAGGGTGATGCCGTCCAGCCCGGTCTTGCCATGGACATGCTCGGCCGTGACCAGTTTGCGCGCCATCGGGCGGTCGCAGCCGGCAAAGACCCGCGTCTCGGGGCGGTTCGCCAGTTCGCAGACGATCCGCGCATTCCTGGCTGTCAGTTCCAGCGGCACATTGCCCGCAACACAGGTGATCCCCAGAAGCTCGATCTCGGGCGAGGCCAGCGCCAGCAGGATCGCGACCGCGTCATCCTGGCCGGGGTCAGTGTCGATGATGATCTTGCGCTTGGTCATGACAGCCTCATTGGTTTTTTTGAAGGATGCGATACTCTGCGGATGGACGCAATCGGCCCGCTTGCGTTTGGGAAAAGATTCCATTTGACCGGCGCGCCGATGCATGGCAAAGAAATGAACATACGTTCATTTAATGGGAGGAAGCCGCGATGTTCATGGCCTCGATGGCGTTCGATCTGGGCGAGGATGTGAACGCGTTGCGCGAGATGGTGCATCGCTGGGCGCAGGAGCGCGTCAAGCCGATGGCTGCCGAGATCGACCGCTCGAACCATTTCCCCAACGAGCTGTGGCGCGAGATGGGCGAACTGGGCCTTCTGGGCATCACCGTGCCCGAGGAGTTTGGCGGCGCGGGCATGGGCTATCTGGCGCATGTCATCGCGGTCGAAGAGATCGCGCGGGTCTCGGCCTCGGTGTCGCTGTCTTATGGTGCGCACAGCAATCTCTGCGTCAACCAGATCCGGCTCAACGGCAATGACGATCAGCGCGCGCGCTATCTGCCCAAGCTGGTCTCGGGCGAGCATGTGGGCGCGCTGGCGATGTCCGAGGCGGGCGCGGGCTCGGATGTGGTGGGCATGAAGCTGCGCGCCGAAAAAAGGAACGACCGCTTTGTGCTCAATGGCACGAAATACTGGATCACCAATGGCCCCGATGCCGATGTGCTGGTGGTCTATGCCAAGACCGACCCGGCGGCGGGGTCCAAGGGGATCACGGCTTTCCTGATCGAGAAGTCGATGGCCGGGTTTTCCACCTCGCCCCATTTCGACAAGCTGGGTATGCGCGGGTCGAACACCGCAGAGCTGGTCTTCGAGGATGTCGAAGTGCCTTTCGAGAATATCATTGGCGAAGAAGGCCGCGGGGTGCGCGTGCTGATGTCGGGGCTCGATTACGAGCGCGTGGTGCTGTCGGGCATCGGCACTGGCATCATGGCCGGCTGTCTTGACGAGGTCATGCCCTACCTGCGCGACCGCCATCAATTCGGCCAGCCGATCGGGAATTTCCAGCTCATGCAGGGCAAGATCGCCGATATGTACACGGCGATGAACTCGGCCCGCGCCTATGTCTATGAGGTTGCCAAGGCCTGCGACCGGGGCGAAGTAACGCGCGCCGATGCGGCGGCCTGCGTGCTCTATGCCTCGGAAGAGGCGATGAAACAGGCGCATCAGGCAGTGCAGGCGATGGGCGGGGCAGGGTTCATGAATGACAGCGCTGTCAGCCGTATCTTCCGTGATGCAAAACTCATGGAGATCGGCGCAGGCACGTCCGAGATCCGGCGGATGCTGGTCGGGCGTGAATTGATGGCGGCGATGTCGTGATAGGAGTGCTGCGCGATGGAGCAGGCCCTTGCTTCGATGGAGGCGCACCGCGCCGTGGTGATGCAGGATCACCTGCCGCTCTTAGCGCAATGGCTGGAGCGGCTCATCATTGCCATCGAATTGCTGGCAGTGCTGCTTCTGGTGGTGGGGCTGGTGCGGTTCCTGTGGGATTATCTGGCCAGCGAATTCACCCGCGCCGACATGGTTGCCCGCGTCTCGCGCGCCAATCTGGGGCGGATCGTGCTGGCGCGCTACATCCTGATGGCGCTCGAGGTCTTCATCGTGGCCGATATTCTGGCAACGCTGCTCTCGGCCTCCTTCGCGAGTCTGCTGTTTCTGGCACTTCTGGTGCTGGTGCGCTCGGTCATCAGTCATTTTCTGGAAACGGAAATCCAGTCGATCAGGGCCGAATCCCCGTCGCAGTGACGGGCGGCACCGTGCTGCCCGTTGGCGCGAAAGGGTGGGCTGCGATCAGGTACAGGGAAACACAGCCATGAAACTCACCTCGGCCGTCCTTACGGGCTCAGAGAGCTTTCGCGCCAATCGCGAGGCGCATCTGGCCGCGCTGGCCGAGATCGGCGCCGCGCAGGCGCTGGCCCGCGCGGGCGGCGGTGACACGTCACGTGCGCGCCATCTTTCGCGCGGCAAGATGCTGCCGCGCGACCGGGTCGCGAACCTGCTCGATCCGGGCGCGCCGTTTCTGGAAATCGGGATGACAGCGGCGCATGGGCTTTATGACAGCGCAGCCCCCTCGGCGGGCATGATCGCGGGCATCGGGCGCGTCTCGGGGCGCGAGTGCATGATCGTGTGCAATGATGCCACAGTGAAGGGCGGCACTTATTACCCGCTCAGCGTCAAGAAGCACCTGCGCGCGCAGGAGATCGCCGAGGCCAACCATCTGCCCTGCGTCTATCTGGTCGATTCCGGCGGCGCGAACCTGCCCAATCAGGACGAGGTCTTCCCGGACCGCGACCATTTCGGGCGCATCTTCTACAATCAGGCGCAGATGAGCGCCAAAGGGATTGCCCAGATCGCGGTGGTGATGGGAAGCTGCACAGCGGGCGGGGCCTATGTGCCCGCCATGTCCGATGTGACCATCATCGTGAAGGGTCAGGGCACGATCTTTCTGGCCGGCCCGCCGCTGGTAAAGGCGGCCACGGGTGAGGTGGTCAGCGCTGAGGATCTGGGCGGCGGCGATGTGCATACGCGGCTGTCGGGCGTGGCCGATTATCTGGCCGAAGATGACGCCCACGCGCTGGCACTGGCGCGGCGGGCGGTGGCCTCGCTGGGGCTGGCGCAGGGGGCCAGCGTGCAGATGCAGGCCGTGGAAGACCCCGCCTTCGACCCTGACGAGATCCTCGGTGCAGTGCCCGCCGACCTGCGCACACCCTATGACATCCGTGAGGTTATCGCCCGCGTGGTCGACGGCTCGCGATTCGACGAGTTCAAGGCACGCTTCGGCGAGACGCTGGTGACAGGCTTTGCCCATGTCATGGGCTGCCCGGTGGGGATCGTCGCCAATAACGGCGTGCTGTTCTCCGAGGCCGCGGTGAAGGGCGCGCATTTTGTCGAGCTGTGCTCGCAGCGGCGCATCCCGCTGGTCTTCCTGCAGAATATCACGGGCTTCATGGTGGGTCGGAAATACGAGAATGAGGGCATCGCGCGGCACGGCGCCAAGATGGTGACGGCTGTGGCCACGACCTCGGTGCCCAAGATCACGCTGCTGGTGGGGGGCAGCTTCGGGGCCGGCAACTACGGCATGGCAGGCCGCGCCTATTCGCCCCGCTTCCTGTGGACATGGCCCAACAGCCGCATCTCGGTCATGGGCGGCGCGCAGGCGGCGGGGGTGCTGGCCACGGTCCGGCGCGAGGCGATCGAGCGGGCCGGGGGGCAATGGTCCGAAGAGGAGGAAGCGGAGTTCAAGCGCCCCACGCTGGAGATGTTCGAGCGCCAGTCGCACCCGCTCTATGCCTCGGCGCGGCTTTGGGATGATGGCATCATCGACCCGCGCCGCACGCGCGAAGTGCTGGCCCTGTCGCTTTCCGCCTGCCTGAATGCCCCGATCCCGGAGACCCGTTTCGGAGTTTTCCGCATGTAATCGACACCAGAACGCCTCCGGCGGGAGTATTTGTTGCGCCAATGGTCCGAGCGACAATGGCGACGGGGGCAACGCCCCCCGGCTTTGCCAGAAGGACAAGACCGATGTTCGACACCATTTTGATTGCCAATCGCGGCGAGATCGCCTGCCGCATCATCCGCACCGCCCGCGCCATGGGCGTGCGGACCGTCGCCGTCTGTTCCGAGGCGGATCGCGACAGCATGCATGCCCGCGCCGCGGATCACGCAGTGCTGATCGGCGGGCCCGCGCCCAAGGACTCCTATCTGCGCGGTGACGCGATCATCGAGGCCGCGCTTGCGACCGGCGCGCAGGCGATCCATCCGGGCTATGGCTTTCTCTCGGAAAACCCCGATTTCGTGGACGCCGTAGAGGCGGCAGGGCTCGTGTTCATCGGCCCCCCGGCCAGCGCGATCCGGGCGATGGGGCTCAAGGATGCGGCCAAGGCGCTGATGGCCGAGGCGGGCGTGCCGGTGGTGCCGGGCTATCATGGGGCGAACCAGGACCCCGAGCATCTGTCCGGGGCCGCCGATGCGATCGGCTATCCGGTACTGATCAAGGCCGTGGCGGGCGGCGGTGGCAAGGGGATGCGGCTGGTCGAGTCGTCCGCGCGTTTCATGGAGGCGCTGGAAAGCGCCAGGGGTGAGGCCGCGACCGCCTTTGGCAACGACGCTGTGCTGATCGAGAAGTTCGTGGCCCAGCCGCGCCATATCGAGCTGCAGGTCTTCGGCGACGGCGAGGGGGCGGTTCATCTCTATGAGCGGGACTGCTCGCTCCAGCGTCGCCACCAGAAGGTGATCGAGGAAGCCCCGGCCCCCGGCATGACCGAGGACATGCGCGCGGCGATGGGGCAGGCGGCGGTGCGCGCGGCACAGGCCATCGGCTACAAGGGCGCGGGCACGGTCGAGTTCATTGTCGATGGCTCGCGCGGGCTGCGGCCCGACGGGTTCTGGTTCATGGAGATGAACACGCGGCTGCAGGTCGAGCATCCGGTGACCGAGGCGGTCACGGGGATTGACCTCGTGGAATGGCAGCTGCGCGTGGCGGCAGGCGAGGGGCTGCCCCTGCGGCAAGATGAAATCCCGCTCAGGGGCCATGCGTTCGAGGCGCGGCTCTATGCCGAGGATGTCGATGCGGGCTTTCTGCCCGCGACTGGGCGGCTTGCGCATCTGGCTTTTCCAGAGGGTGCGCGCGTGGATACCGGCGTGCGCGCGGACGATGTGATCTCGCCCTGGTATGACCCGATGATCGCCAAGATCATCACCGAAGGCCCGACCCGCGCAGTGGCGCTCAAACGGCTGGAGGCTGCGCTGGCGGGGACGCAGGTGGCGGGAACAGTGACCAATCTGGCCTTTCTGGGCGCGCTGACGCGCCATGCCGGGTTTCGCGCGGGCGAGGTCGATACCGGGCTGATCGGGCGCGATCTGGAAACGCTCTGCGCCAGCACCGCGCCCGCGCCCTGGGAATGGGCGGCCGCAGCGGCGCTCGCGGTCGGACTCGAGCAGATTGACGATCCGCTGGCGGGCTTTGCCATTGCAGGGCGGGTCTGGCAGGAGCGGCGGCTGGTTTGCGGCGGCACCGAGCAGGTCGTCCGCCTTGCAGTCACGGGGCCCGGGCAAGCCCTGCTGCGCCTGGGCGAGGCAGAGCTGGAGGTTGCGGCCCTGCCCGAGGGCTTGCGCGTTGGAGGCGCGCCCGCGCTCGTGCAGGGCGCGCGCCATGCGGGTGGCGTGACGCTGTTCGGGGCGGTGTCGCGGGTCTTTGACGCGCCCGACCCGCTGGCGCGGCAGACAGCCGCCGGGGCCGAGGCCGATCTGGTGGTGGCCCCGATGCCGGGGCTGGTGAAGGCCGTCTTCGTGTCGGCGGGCGATACGGTCGCGCAGGGCGCGCGGTTGGCGGTGCTGGAGGCGATGAAGATGGAACACACTCTGGCAGCGGCGCGCGCGGGCGTGGTGGCCGAGGTGCTGGTCGGTGAGGGCGCGCAGATCGAGGCCGGGGCGGCAATGGTGCGGCTGGAGGAGGGCGAGTGAGCAGGCAGAGTGCTCCTGTGCGGCCTGCGAATAGGTGTTCTGGGCAAGATGAAGCCCGGCGAGCCGGGTTCAGTCCGGTTCGTTGGCTTGAGCGGGGAATGAGTATTTTTGGCAAGAAAATGAATGGGGCTGTGCCATGATCCGGGTCTGGCATGTGGCGCAGTCGCGCTCGTTCCGGGTGCTCTGGGCGCTGGAGGAGATGGGGCTGGACTACCAGCTCGAGCGCTGCTCGTTCTTTGACCGCTCGCTGAGGGGGGCCGCGCATCTGGCGCGCTCGCCTGCGGGCCGGGTGCCGGCAGTCGAGATCGAGGGGCAGGCCATCTGCGAGAGCGGGGCGATCCTACTGTATCTGGCCGAGCGTTTCGCGCCGGACTTGCGCGTGGGCGAGGGCGAGGCCGCGCGCGCAGCCTTTCTGCAAGGCCTGCATTATGCCGAAACACTGGGCGCGCATCTGGCCAATCTCACGCAGCATCATATCGTCTTGCGCGAGGCGTGGATGCGCTCGCCCACGGTGATGCGGCTCGAGGCCGCGCGGCTGGCCAATGCGTTGGGGGCCGTCGGGCCGGGCTGGGTGGTGGGCCGCTTCAGCGTGGCCGATATCGCGCTGGGCTATGCGGTCTGGCTGGCGCAGCGCTTTGTCGCTCTGCCCGAGGGGGCGGCGGGCTATCTTGCGGCGTGCGAGGGGCGGGCCGCGTTTCAGCGGGCGCTGGCGGCGGATGGGCCAGCCGAGATTTACCGACACGCGTTTTATCCGGCACCGGAGGGGTGAATGGGCGAATTTGTCGAGATTTTCGAAGTCGGCCCGCGCGACGGGCTGCAAAACGAGGCGCGGCTGATCCCGACGGCTGAGAAAGTGGCGTTGGTCGATTGCCTGAGCCGGGCGGGGTTCCGGCGTATCGAGGTGGCGAGTTTCGTAAGCCCGAAATGGGTGCCGCGGATGGCCGATTCGGGCGCGGTTCTGGCAGGGATTGCCCGCGCGCCGGGGGTGCGCTACGCAGCCCTTGCACCCAACCTGCGCGGGTTTGAGGCGGCATTGGCCGCGCGGGCTGATGAGGTGGCGATTTTCGGCTCGGCCTCGGAAGGGTTCAGCCGCGCCAATTTGAATTGCTCGATTGACGAAAGCCTCGCGCGCTTCGCCCCTGTGGCCGAAGCCGCGCGGCAGGCGGGGGTGCCGCTGAGGGGCTATGTTTCCTGCGTCACCGACTGCCCCTTTGACGGCGCGGTGGCCCCCGAGGCCGTGGCGCGGGTGGTCGCGGCTCTGCGCGAGATGGGCTGCTACGAGGTAAGCCTTGGCGACACGATCGGGCAGGGGCGGGCAGAGACGGTGGACGCCATGCTGCGCGCGGTCTCGGGCGAGATGGAGGCCGGGTGTCTGGCCGGGCATTACCACGACACGAGCGGGCGGGCGCTGGAGAATATCGCCGCCTCGCTGGAGCATGGGCTGCGGGTGTTCGATGCCGCCGTGGGCGGCCTCGGTGGCTGCCCCTATGCGCCGGGGGCCTCGGGGAATGTGGCCACGGAGGCAGTGCTGGACTGGCTGGAGGGCGAGGGCTGGCAGACCGGGCTCGACCGCGCCGTGGTGCTGGAAGCGGCGCAGATGGCGCGGGCGATGCGGCAAGGTTAGCGGCGGAGGCGAGGATGGACTGGCAGACGATCACCATAGAGACCGATGCGCGCGGGGTGGCGACCCTGACGCTGGCGCGGCCCGAGAAGCATAACGCGCTCTCGGCGCAGATGATTGCGGATCTGACCGAGGCCGCGGGCGTGCTGGGCGCGGACCCTGCCGTGCGCGCCGTGGTGCTGACGGGTGCAGGGGCGAGTTTCTGCGCCGGGGGAGATCTGACCTGGATGCAGGCGCAGATGGCGGCCGACAGCGAAACCCGTGCCGTTGAGGCGCGCAAGCTGGCCGAGATGCTGGGCGCGCTCAACCGCCTGCCCAAGCCGCTGATCGGGCGCGTGCAGGGGCAGGCTTTCGGCGGGGGTGTCGGCATGATGGCGGTCTGCGATATCGCCATCGGGGTCACGGGGGCGCGCTTCGGGCTGACCGAGACCAAGCTGGGGCTGATTCCGGCCACCATTGGGCCTTACGTTCTGGCGCGGATGGGCGAGGCAATGGCGCGGCGGGTGTTCATGTCGGCGCGGCTCTTCGAGGCGGAGGAGGCGGTGACGCTGGGCCTTCTGGCCCGCGCAGTCGCCCCAGAGGCGCTGGATGACGCGGTCGAGGCCGAAATCACCCCCTATCTGGCCTGCGCGCCTGGTGCCGTGGCGCGCGCCAAGGCGCTGGCGCAGCATCTGGGCGCGGGGATCGGGCCTGCGGCGGTCGATCATTCCATCTCTGAACTGGTCGCTGCCTGGGAGGGGGAGGAGGCAGAGGCGGGGATCGCGGCCTTCTTCGCGCGCAAACCCCCGCCCTGGGCGTAAGGCGCAGGCGCGCGCAAGGCGCTGCAACAGGCCCGACATCCCGGCATCTGCCCGCGCCCGCCAACCCGGCAGGCGCCCGCCTGTCGATGGTCAGCATGATGCCTCCATGCGCGATCCGACAGGTGGCATCGGTCAGACGCATCGGCGCGACGCCCCGATTACGCCAATGATGCGCGCGCGTGGTTTTCTTCCCGGAAACCATCTGCAACCATTTGGCCTGCCGCGTCCCCCACCGCCGAGTGCCTGGTGTCGTGCAGCGAAAAGATGCCGCGAGACGGCAGAAAAATTTCTGCATACGAATGTATGCAAATGCAGAAATTTCCCGGCAAATCGTCCCGGCTTGAGTTGACCCGGTGCTGTGACAAGAGTAATTCAAGGAAAGCCAAGATACGGGTTGTGCGCCTGTGGCCCGCCGGGTCGCTGCCTTCCCCGCGACAAAGGAGCCAAAGGTGAACGACCTTCTCGCGTCCTATCTGCCCATCCTCATCTTCCTCGCCATCGTGGTGGCGCTCGGGCTGGTGCTCATGCTTTCGGCCATTGTCATAGCGGTTCGAAACCCCGACCCCGAGAAGAACTCGGCCTATGAATGCGGGTTCAACGCCTTTGACGACGCACGCATGAAATTCGATGTTCGCTTCTACCTGGTGGCGATCCTGTTCATCATCTTCGACCTGGAAATCGCCTTCTTGTTCCCATGGGGCGTGGCGTTTTCGGAAATGTCGATGACGGCCTTCTGGTCGATGATGATGTTTCTGGCCGTACTGACCGTGGGCTTTGCCTATGAATGGAAGAAAGGGGCGCTGGAATGGGAGTGATGACCGGAGCCAACACGGCAGGCGCCGACCGCGAATTTGCCACCCAGACCCTAAATCGCGAGTTGCAGGACAAGGGCTTTCTGCTGACCTCGACCGAGGATATCATCAACTGGGCGCGCAATGGCTCGCTGCACTGGATGACATTCGGTCTGGCCTGCTGCGCGGTCGAGATGATGCATACGGCCATGCCGCGCTATGATCTGGAACGCTTCGGCACCGCGCCGCGCGCCTCGCCCCGCCAGTCGGATCTGATGATCGTCGCGGGCACGCTGACCAACAAGATGGCCCCGGCGCTGCGCAAGGTCTACGACCAGATGCCCGAGCCGCGCTACGTGATCTCGATGGGTTCCTGCGCCAATGGCGGGGGCTATTATCACTACAGCTATTCGGTGGTGCGCGGCTGCGACCGGGTCGTGCCGGTGGATATCTATGTGCCCGGCTGCCCGCCGACCGCCGAGGCGCTGCTCTATGGCATCCTGCAATTGCAGCGCAGGATTCGCCGCACCGGCACGCTGGTCAGGTAAGGGAAGCTCCGCATGTCCGAGGCACTAAAGGAACTTCAGTCCCATCTGGAACTGCGCGTGGGCGAGGCGCTGACCGGCGCGCAGATCGCGCATGGCGAGTTGACCGTCACCACGACGTTGTCGCAGCTTGTCAAACTGGTGCGGCATCTGCAAGTCAATGAAAGCACGCGGTTTTCCACGCTGGTCGACATCACTGCGATCGACTGGCCGGGGCGGCGCAAGCGCTTTGAGGTGGTCTATCACTTCCTGTCGATGTATCGTAATCAGCGCATCCGGGTGAAGCTGGCCGTTGCCGAGGATGACATCGTGCCCTCGATCACCGCCGTTCACCCCTCGGCCAACTGGTTCGAGCGCGAGGTCTTCGACATGTTCGGCATCCTGTTCTCGGGCCACCCCGATCTGCGCCGCATCCTGACCGATTACGGCTTTCGCGGTAACCCGCTGCGCAAGGATTTCCCGACCACGGGCTATACCGAGGTACGCTATGACGAGGCGCTCAAGCGCGTGGTCTATGAGCCGGTCAATCTGGTGCAGGAATACCGCCAGTTCGATTTCATGTCGCCCTGGGAAGGCGCGGAATATGTGCTGCCGGGCGATGAGAAGCCGAAGGAGGCTCACAAATGATGGACGGCTCCAAGGGGTTCGAGGACGCGCGGACGGGCGAGCAGCGCATCCGCAATTTCAACATCAACTTCGGCCCGCAACACCCTGCAGCGCATGGTGTTTTGCGTCTGGTGCTGGAACTTGACGGCGAGATTGTCGAGCGCTGTGACCCGCATATCGGGCTGCTTCATCGTGGCACTGAGAAGCTGATGGAAAGCCGCACCTATCTGCAGAACCTGCCCTATTTCGACCGGCTGGATTATGTCGCCCCGATGAATCAGGAGCACGCCTGGTGCCTGGCCATCGAAAAGCTGACCGGAACGCAGGTGCCGCGCCGGGGCTCGCTGATCCGGGTGCTGTATTCCGAGATCGGGCGGGTGTTGAACCACCTGCTGAACGTGACCACGCAGGCGATGGATGTGGGCGCGCTGACCCCGCCCTTGTGGGGGTTCGAGGAGCGCGAGAAGCTGATGGTCTTTTACGAGCGCGCCTGCGGGGCGCGGCTTCACGCGGCCTATTTTCGCCCCGGTGGCGTGCATCAGGACCTGCCGCCCCAACTGATCGACGATATCGAGACATGGGCGCATGAATTCCCGAAAGTGCTCGACGATATTGACGGGCTCCTGACCGAAAACCGCATCTTCAAGCAGCGCAACTGCGATATCGGGGTGGTGAGCGAGCAGGAGATTCTCGACTGGGCCTATTCCGGCGTGATGGTGCGCGGCTCGGGGCTGGCATGGGATCTGCGCCGCGCGCAGCCCTATGAATGCTATGACGAGTTCGAGTTCAAGATCCCCGTGGGCAAGAATGGCGACTGTTACGACCGCTATCTCTGCCGCATGGCCGAGATGCGCGAAAGCGTGAAGATCATCCTGCAAGCCATTGAAAAACTTCGTGCTCCGGAAGGGCAGGGCGATGTGCTGGCGCGCGGCAAGATCACGCCGCCCTCGCGCGCCGAGATGAAGACGTCGATGGAAGCGCTGATCCATCATTTCAAGCTCTATACCGAGGGGTTCCACGTCCCCGAGGGCGAGATCTATGCCGCTGTGGAAGCGCCCAAGGGCGAGTTCGGGGTCTATCTGGTTGCCGATGGGACCAACCGCCCCTACCGCGCCAAGATCCGCGCGCCGGGCTATCCGCATCTGCAAAGCATGGACCATATCGCCAAGGGGCACCAACTGGCCGATGTGGCCGCCATCATCGGCACCATGGATGTGGTGTTCGGGGAGATTGACCGCTAATGCTGCGCCGCCTGCACCCAGACCAACCCGAAAGCTTCGCCTTCACCCAAGCCAATCAGGCCTGGGCCGAGGCGCAGATCACCAAATACCCCGAAGGCCGTCAGGCATCGGCGATCATCCCGCTCTTGTGGCGCGCGCAGGAACAGGAAGGCTGGCTTTCCCGCGCCGCTATCGAGCATGTCGCCGAGATGCTGGGCATGGCCTATATCCGCGCGTTGGAAGTGGCGACCTTTTACTTCATGTTCCAGTTGCAACCTGTTGGATCTGTTGCGCATATCCAGATTTGCGGAACGACAAGCTGTATGATCTGCGGGGCCGAGGATCTGGTTGCCGTCTGCAAGGAAAAAATCGCCAAGCGCCCGCATCAGCTTTCAAGCGATGGCAAGTTCTCGTGGGAAGAGGTCGAGTGTCTGGGTGCCTGTTCCAACGCGCCGATGGCGCAGATCGGCAAGGACTATTACGAAGACCTGACCGCCGAGAGCTTCGCGAAGCTGCTTGATGATCTGGCGGCGGGCAAGGTGCCGACTCCCGGGCCGCAGAACGGGCGGTTTGCGTCCGAGCCCCTGGGCGGGCTGACCACGCTGCACGATTTTATCGGCGAGGCGCAGAACGGCTCGGTCGCGCTGGCCACGAAACTGGGCGACACGATCAAGCGCATCGACGGGACCGAAGTTCCCCTGATCGCGCCCTGGCAGGGCGTGGAGAAGGTCAAGCCGGTCCCGAGCAAGAAGGCCAAGAAAGCCGAGGCCAAACCTGCCGCAACGGCCCCCGTGGATGGCACTGGTGTCAGCAAGCAGGAAGCGCGCGCGAAGGCCAAGGCCAAGCCCGAGGCGGTTGCCAAAGCGGGCGAGGGCGGCGCCAAACCCGAGATGCTGAAAAAGGCCAAGGGCAAGGCGGATGATCTGAAAAAGCTCAAGGGCGTCGGGCCGAAGCTGGAAAAACTGCTCAACGAATTGGGCGTGTTCCATTTCTGGCAGATCGCGGGCTGGAGCGCCGATGAGGTCACATGGGTCGATGACCGGCTGAAGTTCAAGGGCCGGATCGCGCGCGATGGCTGGATCGAGCAGGCGAAGATTCTGGCCGAAGGCGGCGAGACCGAGTTCTCCAAACGGCAGTGACAGGATGCGCGCGCATGAGCAAACCCTCCCCAAGCGACATGGCCCTTGCCCGGCAGGCCCGTCAGGCCGCGCTGGTCATGGCGGTGGCCATCGTGGGCTGGGTCGTGCTGGGCTGGATCGGGCGCGACTATGGCTGGGACCCGCGCTATGCGTTCCTGATCGATTTCGCGGCGCTGGCAGCCTTTGCCTGGGCGCTGATCGTGACATTCCGCGTCTGGCGGCAAGGCAAGTCCGGCAAATGACCGGCAGCAAGGGGTAGAACATGCTCAAGGATCAGGATCGCATCTTCACGAACCTTTACGGGATGCATGATCGCTCGCTCAAGGGCGCGATTGCGCGCGGGCATTGGGACGGCACGAAGGCGATCCTCGAAAAGGGCCGCGACTGGATCATCGACGAGATGAAGGGATCGGGGCTGCGCGGGCGCGGGGGGGCGGGCTTTCCGACCGGGCTGAAATGGTCCTTCATGCCCAAGGAAAGCGACGGTCGCCCCGCCTATCTGGTGGTCAATGCCGACGAATCCGAGCCCGGCACCTGCAAGGACCGCGAGATCATGCGCCACGATCCGCACACGCTGATCGAGGGCTGTCTGATCGCCAGCTTCGCGATGAACTCTCATGCCTGCTACATCTACATTCGCGGCGAGTATATCCGCGAGCGCGAAGCCCTGCAGGCCGCCATTGACGAAGCCTATGAGGCGGGTCTCGTGGGCAAGAATGCCTGCGGGTCGGGCTGGGATTTCGACATCTACCTGCACCATGGCGCGGGGGCCTATATCTGCGGCGAGGAAACCGCGCTGCTGGAAAGCCTCGAGGGCAAGAAGGGCATGCCGCGCATGAAGCCGCCCTTCCCGGCCGGGGCGGGGCTCTATGGCTGCCCCACCACGGTCAACAACGTCGAATCGATTGCCGTTGTGCCCACTGTCCTGCGGCGCGGGGCGGCATGGTTCGCCGGTTTCGGGCGGCCCAACAATGCCGGCACAAAGCTTTTTGCAGTCTCGGGCCATGTGAACAAGCCTTGCGTGGTCGAGGAGGCCATGTCGATCAGTTTCGAGGAGCTGATCGAGACCCATTGCGGTGGCATTCGCGGCGGCTGGGACAATCTGCTTGCGGTGATCCCCGGCGGCTCGTCAGTGCCGTGCGTGCGCGGCGAGAAGATGCGCGATGCGATCATGGATTTCGACTATCTGCGCTCGGATCTGCAATCGGGTCTGGGCACGGCAGCCGTGATCGTGATGGACAAGCAGACTGATATCATCAAGGCGATCTGGCGGCTGGCGAAATTCTACAAGCACGAGAGCTGCGGGCAATGCACGCCCTGCCGCGAGGGCACAGGCTGGATGATGCGTGTGATGGACCGGCTGGTGCGCGGCGAGGCCGAGATGGAAGAAATCGACATGCTGTGGGATGTGTCCAAGCAGGTAGAGGGTCATACGATCTGCGCGCTGGGCGATGCAGCGGCCTGGCCAATTCAGGGGTTGATCCGCAATTTCCGGGGTGAGATCGAGGATCGTATCAAGGCCCAGAAGGCCGGGCGCATGTCGAAAGTGGCGGCGGAGTAACATTCATGCCAGCCGCCCGCCATCTCGCGCAACTCAATATCGGACGTCTGGTCGCGCGGCCCGATGATGCGCGCGTGGCCGAGTTCATGGGCGCGCTGGACCAGGTGAACGCTATCGGCAGGCGCAGCCCCGGTTTCGTATGGATGATGGAAGGCTCGGGCGAGCCCGGCACCGGGAACACTGAAAATTGCATTGCAGGTGATGCGCAGCTTGTGTCCAACCTTACAGTCTGGACCGATGTCGCGTCGCTTGAGCATTTCGTCTGGAACACTCTGCACCGGCGGTTCTATGCTCGTCGGGCCGAGTGGTTCGAGGCGATGGCAGAGCAGCATTTCGTCATGTGGTGGGTGCCTGCGGGGCACCGCCCGACGCTGGAGGAAGCGCTGGCCCGGCTAGAGCATTTGCGCGCGCATGGTCCGTCCGAGCATGCCTTTGGCTGGGACTGGCTGGCCGAGGCGCAACTGTGGAGGCAGCGCGGATGCGCTGTCGCAGCGGAGTAAGGCGCATGAAACACGCGATACTGGCCATGGCGGCCGCAGCAATCCTGACTGGCGGCGCAAGTGCCGCAACCACGCAGGCGCAGGTCAATGATGCGCTGCGCGGCACCCCCGAAATCTATAACGGACTGTTCACGGCGGCATTGATCAAGCAGATCACCGATGTCTGCCCTGCAATTCGTCCGCCCGGACGGATGGCGCGGGCCAGCTATTTCCTGTCGCTCTACAAACGGGCGCGGGGCATGGGTTACAGCCGCGCCCAGATCGAGGCTTTTGTCGAGGACAAGGCAGAGCAGGACCGCATGCGCGCATTGGTTGAGACCCATCTGCGCAATGACGGTGTGAATCCGCATGACGAGGGCGAGGTCTGCGCCTATGCCCGCACCCAGATTGCCGAGCGCAGCGCGCTGGGCCGACAGTTGTCCGAAAGGTAAATCCATGTCGCAATCGCGCAAGATCATCATCGACGGCATCGAAATCGAGGTTCCGCCAGAGATGACGTTGATTCAGGCCTGTGAAGAGGCGGGGATCGAGATCCCGCGCTTTTGCTATCACGAGCGGCTGTCGATCGCGGGCAATTGCCGGATGTGTCTGGTCGAGGTGGTGGGCGGCCCGCCCAAGCCTGCCGCGAGTTGCGCGATGCAGGTGCGCGACCTGCGCCCCGGCCCCGAGGGGCAGCCGCCGGTGATCCGCACCAACTCGCCCATGGTGAAGAAGGCGCGCGAGGGGGTGATGGAGTTCCTGCTCATCAACCACCCGCTCGATTGCCCGATCTGCGATCAGGGCGGCGAATGCGACCTGCAGGATCAGGCGATGGCTTACGGCGTCGATTTCTCGCGCTTCCGCGAACCCAAGCGCGCCGTGGAAGACCTGCAGCTTGGCCCGCTGGTCGAAACCCACATGACGCGCTGCATCTCCTGCACCCGTTGCGTACGCTTCACGACCGAAGTGGCGGGCGTGCAGGTGATGGGCCAGACGGGCCGCGGCGAAGATGCCGAGATCACCACCTATCTGGGCGCACTGATCGAGTCCGAGATGGTCGGCAATATCGTGGACCTGTGCCCAGTGGGGGCGCTGGTCTCCAAGCCCTACAGCTTCACGGCGCGGCCATGGGAATTGACCAAGACCGAGACCATTGACGTGATGGATGCGCTGGGCTCGAATATCCGCGTCGATACCAAGGGCCGCGAGGTCATGCGTATCCTGCCGCGCAACCATGACGGGGTGAACGAGGAATGGCTCGCGGACAAGTCGCGCTATGTCTGGGACGGGCTGCGCCGCCAGCGGCTGGACAAGCCCTATATCCGCGAAAACGGCAAGCTGCGGCCTGCGACATGGCCCGAGGCGCTGTCGGCGGCGGCGGCTGCGATGAAGGGCAAGAAGCTTGCCGGGCTGGTCGGTGATCTGGCCCCGGTCGAGGCGGCCTGGGCGCTGAAACTTCTGGTCGAAGGGCAGGGCGGAACGGTCGAATGCCGCACCGATGGTGCGCATCTGCCCGCCGGTAACCGCTCGGGCTATGTTGGCACGGCGCTGATCGAGGATGTCGACCATGCCCGGAAAGTGCTCCTGATCGGCACCAACCCGAGGGCCGAGGCCCCGGTGCTGAATGCGCGCATCCGCAAGGCATGGCTAAATGGCGCTGATGTGGTGCTGGTCGGTGAAGCGGCGGATCTGAGCTATGACTATGAGCATTTCGGCACCGACCGCGCCGCGCTGGAAAAGCTGGCGGGGCTGGATATGAGCGATCTGGCCGACAAGGAGTGTGTCGTGATCGTCGGGCAAGGCGCGCTGCGCGAAGCCGATGGCGCGGCGGTGCTGGCCAAGGTGCACGAGATTGCCGAAAAATCGGGTGCGAAACTTCTGGTGCTGCATACCGCCGCCGCCCGCGTCGGTGCGATGGATATCGGCGCGACCTGCGAAGGCGGGATCAAGGCGGCGACCGAAGGGGCCGAAGTGATCTACAACCTTGGCGCGGATGAAATCGACATCGCCGAGGGGGCCTTCGTCATCTATCAGGGCAGCCATGGCGACCGGGGCGCGCATCGCGCCGATATCATTCTGCCGGGCTCGGCCTATACCGAAGAGCCGGGCATCTTCGTCAATACCGAAGGCCGCCCGCAGCTTGCGCTGCGCGCAGGCTTCGCGCCTGGCGAGGCCAAGGAAAACTGGGCCATCCTGCGCGCGCTCTCGGGCGAATTGGGCGAGGCGCTGCCCTTTGACTCGCTGCCCGCGCTGCGCGAGCACCTGACTGCGGCGGTGCCGCATCTGGGCGAGATCGACATGGTGCCGGAAAACGACTGGCAGAAGCTGGAGGCCGCGCCTCTGGGCAAGGCCGATTTCCGCAATGCGATTGCAGATCATTACCTGACCAACCCGATTGCGCGCGCCTCGAGCCTGATGGCAGAGCTTTCCGCCATGGCCAAGGCGCGGCGCGCAACGCCCATGGCTGCCGAGTGAGGGATGCAATGGCCAATTCCCCCTCTAGTGGCGCTCTGCGCAGCCAGCCTCGTGCTGGCGGGCTGCGCGCGCGACGAGGATCGCCCGCGTCGCCCGCTGGAGCCACCGCGCGACGCGCAGTATCTGGGCGTGGACACGCGGCTTCTCGACAACAGCATGGTCAGTTTCCAGGTGCGGATGCGGGGCGCGCGCGGGCGCGAGGATGTGGTGGCCTATGCGCGTTGTGCCGGGGCGCAATATGCGCTAATCCGCGGCTACAGTTTCGCCCAGCATGTGCGCACCACAGTCGAGCGGCGGGGCGATGTCTGGGAAGGGGATGGCGGATTCGTCATCTCGCCCGACCTGCCGCTGGGGCTGCGCAACATGGATGCAGAGGTGATCGTGGATGATTGTCGGGAACAAGGCATCCCCACGGTGTAAGGAATTGAGGGACCGATGAACGCATTTCTGGAAACCGGGCTTGGGATCACCGTGCTGATTGCGGCGCAATCGCTGCTGGTCGTCGCTTTCGTGATGATCAGCCTCGTGTTCCTGGTCTATGCCGACCGCAAGGTCTGGGCTGCGGTCCAGATGCGGCGCGGGCCGAATGTGGTCGGGCCGTGGGGGCTGTTGCAGACCTTTGCCGATGCGCTGAAATTCGTGGTCAAGGAAGTGGTCATTCCGGCGGGGGTGGACCGCCCGGTCTATTTCCTGGCCCCGCTTCTGTCCTTCATCCTGGCGATGCTGGCCTGGGCGGTGATTCCGTTCAACGATGGCTGGGTGCTGGCCGATATCAATGTGGCGATCCTGTTCGTCTTCGCCATCACCTCGCTCGAGGTTTACGGCGTGATCATGGGCGGCTGGGCGTCGAATTCGAAATACGCCTTTCTTGGCTCGCTGCGTTCGGCCGCGCAGATGGTGTCCTACGAGGTGTCTCTGGGCCTGATCATCATCGGGGTGATCATCTCCACGGGCTCGATGAATTTCGGCAATATCGTCGCGGCGCAGGATACCGGCTGGGGCGCGCTGGGCTGGTACTGGCTGCCGCATCTGCCGATGGTGGTGCTGTTCTTCGTGAGTTGCCTGGCCGAGACCAACCGCCCGCCCTTCGATCTGCCCGAGGCAGAGTCGGAACTGGTCGCGGGGTTCATGGTCGAATATGGCTCGACGCCCTATCTGCTGTTCATGGCCGGTGAGTATATCGCCATCTTCCTGATGTGCGCGCTGATCAGCTTGCTGTTCTTCGGCGGCTGGCTGTCGCCCATTCCGGGGTTGCCCGACGGGTTCCACTGGATGTTCCTGAAGATGGCGTTCTTCTTCTTCCTGTTTGCCATGGTCAAGGCCATCGTGCCGCGCTACCGCTATGACCAGTTGATGCGGATCGGCTGGAAGGTGTTCCTGCCGCTGTCGCTGGGCTGGGTTGTGGTCGTGGCCTTCCTTGCGAAATTCGAGGTGCTGGGCGGCTTCTGGGCACGCTGGGCGATTGGAGGCTAAGTCATGGGTTTCGACTGGAACCGCGCGATCAAATACACGCTGATGACCGATTTCATCAAGGGTTTCGGGCTGGGGATGCGGTATTTCGTGGCCCCCAAGCCGACGCTGAACTACCCGCATGAGAAAGGCCCGCTGAGCCCCCGTTTCCGGGGTGAGCACGCGCTGCGCCGCTATCCCAATGGCGAGGAGCGCTGCATCGCCTGCAAGCTTTGTGAGGCGATCTGCCCGGCGCAGGCCATCACCATCGATGCCGAACCGCGCGAGGACGGCTCGCGCCGGACCACGCGCTATGACATCGACATGACCAAATGCATCTATTGCGGCTTCTGCCAGGAAGCCTGCCCGGTGGATGCCATCGTCGAGGGGCCGAATTTCGAATTCGCGACCGAGACGCGCGAGGAACTGTTCTACGACAAGGAAAAGCTTCTGGCCAATGGCGAGCGCTGGGAAGCCGAAATCGCCCGCAATCTGGAAATCGACGCGCCCTATCGCTAGGGGCAGGCGCAAGGACGACAAAAGGACCCGAGGGACATGGGGATTGCCGATATCACATTCTACGCCTTTGCCGTCACCTTGCTGGGCGCGGGGTTTCTGGTCACGATTGCCCGCAACCCGGTGCACTCGGTGCTCTGGCTGATTCTGAGTTTCATCTCAGCGGCCGGCATGTTCGTGCTTCTGGGCGCTGAATTCATCGCAATGCTCTTGATCATCGTCTATGTCGGCGCAGTCGCGGTGCTGTTCCTGTTCGTGGTGATGATGCTGGATATCGACTTTGCCGCGCTCAGGGGCGAGATGGCGCGCTATTTCCCGATTGCCAGTATCGTCGGCATTGTGCTGCTGATGCAGATGGCGCTTCTCTTTGGCTCGTGGCAGGAGGCCGAGGCCGCGCGCGAGCTGCGTCAGGCGCCGACCCCCGATCTGGCCGAGATGCACAATACCAAGGCGCTGGGGATGATCATCTATGACCAGTATTTCCTGCTGTTTCAGGTCGCGGGGCTGATCCTGCTGGTGGCCATGATCGGGGCTATCGTGCTGACGCTCCGCCACCGCAAGGATGTGAAACGTCAGGATGTGGTGGCCCAGATGCATCGCGACCCGGCCAAGGCGATGGAACTGAAAGACGTCAAGCCGGGGCAGGGGCTGGGCTGAGCCCGGCACTCGGCACGCAAGCGGGCGGATAACGCGCCCGGGACAATGGAACGAGGGAACCGGAATGGTTGGACTGGAACATTACCTGACAGTGGCGGCGGCCCTGTTCGTGATAGGCATTTTCGGGATATTCCTGAACCGCAAGAACATCATCATCATTCTGATGTCGATCGAGTTGATGCTGCTTTCGGTCAATATCAACCTTGTGGCCTTTTCCAGCTTCCTGAACGATCTGGTGGGCCAGGTCTTTACCATGTTCGTGCTGACCGTGGCCGCCGCAGAGGCCGCGATCGGTCTGGCCATTCTGGTCTGTTTCTTCCGCAACCGGGGCACCATTGATGTCGAAGACGTCAATGTGATGAAAGGCTGAGGCGATGGCGACGATTGTTCTTCTGGCCCCGCTCATCGGCGCGATTATCGCGGGTTTGTTCTGGCGCGTGATCGGCGAAAAACCGGCGCAGGTGGTGGCGACGGGGCTTCTGTTCCTCTCGGCACTGCTGTCCTGGGTGATCTTCCTGACCCATGACGGCACAGTGCAACAGATCACGCTGATGCGCTGGATAGATTCAGGCACGCTGGTCGGTGACTGGGCGATCCGGCTTGACCGGCTGACAGCGGTGATGCTGATCGTGATCACCACGGTCTCGGCGCTCGTTCACCTGTATTCCTTCGGCTACATGGCGCATGACGACAATTTCAACGAGGGCGAGAGCTACCGCCCGCGCTTCTTCGCCTATCTGTCGCTCTTTACCTTTGCCATGCTGATGCTGGTGACTGCCGACAATCTCGTGCAGCTCTTCTTCGGCTGGGAGGGCGTGGGACTGGCCTCCTACTTGCTGATCGGTTTCTATTTCCGCAAGCAATCGGCGGGCGCGGCTGCGATGAAGGCATTCATCGTCAACCGGGTCGGCGATATGGGGCTGATCCTGGCGCTGATGGTGATCTATTTTCTGGTCGACTCGATCCAGTATGACGACCTGTTCGCGGCGGCACCGATGTTGGCCGAGACCACGGTCCGCTTCCTCTGGACCGACTGGAACGCCGCCAATCTGATTGCCTTCCTCTTGTTCGTGGGCGCGATGGGCAAATCGGCGCAGTTGTTCCTGCACACATGGTTGCCCGACGCAATGGAAGGCCCGACGCCGGTCTCGGCGCTGATCCACGCGGCAACCATGGTCACGGCGGGCGTCTTCCTTGTTGCGCGCATGTCGCCCTTGATGGAATACACGCCCGATGTGATGACTTTCGTCGTCTTCATCGGTGCCATGACCGCATTCTTTGCTGCGACCGTGGGTCTGGTGCAGAACGATATCAAGCGCGTGATCGCCTATTCGACCTGCTCGCAGCTTGGCTTCATGTTCGTGGCCGCTGGTGTGGGGGTCTATTCGGTCGCCATGTTCCATCTGCTGACGCACGCCTTTTTCAAGGCCATGCTCTTTCTTGGCGCGGGGTCGGTCATTCACGGGATGCACCATGAACAGGACATGCGGAACTATGGCGGGCTGAAGGACAAACTTCCCTATACCTTCTGGGCCATGCTGATCGGTACGCTGGCGATTACCGGGGTGGGTATCCCGCTGACGATGATCGGCTTTGCAGGGTTTGTTTCCAAGGATGCGATCATCGAGTCGGTCTATGCCTCGGGAACCGGATACGCCTTCTGGATCCTCGTTATTGCTGCGCTGATGACCAGTTTCTACAGCTGGCGGCTGATGTTCCTGACCTTCTGGGGCGAGGCGCGGGGCGACAAGCACACGCATGAACATGCCCATGAAAGCCCGCAGAGCATGTTGATTCCGCTTGGCGTGTTGGCCGTGGGCTCGGTGCTGGCGGGCATGGTCTGGTATGGGCCGTTCTTCGGCTCGACCGAACAGGTTGCCGAATGGTTCGGTCCCGCAATCTATATGGCCGAGGGCAACAACCTGATCACCGAGGCGCATTATGTGCCGAACTGGGTCAAGGTCTCGCCCTTCATCGCCATGCTGATCGGGCTGGGGCTGGCCTGGATGTTCTACATCCGCGACACCTCGCTGCCGAAGCGGCTGGCCGAGACCTTCCCCGGGGCGTATCAGTTCCTGCTCAACAAGTGGTATTTCGACGAGATTTTCGATTTCCTCTTCGTGCGCCCTGCCATGTTCCTTGGCCGGTTCCTGTGGAAGCGCGGCGATGGCTCGGTAATTGACGGTGGCATCAACGGGCTGGCCATGGGGATCATCCCGTTCTTCACCCGCATCGCCGGACGCGCGCAGTCGGGCTTCATCTATCACTATGCCTTTGCCATGGTTCTGGGGATTGTCTTGATCGTCACCTTCGTTTCGCTGGCCGGAGGGTCCAACTGATGCTGAACCTTCTGTCCATCATCACCTTCACCCCGGCCATTGCTGCGTTGATCCTGGCGATTTTCCTGCGCGGCGAGGACGAGGCCGCGCAGGCGAATGCGAAATGGGTGGCGCTGGTGGCCACTCTGGCGACCTTTGCCGCCTCGCTGATCCTGCTTGCCGGGTTCGACCCGCAGGACACGGGCTTTCAGTTCGTCGAGGAACATGACTGGATCATGGGCTTCAGCTACAAGATGGGGGTGGATGGCATCTCGATCCTGTTCGTGATGCTCACGACCGCGCTGATGCCGATCACGATCGGGGCCTGCTGGAACGTCACCCACCGGGTCAAGGACTACATGATCGCCTTTCTGGTGCTGGAGACGCTGATGATCGGCGTCTTCACCGCGCTCGATCTGGTGCTGTTCTACCTGTTCTTCGAGGCGGGCCTGATCCCGATGTTCCTGATCATCGGGATCTGGGGCGGCAAGGACCGCATCTATGCGGCGTTCAAGTTCTTCCTCTACACCTTCCTCGGCTCGGTGCTGATGCTGGTCGCGATGATCGCGATGTATGTCGATGCCGGGACGACGGATATCCCGACGCTGCTCGCGCATCAGTTCAGCACCGAAACGATCAGCCTCGCAGGCTGGCAGATCATCGGAGGGATGCAGACGCTTCTGTTCCTTGCCTTCTTCGCCAGCTTCGCGGTCAAGATGCCGATGTGGCCGGTGCATACCTGGCTGCCCGATGCCCACGTTCAGGCCCCGACCGCTGGCTCGGTCATTCTGGCGGCGGTGCTGTTGAAAATGGGCGGCTACGGCTTCCTGCGCTTCTCGCTGCCGATGTTCCCGGTGGCCAGCGACATCTTCGCGCCGCTGGTCTTGTGGCTCTCGGCCATTGCCATCGTCTACACCTCGCTGGTGGCGCTGATGCAGGAGGACATGAAGAAGCTCATCGCCTATTCCTCGGTTGCGCATATGGGCTTTGTCACCATGGGCATCTTCGCCGCCAACCAGCAGGGGCTGGATGGCGCGATCTTCCAGATGATCAGCCACGGCTTCATCTCGGGCGCGCTCTTCCTTGCGGTCGGCGTGATCTATGACCGGATGCACACGCGCGAGATCATAGCCTATGGCGGGCTGATCAACCGGATGCCGGTCTATGCGGCGGTGTTCCTGCTCTTCACCATGGCCAATGTCGGCCTGCCGGGCACATCGGGGTTCGTCGGCGAGTTCCTGACCTTCCTCGGCGTGTTCCAGGTCAACACATGGGTCGCGCTCTTTGCCGCGACCGGCGTGATCCTGTCGGCAGCCTATGCGCTGTGGCTGTTCCGCCGGGTGGTGATGGGCGAGTTGATCAAGGCATCGTTGAAATCCATCAAGGATATGGACCGGCGCGAAAAGCTGCTGATGGCCCCGCTTGTGGTAATGACGCTTCTGCTTGGGGTCTACCCGGCCCTTGTCACCGATATCATCGGCCCCTCGGTCGCCGCACTGGTCGACGGGCACGCGCTGGCGTTGCAGGCCCATGAGGCCGCGTCCCAGATGGCACAGAACTGAAAGGTCCCGCGATGATCGCTGCAGATCTCTATACGGCGCTTCCCGAGATTATCCTCGCGCTCTTTGCCATGGCGGCCCTGATGGTCGGTGTCTATGGCGGCAAGGACAAGCTGGCCGAACCGATCCTCTGGGCAACGGCGGGGCTGATGGTGCTGCTCGCGCTCTTTGTCGGCTCCAAGGGGCTCGAGACGCGCGACGCGTTCAACGGCATGTATCTCTCGGATGCCTTCTCGCATTTCTCCAAGATGGTGATCCTGATCTCGGCAGCCGTCGTGATGATCATGGGGCAGGGCTATATGGCCGCGCGAGGGCTGTTGAAATTCGAATACCCCATCCTGATCGCGCTTTCGGTCGTGGGCATGATGCTGATGGTGTCTTCGGGCGACCTGATTGCTCTCTATATGGGGCTCGAGCTGCAATCGCTGGCGCTTTACGTCGTGGCCACCATGAACCGCGATTCCACGCGCTCGACGGAAGCGGGGCTGAAATACTTCATCCTCGGCGCGCTGGCCTCGGGCCTGCTGCTTTATGGCGCGTCGCTGACCTATGGCTATGCCGGCACGACGCTCTTTGCAGGCATCATCTCGACCATCTCAGAAGACGGCATGTCGCTCGGTCTGATGATGGGGCTGGCCTTCATGCTGGCCGGGCTGGCGTTCAAGGTCTCGGCGGTGCCGTTCCACATGTGGACGCCCGATGTCTATGAAGGCGCGCCCACGCCCGTCACCGCCTTCTTCGCCACCGCGCCGAAAGTGGCCGCGATGGCGCTGATCGCGCGCGTGGTGCATGACGCCTTTGGCGTGGTGCCGGGCGACTGGTCGCAGATCATCGCCTTTCTCGCTGTGGCCTCGATGTTTGTCGGCGCCATCGCTGCCATCGGGCAGCGCGACATCAAGCGGCTGATGGCCTATTCCTCGATCTCGCATATGGGCTTTGCGCTGGTGGGTCTGGCAGCGGGCACGGCGCAGGGCGTGCAGGGGATGCTGGTCTATATGGCGATTTACGTCACGATGAATATCGGTGTCTTTGCGTTCATCCTGACCATGTCGCGCGATGGCAACCCCGTCACTGATATCGGCAGCCTGCGCCAGTATTCCAAGGCCGAACCGCTGCGCGCGCTCGCTCTTCTGGTGCTGATGTTCAGCCTTGCGGGCGTACCGCCGCTGGTTGGCTTCTTCGGCAAGTTCTATGTGCTCTGGGCCGCGGTTCAGGCCGGGCTGACATGGCTGGCGGTTGCGGGTGTGATCGCCTCGGTAATCGGGGCGTTCTATTACCTGCGCATCGTTTATTACATGTATTTCGGCGATGAGGTCGAACCGCTGGATCGCGTGGCAGCGCCCGTGCAGGCCACGCTGCTGGTGGCCTCGGCGGCGATCATGGTGCTGGGCGTGATCAACCTCTTCGGGGTTGAGGGGCTGGCGGCACTGGCGGCAGACGCTCTTGTCAACTGAGTGGCCTGCGGGCGTCGGGCGGGTGATCCTGCCCGAGATCGACAGCACCAATGCCGAGGCGCAGCGCCGTGCGCCTGCGATACGCGGTCCGGAATGGATTCTGGCGCTGCGTCAGGTGCAGGGGCGCGGGCGGCGCGGGCGGGCATGGCACGACCCGGCAGGCAATTTCGCCGCAACCTATCTCTGCCGCCCCGACGGCGCGCCCGAAGCGCTTGCGCTGCGCTCCTTCGTGGCTGCGCTCGCGCTGCATGAGGCGCTGGTCGTTTCCACCGGGCGGCCCGAGGGGCTTGCGCTGAAATGGCCCAATGATGTGCTGCTCAATGGCGGCAAGCTGGCGGGCATCCTGCTCGAAAGCCTCGGGCAGGGGGGCGGGGTCAGCTATCTTGCCATCGGTATCGGGGTGAACCTGCGCGCGGCCCCCGCGGCAGAGCCGGGGGCTGTGCCCCCGGTCAGCCTGATGGCCGAGACCGGCTGCGCCATCGCGCCCGAGGAATTTCTCGACCTGCTCGCGCCTGCCTATGCGCGCTGGGAGTCGCAGCTTGTGACCTACGGTTTCGGGCCGATCCGCACCGCCTGGCTGGACCGCGCGGCGCGTCTGGGCGCGCAGATCACCGCGCGCATGGCAGCCGGGGAACAGACCGGCACATTCGAGGGGATCGACGCGTCCGGCGCACTGCTGCTGCGCACCAGTGCGGGGCGGGTCGCGATTCCGGCAGCCGAGGTGTATTTTTCCTGATCAGCAGGAGGGAGGGCAGCGGCCATGCTTCTGACCATTGATTGCGGCAATACCAATACTGTTTTCGCGATCTGGGACGGTACCCAGTTTGTCGCCACCTGGCGCACCTCGACCGAGGTGACGCGCACGGCGGATCAGTATTTCGTCTGGCTCAATTCGCTGATGAACCTCACGGGTATCTATGCCGATATCACTGATGTGGTGATCTCGTCGACCGTGCCGCGCGTGGTGTTCAATTTGCGCGTTCTGTGTGACCGCTATTTTCATACGCGCCCGCTGGTGGTGGGCAAGCCCGAGTGTCTGCTGCCGGTGCCCCCGCGTGTGGAAGAGGGCGTGCGCCCCGGTCCCGACCGGCTGGCCAATGCCGCCAGCGCCCATGACCGCCATGGCGGCAATGTGGTGGTGGTGGATTTCGGCACGGCGACGAATTTCGACGTGGTGGCCGAGGACGGTGCCTATGTTGGCGGGGTCATCGCGCCGGGGGTGAACCTGTCACTGCAGGCGCTGCACCAGGGTGCGGCGGCGCTGCCGCATGTCGACATCACCCAGCCCGAACGCGTGATCGGCACCAATACGGTTGCCTGCATCCAGTCGGGCGTGTTCTGGGGCTATACCGGGCTCGTCGAGGGGATCACGGCGCGGATCAAGCGCGAATATGGCCACCCGATGACCGTGATCGGCACGGGCGGGCTCGCCCCGCTCTTTGCGCAGGCCCAGAACCTGTTTGACTCGGTCGAGGATGATCTGACATTGCATGGTCTTCGCGTGATCCACGACTATAACAAGGCTAACAGTATCAAGGAGCAGGCATGAGCAAGGACCGGCTGATCTATCTTCCTCTGGGCGGCGCGGGCGAAGTGGGCATGAATGCCTATGTCTTCGGCTATGGGCCGAAAGGACGCGAGCGGCTGATCCTCGTTGATCTGGGCGTGACCTTTCCCGACATGGAGTCCACGCCCGGTGTCGACCTGATCATGCCCGACCTGCGTTGGCTGGAAGAACGCCGCGACCGGCTCGAGGCGATCCTGATCACACATGCGCATGAAGACCATGTCGGTGCCCTGGGTCAGATGTGGGACCGGCTGCGCGCGCCGGTTTACGCGCGCGATTTCACCGCGCGCATCGCGCGGCTGAAGATGCAGGATGCAGGCCAGGACCCAGACAAGGTGATCACGGTCGAGAAGGCCCCCGAGGCGCTGGATCTGGGCCCCTTCCGGGTGCAGTTCTTCCCCGTCGCGCATTCGCTGCCCGAAGCGTCGGGGCTGATCATCGACACGCCTGCGGGCCGCGTGGTGCATACGGGCGATTTCAAATCCGACCCGACACCGGGGGTGGGCGAGCCGCATGACACCGAGCTTCTGGCAGAGATCGGCAAGTCCGGGGTCAAGGTGCTGCTGTGTGACAGCACCAATGTCATGAACCCTGCGCCGGGACGCTCCGAGGCGACGCTGGTCGAGCCGATCACGGAGTTGATGCGCAGCGCCAGGGGCATGGTGGTGGCGACGACATTCGCATCAAATGTGGCGCGGCTCAAGACCCTGGCCATCGCCGCGCAGGAAGCCGGGCGATCGGTCTGTGTGATGGGGCGCGCCATGCTGCGCATGATCCAGGTCTCGACCGAAGCGGGGATTCTGACCGACTTCCCGCCCACGATCAGCCCGGACGCCGCCAAGGACATCCCGCGCGAGAACCTGCTCTTGATCGTGACAGGCAGCCAGGGTGAGCGGCGCGCGGCCTCGGCGCAACTGGCGCGGGGCAGTTTCATGGGGATGCAGATGAAGGAGGGCGACACTTTCCTGTTCTCTTCGATGACCATTCCGGGCAATGAGCGCGAAGTCAGGCGCGTCGTCAACGGGCTCTCGGCGATGGGGGTCGATGTGCTCGACAATTCGGGCCGGCTCTATCACGTCTCGGGCCATGCCAATCGCCCCGATCTGGAAGAGATGCAGGATCTGATGAACCCGGCGGTGATGATCCCGATGCATGGTGAACACCGGATGCTGCGCGAACATGCGAAACTCGCGCTGGCGGCGGGCCGCCGTGCCATGGTGGTGCCCAATGGTTCCGTCTGCGACCTGACCGATGATGCGCCCGCGCTGGTTGACGAGGTCGAGACCGGCCGCGTCTATCTGGACGGCTCGCGCCTGATCGGGGCCATGGACGGGGTGGTGCGCGACCGCATTCGCATGGCGATCGGCGGGCATGTCTTCGTCACGCTGATCCTCGACGAGGAAAACGAGATGCTCGGCGCGCCCTGGGCCGAGATTGCGGGGCTGCGCCCCGAAGCGCGCGGCGGCGAGGCGCTCAATGAGGTGATCGAGGCCGAGCTGGAAGAGTTCCTGAGCCGCGCCGGTCACAAGGTGCTGGCCGATGACGACCGGCTCAATGACGGGCTGCGCCGTCTGGTGCGGCAGGTGGTGATGGAAGAGATCGGCAAGAAACCCGAGGTGACCATCGTCGTCAGCCGTCTGGTCGGGGACTGACCGGGGCACCTGGTCTTTTCAAAAGGCGACCTGCGGTCAGGTTTATTTTGCAGGGGGGCTGCCGCCCCCACCAGCCGCGCAGCGGCTGGCCCCCCGCGAGTATTTTCTTGCAAGAAAATGCAGCAGGATCAGCGCCAGAGCCAGGCCTGCGAGGCTAAAGCGCCTTGCAGTTTCGCCAGCAGGCGCAGCGTGGGAGCGCGCGGGAGTTGGCCCGCTTTGATCCGGTCGAGCGCCACTTCGGGCGGGCAGGGCAGGTTGGAGACCGGGTCGTGATAGCGCGGATAGGCGATCAGTGCGGCATGGACGAAGGCGGCGAGCCCCGGTCGGGCCGTGCGGCGCGCAGGGACCGTCCCGAGATCTCGGGTCAGCCCCCATCCCGCATAGAAGGGCGCGCCGAAACAGGTGACCGGCACGCCGCGCAACAGCGCCTCGAAGCCCAGTGTCGAGGTGATGGTCCAGACCTCCTGCACCTGCGAAAGCAGGCGGGCGGGGTCGGTGCGGGGCAGGACCATATCGGCATGGTGCAGGGCCTCGGCCTCCTCGATGGCGCCGGGGCGCAGCCCGGCCTCGACATCGGGGTGCGGCTTGTAGAGGATCACGGCCTCGGGGTTCAGGCGGCGGGTTTCGGCGAGCAGGGCGAGATTGGTGCGGATTTCGCCAGCGCCAAGCCGGATCGAGGCGTCATCCTCGACCTGCCCCGGCACGAGGATGCGGTGGCCCTGTGGCAGATCGGGCAGATTCCCCGCGAGGTTGTATTTGCTGAGCTTGCCTTCGGTGATCCTTCGGATCAGGGCACGGGAACGGGCCTCACCGCCCGTGGGGGGGGAGGCCGCAACCAAAGCCTCGAGCCGCGAGGGGCGGGATGGGTCGTAATACAGGCCCAGATCATCGGCCACCAACGAGAGCGGCGGGGTGAGTTCGGCGCCAAGCCCGCGCGAGCGCAGGAACCCGTCCTCGATGCGGATCGCGCGCCCTTCCGAGGGCGCGGGGGCGGTGCCCCAGACAAGACTGGGGCGGTCCGGGCGCGGGCTCTGCGCGAAGCGCAGCCGCTGCCAACGCCCGAAGAAGCGTTGCAGATGCGAGCGCTTCCAAAGCCGCATGTCGAGCGCGGTATAGCCGTGGCGGTCCTCGCGCCAGGCGCGGGTGAGGGACTCTAGATGCTCGAGCGCTTCCTCGAAGCGGCAGAGCCGGTCGTGGCAGGGGTCATACCAATGCGGATAAAGCAGCATGGCCCCGGCGAAAAGCTGCGCGCGGCTGAGGCGTCGGGTGCGGCGGGGATGCGGGGTCAGATCCTCGGTCAGTCCCCATCCGGCATAGAAGGGCAGGCCGAAGACGCGCGGGCGATGGCCTGCGAAGATCGCCTCGAAGCCAAGCTGCGAAGAGACCGTATAGACCGCGACCGCGCCCTCGAGCAGGTCCCAGGGCGAGACTGGCGTGTCGAGCAGGGTGACATGCGCGCCCTCTGCGTCATCGGGGGTGAAATGGCCGCTACGATGCCCGTCGCGCGTCTCGGGATGGGTACGAATGACGATCCGCGCGGCGGGAAAGTCTATCTGCGCCTGTACCAGCATCTCGCGGAACAAGTGGTCCGGCAGTGCACCATCGAGCCCGCCACGGGCGAGCGAGGCATCGCCGCGCACCTGATCGACGATCAGCACATAGCCCGGCTCGGGCAGGGCGAGATCGGGGTCATGGGCGCTGTATTTGCTCAGTCCCGCCGCCTTGAGCCGCGCCATGGCCTCGCGCGCACGCTGCAGCAGCGCATGGTCATCGAGCGGGTGAGTGGCGAGCAGGGTTTCGATATCGGAGGGGCGGGAAGGGTCGTAATGGATGCCTTGCTTTTCGATCAGCAATCCCAGTGTCGGCTCGCCTGCGCGACCGGGGAAAAGTGATCGCAGGAAGGCATCCTCGATGCGCAGAAGGTGCGCTCCGGTTCGACGTGCAACGGATTCGCCCCGGGCCGCACGGGGGGTGTGGCCCCAGACCGCGATGCGTCCCTCTGGCCCCGGCCAGCCCAGCTTGACCTTGTGCCCGGCCAGCGCCATGATCCGTCTGACCCGGCGTGCTTGTGCCCCCGGCCCCAGAAACCCGCCCGAATAAGCATGAACCAGGGTCGGGTCTGCCATCCGCGTTATTCTAGCGACTCGCTGAAGTCGCGCACGGCACTGGCGGCAGTGAGCGAGCCGGTGAGCGCCGAGATCTGGCGCGCCCAGAGTACCGAAGGCGATTCGGTCACGTAGATCGTGTCGCCATCGCGGATCTTGAAATCGCGCGCGTTGAACATGCCGGTCGGCGCTGTCAGGTCTAGCACATAGACAAAGCGCATATCGCTCACGAACTGGCCGATACCGAGGATCTCGGTGGCGACCTCGGGCACTTCGTCGCGGAAGATGAACACGCCGGTCGGATCGGCGCGCAGCGGATCGAGCCCGCCGACCATTGCCAGCGCATCGATGGCCGAGATCTCGCGCGTGTCAAAGCGCATCCGGCTGGCACCGCCCGTCGCCCCCAGCACGGAAAATGCCCGCTGATCCTCGCGCACGACAATGCGGTCGCCGCCGCGCATGGCGATGTCGAGCCCCGGATGGGAATAGATGTCCTGCAACCAGACCCGGTCTTGCCGCGTGCCGCGCGTGACCAGAACCTGCGCGGTCTCGAGCGGCACAGCGAGCCCGCCCGCTGTGGCGATCATCGACGAGAGCCGGTTCGAAGAGCGGGCGATCGGATAAACGCCTTGTGCACCGACCGCCCCTGTGACCGAGACAGTCGCCCCGTCTCCCTGCACCCGCGAGACCACCACTTGCGGGTCGGGGGTCTGTTCGTCGAGCGAGCGGGTCAGCAGGCGGCGCAGCGCATCCGGCGTCTGGCCCGCGGCCCGGACGCGGCCAGCATAGGGTACGAAGATAAAGCCCGCGTCATCGACCTGCAATTCCTCGACAATGGCGTTATTGGCCCCGGCTGTCGCCAGCAGGCCCTCGGGCACGTTTTCATAGACATTGAGCCGGATCACGTCACCGGAGCGGATCGTATCGCCCCCCATCAGCGCACCCGAGCGCAATGCATGGGAAAAGCCAAGCGTCTCGGGTCGGTTGGCGGCCTGACTCACGCGCTTGTTGACGAGGATGATATGTGCATCGCCAGCGCGCTGGACCGAGCCCGCGAAGATTTCGCGTTTGGTCGGCCCGTCACGCGACACGGCACAGGATGCCAGTGCTGCAACAGCACCAATGATGGCCATGCGACGGCCCATCGTCAGAATTTTCGCACTCACTGCTCGGGCTCCTGTTACCGGAATAGCCTCTGATTTTTCTGTAACCATACAGGCAAGTGCCGAAAACGCCAAGCTCTGAAATGGCTTAGCTCTCAGCGGACCATGCGCAACTGTTGCCGATGCGCCGCGTCCCCGCAGATCAACGCCTGATAGGGGTCATGCTCTGCAAGCATCAGGTCCACCAGATGTCGCATGAGCTGTCGCCGCCCCCCCAAAGAATAGTACCCGCCTGGCACTTGCGAGGTTTCCAGCAGGAAATGCCGGTAGTCACGATAGGCGCGGGCATCGGGGCGCGAGGGCTTGGCGAAAAATTTCTCGATCGGCTGGTCCGAGACGAATTCGGGCTTGTCATAGACCGCGCGGCCAAAGATCTTCAGCGGCATACCGCGCCAGAGCACCTGTTGGGCGGCGGTCGAATTGACGGTTACGGCTGAACGGGCATGGTTGAGTAGCTGCGCAAGCTTGCCGCCGCGCACGAAATGCACGCGCCCCTTCAGCCCATGTGCTGCGGTCAGGGCCCCGATGGCCTTGCGGATTGGCGCGCGCCCGTCCTCGAGCGGGTGAGCCTTGATGACAAGGTGATGGTGGCGCGGCGCGCCTTTGGCAAAGCCTGCGAAAACCTGTTCGAGAAACTCGGTCTGGCTGGTGAACGGGCTATGCGCGCGAAAGCTCGCGTCATGTTCGAGCTGCATCAGCACAAGGTGATAGGGAAAGCCGCCATAGCGAACGCGCCAGGTTGCAATCTGGCGTTCGAGCGAGTGCAGCGGCATCAGCCACAACCGCTTGAGGTAGAGCTTGAATTCCTGCACCACGCTCAAATCGCGGTGGGGTCGAAAACTGCGATACCGCCAGTTCAACGCCATAACGCAGAAATGATAGATTGCGCCATAGAAGATATGCTCACGCATGTCGCCCCAATGCGCGGGCGGGTCGGGCAGTTCCATGTCGTATTTCTTCAGCGCCTTGCGCATCGTATGCAGGTCCAGCCCCATCAGAGCGGAATGGCCGTTCGAGCCGTTGCGTTCATATGTCACCCAATAGGGGCGAAGATAGCCTTCCTCGAAAACATGGATGGTCAGCCCGATCTCGCGCGCGACGGCAATCGCCTCGGCATGGATGGGACGCACATCTCCATACAGCGCCAAATCGGTGATCTGGTGGCGCGCGACACAATCGCGAAAGAAAGTGCCCCAGTCGTCGAGCGATTGGGTGAAGGGGATGTAATGCGCCTTGTCGCGCCAGAACAGCGCATCGCCCTGATTGAACCCCACGCGCCAGACCTGTGCGCCGCTTGCGCGCAGCATCTTCGCCAGACGGTTGAAAAACCACCCGTGCGGCCCCTGCAAGAACAGGAAACGTCTGTTTTCTCCGCTTATCTGCATCGCCTGATGCCTTTGACTGCTCTTGTAAAGCCTAACGCGGCTCATTTGTGTTTGTCTTAACAAATCTTCTGTTCTTGCCCAGTATTATGGTTAACAAATGCGGTCAAACTATGGCTTGCTTGTCAATGGCGGGGACAGTCGCTACCTCTGGCGCGCAGGCACAGTTTCAGCGCGGGGGCCACATGTTCACAGGCATCATCACCGATATCGGCAAAGTGCGCAGCCTGGCGCAGGGGGGCGATCTGCGCGTGCGCATCGGCACGGGCTATGACACGGGCAGCATCGATATCGGGGCCTCCATCGCGGCAGACGGGGTCTGCCTGACCGTGGTGGCGCTGGGGCCGGACTGGTACGATGTTCAGGTCTCGGCTGAAACAGTTGCCAAGACCAATCTGGCTGACTGGGCCGAGGGGCGCAGGGTCAATCTGGAACGCGCGCTGCGGCTTGGCGACGAGTTGGGCGGGCATATTGTCTCGGGCCATGTCGATGGCGTGGCCGAGGTGGTGGGGCTTTACCCCGAGGGCGACAGCCTGCGCGTGGTGTTCCGCGCGCCCGAGGCGCTGGCCGGGTTCATTGCGCCGAAAGGCTCGGTCGCGCTCAATGGCACCTCGCTGACCGTGAACGAGGTCAAGGGGGCGGAGTTCGGCATCAACCTGATCCCCCATACGCAGGACGTGACGACCTGGGGCGATGTCGCGCTGGGCGACCGCGTCAATCTCGAGATTGACACCCTGGCGCGCTATGTCGCGCGGCTGCGTGAGTGGGAGCGGCGCTAGGCGCGCGCCGTGATGGACTCTTTGCGATCTGCTGGCCTAGACTGACGCGAAACGGGGGCAGGTCATGCCAGATGACTGGGACAACCGCGATGACATCACCGCCCGCCGCGCGGCAGAGGCGCTGATCGTCGATGTCGAGGGGTTCGAGGGCCCGCTCGATCTGTTGCTGATGCTCTCGCGCAGCCAGAAGGTCGATCTGCGCCGCATCTCGGTGCTGGAACTGGCCGAGCAGTATCTGGGCTTCGTCGAGAAGGCGCGCGCGCTGCGGATTGAGCTGGCGGCGGATTATCTGGTCATGGCGGCTTGGCTCGCCTATCTGAAATCGCGCCTTCTGCTGCCCCCTGAACCGGGCGAGGAAGGCCCCACGGGCGAGGAACTGGCGGCGCATCTGGCCTGGCAGCTTGAACGCTTGCAGGCAATGCGCGAAGCTGCGGCGCGGCTGATGGGGCGCGACCAGAAGGGGCGGGATTTCTTCGTGCGCGGTCAGCCGACCGCGCTGGCGGTGGCGCGCAAGGTGCATTTCGAAGCCTCGCTGCTGGACCTGATGCGCGCCTATGCGCGGCTGCGTACCCGCGACGAATTCCGCCCCTATGCCTTCGATCGTTCGGATATCTACCCATACGAGGCCGCGCTGGAGCGGCTCGCGACGCTTGTGCCGGGGGCGTCGGACTGGACGGCGCTGCAGGCCTATTTGCCCGAGGGGTGGCGCGGGGTTGCAAAGCGGCAGCGCTCGGCCATCGCCTCGACCTTTGCGGCCTCGCTGGAACTTGCCAAACAGGGCGCGGTCGAATTGCGCCAGAGCGACAGTTTCGCACCGCTGCATTTGCGGCGGCGCGCCGATGGGGGGGCAGAGGGACGATGACAGAAAGCAGCGGGCAAGGCACGCGCGCGCAGCAGCCGCGAGATGCAGCAGGAGATCCCGGGGCCGAACCCGGACTCTTTGCCGCGCCCCCCATGGCTGAACAGGAACGCATGGTCGAGGCGATTCTCTTCGCCTGTGCCGAGCCGCTGAGTGCTGCGCAGATCGCTGAACGCCTGCCACAGGGCTGCGATGTCGCCGAGGCGCTGGCGCATCTGCGCTCACGCTATGCCGGACGCGGGGTTACTGTGGTCCGTGTGCGCGATGCCTGGGCGCTGCGCACCGCGCCGGATCTGGGCTGGCTGATGCAGTCCGAACGGGTCGAGACGCGCAAGCTGTCGCGTGCGGCGATCGAAACGCTGGCCATTATCGCCTATCACCAGCCCGTCACCCGCGCCGAGATCGAAGAAATCCGGGGCGTTGCAGTGTCACGTGGCACGATCGACCAGTTGCTGGAACTGGACTGGATTCGCCTCGGGCGGCGGCGGATGACGCCGGGGCGGCCCGTGACCTTTGTTGTGACCGAGGAATTTCTGGACCATTTCGGGCTGGAGTCCGCGCGCGACCTGCCGGGACTGAAGGAATTGCGTGAGGCCGGACTTCTGGAAAGCCGCCCGCTGCCCGGCGGGCTGGGCGATGAGGACGAGGGCATCTCTGAAGGGCAGGGCGCGCTTTTCGAGGATTGAGCGCGCGCGCCCCCTTGAGGTCGCGGCGCTGCGGGGCTAGGTCTTGGTGCAGTGTTTCACCTGTTCAGGACTGCCATGCCCATCCGCAATCGCTTCGCCGAAATGCTCCCTGAAATCGCTGCCTGGCGGCAGGATTTCCATGCCCATCCCGAATTGCGCTTTGAGTGCCATCGCACGGCCCATATCGTTGCCGATAAGCTGCGCGCATTCGGCTGTGACGAGGTGGTGGAAGGGATCGGCGTGACCGGCGTGGTCGGGCTGATCCATGGCCGCGCGCGCGGCGCGGGGCGCGTGGTGGGGCTGCGCGCGGATATGGACGCATTGCCGATTCACGAGGCGACGGGCAAGCCCTATGCCTCGATCCATCATGGCAAGATGCACGCTTGCGGGCATGATGGGCATACCGCGATGCTGCTGGGCGCGGCGAAATATCTGGCCGAGACGCGCAATTTCGCGGGCACTATCGCGGTGATCTTCCAGCCCGCCGAAGAGGGCGGCGCGGGGGCCAAGGTGATGTGCGAGGCGGGGCTGATGGAGCGTTTCGGCATTCAGGAAGTCTACGCGATGCATAACCGCCCCGGCCATCCCTTGGGCGAGTTCAACATCCGTGCCGGGGCCTTCTATGCTGCCTGCGACGAGTTCCGCATCACGGTCGAGGGGCGAGGCGGTCATGCCGCCAAGCCGCACGCAACAGTCGATCCGGTCGTGGTGGCCAGTCAGATGATCATGGCTCTGCAGACCATTGCCAGCCGGAACGCGGACCCGACGCAGAATGTCGTTGTCTCGATCTGCGGGGTTCGAAGCGAGAGTGAGGCGTTCAATGTCATCCCGCAGCGGGTTGAACTGCGGGGAACCATCCGCACGCATGACGCCGCATTGCGCAAGTTGGTCGAAACGCGGCTGCACGCGATGGTCGAGGGCGTCGCGACCAGCTTTGGTGCACGCGCCGAGGTCGAGTTTGTCGAGGGTTACCCGGCCATGGTCAACCACGCGGCCGAGACCGATATCGCGCGCAAGGTCGCGCTCGAGGTCTCGGGGCAGTGCCAGGAAGCGGGCTACAACATGGGCGGAGAGGATTTCTCCTATATGCTCGAAGAGCGCCCCGGCGCCTATATCGTGCTGGGTGCGGGCGACGGGGCGGGGCTGCACCACCCGGAATATGATTTCAACGACGAGATCATCCCCTATGGCTGCAGCTGGTTCGTCGGCATCGCCGAAACCAGGCTTGAGGCCTGAGCTGGAAGGTTATCACCGGATTCTCATAAAATCATGAGCTTGCGAGCCGATCCTGGGTCGCGGGCGCATTCAGTCTTGACACCGGGCCACGGGCAGCGTCCATTTGGGGCATGGGACGAGACCGCGTTTCTGCGCGCGTCACGCCCGAAGAGCTGCCACGAATGAGCAGCGATCAAACACGGAGGATACGATGAACAAGCAACTGGCAACAGGTCTATTCGCGCTCGGCACGCTGATGGGTTCGGCCGCGATGGCGCAGGAGACCTTCATCTCGATCGGCACTGGCGGTGTCACCGGCGTTTACTACCCGGCGGGCGGCGCGATCTGTCGTCTGGTCAACCGCGACCGGGCCGAACATGGCATCCGCTGCGGCGTGGAATCCACTGGGGGCTCGATCTTCAACATCAACGCCATCCGCTCGGGCGAGCTGGAATTCGGCGTGGCGCAGTCGGACTGGCAGTTCCATGCCTATAACGGCTCCTCGCGCTTCGAGGATGACGGCGCGTTCGAGGGTCTGCGCGCGATGTTCTCGCTGCATCCCGAGCCGTTTACCGTTGTCGCCCGCGCCGATAGCGGCATCACCAGCTTTGACGACCTGCCCGGCAAGCGCGTCAATATCGGCAACCCCGGTTCCGGTCAGCGCGGCACGATGGAAGTCGTGATGGCGGCCATGGGCTGGACCGAGGACACCTTCGCCCAGGCCACCGAACTGCCCGCAGCCGAGCAGTCGCTGGCGCTGTGCGACAACAATGTGGACGCCATCGTCTACACTGTGGGCCACCCCTCGGGTGCGATCCAGGAAGCCACCACGGCTTGCGACACGGTACTGGTGAATGTGGACAATGACACCGTCCGCGCGCTGGTCGAGGAACGCGACTACTACCGGATGGCAACCATTCCGGGCGGCATGTATCGCGGCTCGGACGAGGATGTGACCACCTTTGGTGTGGGCGCGACCTTCGTCACGTCGGACGCCGTGCCGGAAGAAACGGCCTATCAGGTGGCGCGCGCGATCTTCGAGAATCTCGACCAGTTCACCTCGCTGCACCCGGCTCTGGCCAATCTCGACCCGGCAGAAATGGTCAGCGACGGTCTGTCGGCGCCGCTGCATGACGGTGCTGCACGCTACTTCAGCGAAGCGGGCTTGATGGACTGATCCTGTCCTGATCCGAGACCGGACGCAGCGCGGCTTGCCGCGCTGCGTCTTTCACCGGGCGCCTGTCGCGCCATGGTGCACCAACAGAACAATCGTTCAACGGGGGAAGGCGCATGTCCAAGGCGCAAGAGCCGGAAGGCCGCAAGTTCAGCGACGAAGAGCTTCAGGATCTGGTTTCCAGCACAGATTCGGGCGCGCGCACTCCCGATAACCGGATCGTGGCGCTGCTGATCGCAGCAGTGGCTTTCCTGTGGTCGAGTTTCCAGATCTGGATCGCCGATCCGCAATTCCAGTTCGCCCAGCATATCCCCTTTGCCCGCGTCATCGGCTCGGACCAGACCCGCCCGCTGCACCTCACTTTCGCGCTGTTTCTGGCCTTTCTCGCCTATCCCGCCTTAAAGAACTCGCCGCGCCGCTACATCCCCTGGTATGACTGGGCGCTGGCGCTGGTCGCCTCGGGGTGCGCCTTCTATGTGTTCTGGTTCTCGCGCGAGATTTCGCGGACTGCGCGCGAGGGGCGGCTGCAGGAATGGGTCACCGCAGAAACCCCGATCCTGAACAATTTCGAGTGGCTCTTCGGCCCGGTGATCTTTCCGCAGATCATTGTCGGGACGCTGGGCCTGATCCTGCTGCTGGAAGCCTCGCGCCGCGCGCTGGGGCCTGCGCTGACCATCGTCGGCGGTGTCTTTCTGGCCTATAGCTATTTCGGGCAGGGCTGGCTGATCCCCGATCTGATCGCGCATGAGGGGCGCAGCTTCAACGCCATCATCAACACGCAATGGCTGGGCACCGAAGGCGTGTTCGGCATCCCGCTGGGCGTCTCGACGGCCTTTGTCTTCCTCTTCGTGCTGTTTGGCGCGCTCCTGGACAAGGCGGGCGCGGGCAACTACTTCATCAAGCTGGCCTTTGCCGGGCTGGGCCATCTGCGCGGCGGGCCTGCCAAGGCGGCCGTGGTGGGCTCGGGCGCGACCGGGCTGATCTCGGGCTCCTCGATTGCCAATGTGGTCACCACCGGCACCTTCACCATCCCGCTGATGAAGCGCGTGGGCTTCACGCGCGAGAAGGCGGGCGCGGTCGAGGTCTCCTCCTCGGTCAATGGCCAGATCATGCCGCCCGTGATGGGGGCCGCCGCCTTCCTGATGGTCGAGTTTGTCGGCATCTCCTATCTGGAAGTGATCAAGCACGCCTTCATCCCGGCGGTGATTTCCTACATAGCGCTGATCTATATCGTCCATCTGGAAGCGCTGAAAAACGGTATCCCGGCGCTGGGGCAGGGGGCGAGCCTGCTGTCGATGCTATTGAAGGTCGCCATCGGCTTTGTCGTGGCGGGGACGGCGTTTTACGCGGTGGTCGCAGGGGTCGGGTTCCTGCGCGATGCTGCCCCCGCGATTTCGGGTCCGGTGATCCTGATTGTGCTGGCGGCGGTCTATCTGGCCTGCCTGCAGGTCGCGGCCAAGCGCCCGGAGCTCGAGCTTGACGACCCCAACGCCAAGGAAATCAAACTGCCGGTGATGCGCGAGGTCTTTCCAACGGGGCTGCATTTCCTGCTGCCGATCCTCGTGCTCGTGTGGTTCCTGATGGTCGAGCGCCAGTCCCCCGCGAAATCGGCCTATTTCGCTGTGGTCACCATGCTGTTCATCATCCTGACGCAGCGCCCGCTCAAGGCGATGCTGCGCCGCAATGGCCAGGTGATGCAAGAGCTTTGGGCCGGGGTAGAGGATCTGGTCGCTGGCATGATCGCGGGCGCACGCAACATGATCGGCATCGCGGTCGCCACGGGTGCGGCCGGTGTGATCGTGGCCACGGTCACGCGCACGCCCATCGGCACCGAACTGGCCGGGCTGGTCGAGCTGCTGGCGCTGGGCAATCTGTTCCTGATGCTGCTTCTGGTCGGGCTCTTCTCGCTTGTGCTGGGGCTGGGGCTGCCGACCACGGCCAATTACATCGTGGTCTCGTCGCTGATGGCGACTGTGGTGGTCTCGCTTGGCGCGCAGGAAGGGCTGATCGTGCCGCTGATCGCCGCACACCTCTTCGTGTTCTATTTCGGGCTGATGGCCGATGTCACACCCCCTGTGGGACTGGCGAGCTTCGCGGCCTCCGCCGTGTCGGGCGGCGATCCGATCCGAACTGGCTTTCAGGCGTTCTTCTACAGCTTGCGCACACTCGCGCTGCCCTTCCTGTTCATCTACAACCCGACGCTGATCCTCTACGGGGTCGATCTGGGGACAGCGGCGGGGCTGGCGCAGGCGGTGTTCATCTTTGTGGTGGCGACATTCGCGATGCTGCTGTTTGCCGCTGCCTCGCAGGGCTACTTCCTCGCCCGCTCCAAGATCTACGAATCCGCTGCACTTCTGCTGGTGGCCTTCACGCTGTTTGTGCCCAATTTCTGGCTCGACCGGATCCAGCCCGAATTCGAGCGCCTGCCGGGGCTGCAATTCGAGGAGGTGCTGAGCGCGGCAGAGCCGGGCGAAGAGTTGCGCATCGAGGTGCGCGGACCGGATTTCACCACCGGGCAGATGCGGGATCTGACGCTTGTGCTTGATGTGGATGACACGCCCGGGGCGCAGCGGGTAGCGGGCACCGGGCTGTTCCTGATGCCCGAGGAAGACCGCATGATCCTGGATGAACCGATGTTCGGCTCGCCTTTCCAGAGCAGCCTCGGGGATTATGATTTCTATGGCAGCGAGTCGGTTGAACTGGTCGCCGTGCTGCGCCCCGCGGACCGCATGCCCGAGCAGATCTTCTATCTGCCCGCGCTGCTGCTGCTCATGGGCGTGATCCTGCTGCAACGGCGCAGACAGACGCAACCGGCCTTCTGAAACGAGAGAGGGTTGGTTGGCGCTCGCGCCGACCGGGCCGGACCCACCATCTGCCCCACAGCCCCAGGGCACCTGGAGGCACTTTGCTGAGATGTGTGCGCATGTCTGACGCGTGAAGGTATGGGGCAAGGGGTTTCTTGTCGCGCAGCAACCATCGGGCTTGCACTGGTGTCCTGCCATCCCTGCGCAAGTGCCCGGCGCGTTGGCGGGGGGGCACAGGCCATGCGATGCCATGCCCGCTCAGAACATGGCATGCTCGCCCAGATCGGCACCGCGTGCGCCCCGGATCATCGCCGCGTAATGCGCGCGCAAAGTGTCCAGCCCGAATTCGGGCGTCGCTTCGGCATCGTAGCGGCCCCGTTCCGCGTCCCAGACCAGCATCGACTCGGTCGCGTAATACCGACCGATCCGCGCGAATTCGGCCTTTTCGGCCATCCGCGCGCTGACCCGTCCCGCAGCGCTCAGTCCCGAGATGACGGCATCCATCAGAGCCAGTGGTACCTGTCGAAAGCGGGGCGATTGGCCAAGCAGGTCGAACAGCATCTCGCCTTGTGCGCGCGGTGTCAGCGCGGGGCCCGGCCCACCGACGGGCAGGATTCGCCCCATACGATCGGGCGCGCCGATGCAGCCTGTGATATAGCGCGCGAGGTCGCTGTCGCTGATCGGCTTGCAGGCGGTCAGGGTGCCATCCCCAAATAGAAGGAAGGGCTTGCCCGCCTGAACCCGTGCGACCTGACCCGAGAGCGACTTGAAGAAGGCGGTCGGGCGGATGACCGTCCAGGGCAGGCGACCCTGCCGGAGCGCGGCTTCGAAGGCCAGTTTTGCGCGCTGGAACTCCAGAAGCGGTTTTTGCACGCAGATAGCCGAAAGCAGGATGAACTGGCCCGCCCCCACGCGCTTCGCGGCTTCGAGTGCCACGAGATGGGCGGCATGTTCTACAGCCCAGGCATCGCGGGGGCGTCCGCTGCGCGAGGCCATGCAGGAGATCATCGCCGCAGGCGGGGCGAGCGGCGCGAGGCTTTGCGCGACGGCTTCCGCATCGTCTAGTCGGGTGATGACAGTATGCACCCCGTCGGGCAGGGCACCCTCTGGCGGGGGCGCTCGAAGCAGGCATGTGACGGCGAAGCCTTGCGCGCACAGCTCGGCACAAGTCGCGCGTCCGATCGTGCCACTTGCACCCAGTAGCACGACATGGGCGCCGTCAGGCGGCATCGAAACTGCCATACTTTCCGCCAAAAAAGCTCAGTGCCGCCCCGGGTCGCGATTGCACGCGCAGCACTTCGCCCACGACGATGGCATGATCCCCGCCCGGATGTACGGCGTGGCGGCGGCATTCGAAGCGGGCCAGGCAGCTGGGCAGCAGCGGTGCCCCGCCGAGCCCCTCGCACATGTCCGGCAGGTCGAAATCGAAGCCGTCCCGCGCGAAATGCCGCGCCAGCCAGAGTTGATCCGCGGCCAGTACGTGGATCGCGAAATGCCCAGCCTGCGCGAAGGCTTCGAAACGCCGCGAGAACCGGGCCGGAGCCCACATCACCAGTGGCGGTTCGAGCGAGAGCGCGGCGAAGCTATTGGCCGTGATCCCCACAGGCCTTCCAGCGTCTTGCGTGGTGATGACAGTCACTCCGGTGGCAAAGCGCCCCAGCGCATCGCGAAACGCGCGCTGATGCGCCGCATCGGGGGTGAAACTCTGTTCGCTCATGCCCGCACCGTCCATCCTGTCACGCCCCTGCTGCCTGATCCGGTGCAGATAGGCACCGCGCTGCAGGCGGCAAGGGTCAGTCTGTCTTGTCTGTCTTTCCCGCCTTGCCCGGAAAGACAGCCTCGTGCAGGCGCGCGACCTGCGCTGCCAGCCGCGGCAGGCGGCGCAGCGCCTTGCGGATTTCGATCTGGGTCTCCAGCTTGGTTGCCGGATCGCCCAGCATCGCGCGGCCTGCGGGCACATTGGTATAGATCCGGCCACCACCGCCCACGAGCACATCATCGCCGATGAAGATGTTGTCGCTTACGCCGACCTTGCCGCCCAGCACCACACGGTTGCCGATCCGCGCCGAGCCTGCGATGCCGACCATGCCACAGAGCAGGCAATCTTCACCGACCTGCACATTGTGGCCGATATGGCAGAGCGAATCGAGTTTCGTTCCCGTGCCGATCACCGTGTCACGGACAGTGCCGCGGTCGATCGAACTGTTGGCCCCAAGCTCCACGTCATCGCCGATTTCCACTGCGCCCAGCGACTGGATACGCGCCCATTTCTGCGCCCGGATCTTGCGCGCATCCGAGAGTGTGGCGCGCACATCTTCGGCCCCCGAGGGCTCGGGCGTCACGAAACTGAAACCGCATCCCCCAACGACCGCATTGGGTTGGCCGATAAAGCGATCTCCGATCCGGCAGCGCGCGCTGATGCGTGCGCCGGCATGGAGCAAGGCATCTGCGCCGATCACGACATCCTCGGCCACTGTCACATGCGGCGCGATGCGTGCACCGGGGCCGATCCGCGCGCGCGCGCCGATGACGGCGAAGGGGCCGATCCGCGCGCCTTCGCCGATCTCGGCGCTGTCATGGATCAGTGCCTGCGAGTGAATGCCCTCGCCAAAATCATAGCCCGGGTCGAGGCTTTCGCTGACCCCCGCCATCGCCCAGCGCGGGCGCGGCGCGAAGATTGCGGCCTCCAGCCCCAGTGCCTGCCACTCGGCCCCGGCCCATAGCATCGCAGCACGGGCCTGCCCTTCGGCAAGCCCATCCGCGTATTTCGGGTTCATTGCAAGGGCCAGCGCATCGGGACCGGCCTGCGCCGGTTCGGCAGCATGAGTGATGCGCAGGCTGCCATCGCCTGCCCAGTCCAGCCCGAGCCCTGCTGCCAGTTCCGCAATGCTGTGCGCCATGATCTCCGCTCCTTGTGCTTGCACTGTTTAGCGAAAGCTTGTCACAGGGGCCAGCCCCGGTGGCAAAGCGCAGCATCAGACGGGGTGCTGGTAGAACCGTGCCTGATGGTGTTGCATCTGACACGGCCTTTGCAGTGCCGGTGCAGCTTGTGCCCGCTTGCGCGTCGCGAGACGCAGGCGCGTCAGTAACTGGTGGGGTGTCGGGAGATTTTGAAACAGTTCCCCGCGAAAGCGCCCCGTGTTGCGGGGCTCCAGGGTGGCGAAACACCGCCGACCGTCTCGACCTCGGTTGCAGCTGGCGGATGACAGTGCGGCGTGCAGCGGGCATGGTGCGGGCATGGCCCTGACTGACTCGCCTCTCCTGCGCGCGCCGCTCTATCTTGCACAGGCCGCGCTGACCATCGCGCGCACCGAGCGCCTGCCCGAGGCAGAGGGTCCGCGCGCGGGTGTGATCGGGCAGGGGCCCGAGATGCGGCTTCTGGTGCTGGGCGATTCCTCGGCGGCGGGGGTGGGGGTGGCGCATCAGGATCAGGCGCTTGCAGGTCAAATGCTCGCGCATCTGGCCCCGCATCGCTGCGTCACATGGGAGCTGCACGCGCGTTCGGGCATCACCACGGCGCAGGCGCTGGCGCTGTTGCCCGAGACGGCCAGTTTTGATCTGGCGGTGCTGGCGCTGGGGGTCAATGACGTGCTGCGCGAGACTCGCGCCGAGAGATTTGCGCAGGCGCAGGCAGGGCTGATGCAGCGGCTCCGTACCCGGCACGGGGTGCAGGTGATCCTCGCCTCGGCGGTGCCGCCACTGGGGCATTTTCCGGCCTTCCCCGAGCCATGGCGCAGCCATCTGGGCCGCCGCGCCACGGCACTGGACGCAAGCCTGCAGACTGTCTGCGCGCGCGAGGGCGCACAGCATGTGCCCTTTGACATGGTCCCGCGCCGCGCGCTTCTGGCGCGCGACGGGTTCCATCCTGGTGCGGCCCTCTATGCCGAATGGGGCGCGCGGATGGCGGGGCTTGCCCTGCGCGCGCTTTCCTGACAGGGGAAGAGAGGAAAGGATAACGCCATGCCAAAGCACGCCAAGGACAGCGCCGCTGCGCCCGAGGTCTACACGCTGCTGGTCGAACTGGGCCGCAGCCCGGAAAATGATCTGCCCCAGGGCGCGACGGGGGCCGCGCTGCTGATCTATGCCAGCGGGGCAGATGAGGCCGAGGCGGTGCGCGAGACTGTGGCCGTGCTCAAGACGGCGGGTGTCAAACCGCTTGATGTCACAAGCTACGGCACGCTGGCCGAGCGTCTGGCGGCGGGCGATACCATCCCCGAGGAAGAGCGCGAGCTGATGGCGCGGGCGGCTGCCGAGAATGCCGTGATCGTCGCGCAGAAGACATGGTTCAGCGATGAGGCCGAGGATGACTGAGCCGCTCTGCCCGGTGGCACTCACTGCCGAACTGGTCCGCTGCCCTTCGGTCACGCCCGAAGAGGGCGGCGCGCTGCAATTGCTGGAGCGACTCTTGTCGCAGGCAGGCTTCACCTGCATCCGCGTGGACCGGGGCGAGACGCCCAATCTCTTTGCCCGATGGGGGCCAAAGGGGCACGCCAGAACTTTCGGCTTCAATGGCCATACCGATGTCGTCCCGCTTGGCAACCCCGATGACTGGACCCGCGCGCCCTTTGGCGGCACGCTCGATCAGGGGCGGCTCTGGGGGCGCGGGGCCTGTGACATGAAATCGGGCGTGGCGGCCTTTGCCGCGGCGGCAGTGGATTTCACCCGCGAGGTTGCGCCCGACGGCGCGGTGATCCTGACCATCACCGGCGATGAGGAAGGGCCGGGGCGCGACGGCACCATCGCCATCCTCGACTGGATGCGCGCGCAGGGCGAGGCGATGACGGCCTGTATCGTGGGCGAACCGACCTGCCCCGAGGTGATGGGCGAGATGATCAAGATCGGGCGGCGCGGCTCGCTGACGGCCACGATCACGGCGCGCGGCAAGCAGGGCCACAGCGCCTATCCGCACAAGGCGCTCAATCCGCTGCCCGCGCTGGTGGGGCTGCTCGACCGGCTGGCGCGGCATGAACTGGACCGGGGCAGCGCCCATTTCGACCCCTCGACCCTGGCGCTGACCACAGTGGATGTGGGCAACCCGGCCGCGAATGTGATCCCGGCCACCGCGCGCGCGGTGCTCAATATCCGCTTCAATGACCTGCATTCGGGGGCAAGCCTGTCGGACTGGCTGCGCGCAGAAGCCGCCGAAGCGGCCGCGGCAAGCGGTGTCGCGATTGACCTCGATGTGCATGTCTCGGGTGAGAGTTTTCTCACCCCGCCGGGGCCGCTTTCGGATCTGGTCGCGCGCGCGGTCGAGGAGGAATGCAGCATCACGCCCCGGCTCTCGACCTCGGGGGGCACCTCGGACGCGCGCTTCGTCAAGGATCACTGCCCGGTGGTTGAATTCGGGCTGGTCGGCACGTCGATGCATCAGGTGGATGAATTTGCCGAGATCGACCAGATCCATGCCCTGAAGGCCGTCTATGGCCGTGTGCTGCGAAAGTATTTCGCATGAGCCTGCGCATCGGGCTGACCGAGGATATCGCGACCTGTCAGGCACTGCGCCGTGTGGTGTTCATCGAGGAACAGGCCGTGCCCGAAGCCGACGAGGTGGACGGGCGCGACGGTGACGCGCTGCATCTGCTGGCCAGCCTCGACGGGGTGCCGGTGGGCTGCGCGCGGGTGTTGCTGATGGGCGAGACGGGCAAGATCGGGCGGGTCTGCGTGCTCAAAGCGCTGCGCGGGCAGGGGATCGGGGCGGCGCTGATCGAGGCCGCGCTCGAGGTGCTGCGCGACTGCCCCGGCGTACGTCAGGCCAGGCTCGGCGCGCAGACCCATGCCATAGGCTTCTACGAGGGGCTGGGGTTTGTGGCCGAAGGGCCGGACTATCTCGACGCAGGGATTGCGCATCGGGATATGGTGCGGGGGGTGTGAGGGGGGTGGCTTCGAGGGGTGTGCGTCGAAAGGAGCCCTTTGCGGACGGTCAATGCCGGTTCTTCTGTTCCGCGAGGGGATAATAGAATAACAATCGACAACAACAGGGTGCGAACTGGGATTGGACCAATGGCAGACAATAGTGAAGGTCGGTGTGCTTTGACCGGAAACCTTGGCAAATTCGTCAGGTGCCATATTATTCCACAATCCTTCACGAAATCAGCGGTCAAGGGCGCACCGCTTTACCAGTCAACAAGAGGCCTCGGGGCGCGCCGCCGGTGGTCCAGTTGGTACGACCAGAATTTGGTAACACGCGATGGTGAAGACCTCCTTTCGGCAATTGATGACAAGGCGATCAAGCAGCTTCGGAGCCATCAACTGGTTTGGAGCAGTTGGATTGCGTTCCGCCCACATATAGAGGCGCTTTCCCCTTTGATGCCGGATCATGGTTATCGAAGGATAAGTCTTCTGGATAGCGACGCGCTAATCCGGTTCGCACTGAGTGTTGCTTGGCGGGCATCTGCGTCGTCTTTGCATGACATGAAAGATGCCACGCTTGAACCTGATTTAGAAAGTAGATTGAGGGACTATGTGCTTGGCGAAAAAATCGTCGGCACCTCTAGGCTCAGGACCCATTGATTTCAGCCTTGCGGCGTGATTCACGCTCCGTAAGGAGACCGATCAATGAGCAATCTTTTCTGGCTGACTGACGCGCAAATGGAGCGTCTGAAACCCTTCTTC
>SKIF01000007.1 GCA_007116575.1 Paracoccaceae bacterium
CGAGAGCGCCTCGGGCGTCTATAACGAGTTGCAATGCGGCTCCTACGCCTTCATGGATGCCGATTACGGGCGCATCCTCGACAAGGATGGCAAGCGGATCGATCAGGGCGAATGGGAGAATGCGCTGTTCATCCTGACCTCGGTGATGAGCCATGCCAAACCCGACAAGGCGATTGTCGATGCGGGGCTGAAAGCGCAGTCGGTCGATAGCGGCCTGCCGGTGATCTTCGGGCGCGATGATGTGACATATGTAAAGTGCTCCGATGAGCACGGGGTGGTCGCGGATCCTGAGAATGTCTTGAGCGTGAACGAGAAATTGAAACTGGTGCCGGGCCATTGCGATCCGACCTGCAATGTCCATGACTGGTATGTGGGCGTACGGAACGGCAAGGTCGAGACGCTCTGGCCGGTTTCGGCGCGCGGCAAGGCCTATTGATCTGTCATTCGGTGGTTCCGGACTTCGCCCGGGGCTGCACTCGCCTCTCTCAATGCAAGGAATACCCCATGTGGATCGTCCCCGAATCCGCCATCCCCGGACTTGTCGACGAGCAATCGGCCTTCGACGCCATCGAGGCCTGTTTCGCGGCCATGGCGCGGCGCGATGCCTATAACTTCCCCGTGATACGCGAGGGCTTGGGCGAGGGGCGGCAATACGGGTTCAAATCGGGGCTCGACCGGGTGGGCGGCCACCTGGGCGTGAAATCAGGCGGGTATTTCCCCGGCAATTCCGAGCGCGGCATCCCGAACCACCAGAGCACGGTCTTCCTGTTCGACCCCGAAAGCGGGCGGCCCACCGCCATGGTCGGGGGCAATCTGCTGACCGCGCTGCGCACGGCGGCCGCTTCGGCCATCTCGATCCGTTATCTGGCGCGGGCGGATGCGAAGGTGCTGGGCATGGTGGGCGCGGGCCATCAGAGCGCGTTCCAGATGCGCGCGGCGGTGCGCCAGCGCAGCTTCGAAAAGGTGATCGGCTGGAACCTGCACCCCGAGATGCTGACGCGGCTGGCCGATACGGCGGAAAAACTGGGCCTGCCCTTCGAGGCGGTGGATCTCGACCGGCTGGGGGAAGAGGCGGATGTGATCATCACCATCACCTCAAGTTTCGATGCCATCGTGCAGGATGCGCAGATTCGCCCCGGCACGCATCTGGCCTGCATGGGCACCGACACCAAGGGCAAGCAGGAGGTCGAGGCGGCATTGCTGGGCCGCGCGAGCGTGTTCACCGACGAGGTGGCGCAATCGGTCTCGATCGGCGAGGCGCAGCATGCGGTTGCGTCGGGGCTGCTGGCGGAAAGTGCCATTGCCGAGATCGGGGCTGTGATCAACGGGGCGCATCCGGGACGGCAGAGTGCAGACGAGATCACCCTCTTCGACGGCACCGGCGTGGGCCTGCAGGATCTGGCGGTCGCGTCCAAGGCTGTGGATCTGGCGGTGGCAAAGGGTCTGGCGCAGGAGGTGGCGGTCTGAGCCTTGCGTGATCGGGTGGCGGATTGGCCACTGGTTCCGTGAGACATCTTGCGCAGGATCAAGGCATGCGCTCCGCTGGCGGGCTAGTCTTTGCAGCGAGGAGGACCGCAAATGTACAAGACCATCCTGATGCCGCTGGCCTATCGTCCCGGCCATCACCCCAATGCCGAGATCCGCGCCGCGCGCGCCATTGCCGCGCCGGGCGCGCGGATCACGCTGCTGCATGTCATCGGTGCCGTGCCCGAATTTCGCATGGAGGACTCGGTCAGCAAGGATGCCTTGGCCACGATCATCGAGCATGATCTCGAACGTCTGGCCGAGACCTTCGTCGAGGCCGAGGTCATGGTCGTGGAAGGGGAGCCCGCCGAGACGATCCTCGATCTGGCGGCCAGCAAAGGGGCCGATTGCATCGTGCTTGCCCCGCACCGGACAAATACCGGCGAATACGGCTCGACCGCTGCGCAGGTGGTGCGCCATGCGCCCTGTACGGTGCATCTGGTGCGTTAGGCCCGGCTACGCCCGCTTGCCCATCTGCGCCACGCCCAGCACGCTCAGAACTTTCGCCTCGATCTGCGGCGCGTTCATGGCCGCGATATCATACATCTCGCGCGGGCTGGCCTGGTCGATGAAGATATCGGGCAGCACCATCGAGCGGAATTTCAGCCCGTGGTCGAACACACCCTCATCGGCCAGAAGCTGCGCGACATGGCTGCCGAAGCCGCCCACCGCGCCTTCCTCGATGGTGATCAGCGCCTCGTGGTCCTGCGCCAGCCGCAGGATCAACGCGCGATCAAGCGGTTTGGCGAAGCGCGCATCGGCCACTGTGGGGGTGATGCCTTTTTGCGCAAGGCTTTCGCAGGCGCGCAGAACCTCGCCCAACCGCGTGCCGAAAGACAGGATTGCGACGCGCGCGCCGTCGCGGATCATCCGGCCCTTGCCGATTTCCAGAACCTCGCCGCGTTCGGGCATCTCCACGCCTTCGCCCTCGCCGCGGGGGAAACGGAAGGCGATGGGGCCGTCATCATGCGCGACGGCGGTCGCGACCATATGGACAAGCTCGGCCTCGTCGGCGGCGGCCATGACTGTGAAGCCGGGCAGGTTGGCCAGATAGGCAATGTCGTAGCTGCCCGCATGGGTTGCACCATCTGCCCCGACCAGCCCCGCGCGGTCGATGGCAAAGCGCACCGGCAGGCGCTGGATCGCCACGTCGTGGACGACCTGATCATAGCCACGCTGCAGGAAGGTCGAATACATTGCGCAGAAGGGTTTCATGCCACCTGCCGCGAGCCCCGCGCAGAAGGTCACGCCATGCTGTTCGGCAATCGCCACATCGAACATGCGTTTCGGGTGCGCCTTGGCAAACAGGTCCAGCCCGGTGCCATCCGGCATCGCGGCGGTGATTGCCACGATGCGCTCGTCGCGGTTGGCCTCGTCGATCAGCGCCTTGGCGAAGACCTTGGTGTAGCTGGGCGCGTTCGAGGCGGCCTTTCTCTGCTCGCCCGTCACCATATCGAATTTCGCCCGCGCATGGCCCCGGTCGGCGGCACCCTCGGCAGGGGCATAGCCCTTGCCCTTCTTGGTCAGGACATGGATCAGCACCGGTTCGTCGGCGCGCGCGTGCAGCGTGCGCAGCACCCACAGAAGCTGGTCCAGATCATGCCCGTCAATCGGGCCGATATAGTTGAAGCCCAGCTCCTCGAACAGCGTGCCGCCGACCGTGGCGTGCTTGAGCAGATCCTTGGCGCGTTTCGCCCCTTCCTGGATTGGCCCCGGCAGCATCGAGAGCGCGCCCTTCATGGCGGCTTTCAGATCCTGCATTGGCTTGTCGGCATAGAGCCGCGAGAGATAGTTCGACATGGCCCCGGTCGGCGGCGCGATGGACATCTCGTTGTCATTGAGGATGACGAACATCCGCCGGCCAAGATGGCCCGCATTGTTGAGCGCCTCATAGGCCATGCCGGCGCTGATCGCGCCGTCGCCGATTACGGCGATAGCATCGCCCAGCGCCGGGTCGGGGGCACCGCCCAATTCGCGCGCCATGGTGAAGCCGAGCGCGGCCGAGATGGAGGTCGAGCTATGCGCTGCGCCGAACGGGTCATAGGGTGACTCGGAGCGCTTGGTGAAACCCGACAGCCCATCCTTTTGGCGCAGCGTGCGGATGCGGTCGCGCCGCCCGGTCAGGATCTTGTGCGGGTAGCACTGGTGCGAGACATCCCAGATCAGCCGGTCGCGGGGCGTGTCGAAAACGGCATGGAGCGCGACCGTCAGTTCCACCACGCCCAGACCCGCACCCAGATGCCCGCCGGTTTCCGAGACCGCAGCAATCGTCTCGGCGCGCAATTCGTCGGCAAGCTGGCGTAACTCGCGGTCGCTCATGCCCTTGAGGTCGCCGGGCGTCCTGACCGTATCGAGAAGCGGTGTCTTGGGCATGGGCGTGACCTTGTTGCTGCCGGGCGCGAGGGTTCAGTTCCTGCGGGCGATAACGAATTGCGCCGCCGCACGCAACAGATGGGCCTCTGGGCCGTAAGGGGCAAGGCCAGCCTCGGCCTCGGCCACCAGATCGCGGGCACGCGCCTTCGCGCCTTCCAGACCCAAGAGCGAGACAAAAGTTGCCTTGCCCGCCGCTTCATCCTTGTGCAGGCGCTTGCCTGCCAGCGCAATGTCGCCCTCGATATCGAGGATGTCATCGGCGATCTGGAAGGCAAGGCCAAGCGCTTTCGCATAAGCCGCCAGCGGGGCGGGGTCGGCCTGCACTATCCGCGCGCCCGCGCAGGCGGCCCATTCGATCAGCGCGCCGGTCTTGGCGGCCTGCAGCGCGGTGATCTGCTCGAGCGTCAGCGGCGTGGCGGCGCATTCGGCGGCAATGTCGAGCGCCTGACCCAGCACCATGCCCGCACCGCCTGCGGCCTGCGCGAGTGTCGCAATGAGATCGAGCCGCGCCGCCGGGCTGGGGGCGGCCTCGGGCCGGACCAGCAGACCGAAGGCCAGCGATTGCAGCGCATCGCCTACAAGGATCGCGGTGGCCTCGTCCCATTTGACATGCACTGTCGGCTGACCCCGGCGCAGGTCGTCATTGTCCATCGCGGGCAGGTCGTCATGGACCAGCGAATAGGCGTGAATCGCCTCAATGGCCGCAGCGCTGTGCACAGCAGTCTCGGGCGAGATGCCATGCAGCCGCGCCGATTCCAGTACCAGAAACCCGCGCAGTTTCTTGCCGCCCTGCGCGGCATAGGCCATGGCATTGCGCACCTCGCTGGCGGGCAGGCGCAGAATATCGGCCTGAAGCTGCGCCTCGACCAGATCAGCCGCGCGCACGAGGGCCTGGGTGAAGGCGGTCATGCCGAGAAGGGCTCGGTGCCTTTGGGCGTGCCATCCTCGGAAAGGCGGATCGCCTCGATCCGCATTTGCGCGGCGTTCAGTCGCGCCTCGCAGTGCTTTTTCAGCAAATCGCCGCGCTCATAAAGCGTGATCGACTCGTCGAGTGGCACATCGCCGCGCTCCAGCCGGGTGACGATTTCTTCAAGGCCCCGCAGCGCCTCTTCAAAGCTCATTTCCTCGACGGGCTTGTCGTTCATGCGCCTCTCTCCATCAGTACCCGGACATGCGTCGCGACCGAGGCCGCCAGCGCGTCGAGTTCATAGCCGCCTTCAAGACAGGACACCACCCGCCCCTTGGCATGCCGCGCGGCAATATCACAGAGTGCGCCCGTGACCCATGCGAAGTCTGCCTCGGTCAGCGCAAGCTCGGCCAGTGGGTCATCGCGATGGGCGTCGAACCCGGCCGAAATCAGCACCAGTTCGGGGGCGAAGCGGTCAAGCTGTGGCAGGATCATATCCTCATAGATGCGTCGAAATCCCACACCATCCGTGCCCGGCGCCAGCGGTACATTCATCACCTGACCATGCGCGCCGCGCTCGTCCGCGCGACCCGTTCCCGGCCAGAGCGGCATCTGGTGGCTGGAGACGAAAAACGCGCGCGCCTCGTCCCAGAGCAGATCCTGCGTGCCATTGCCGTGATGCACGTCGAAATCCACCACCGCGACGCGGCTGAGCCCGTGCCGCTCCATCGCGTGGCGCGCGGCGATGGCCACATTACCGAACAGGCAGAACCCCATCGGGGTGGCGCGTTCGGCATGATGGCCTGGCGGGCGCATGGCGACAAAAGCATTCGCGGCGTGTCCGTCCATCACCAGATCGACGGCATGGCAGGCCCCGCCGGCCGCGCGCAGCGCGGCATCGAGCGAGCCGGTCGAGACATGCGTATCGGCATCAAGCTGGTAGATCCCCGCAGGCGGGATCGCCATGCGGATGCGGTCTAGATACTCGGGCGGGTGGCAGAGCAGCAGCTGCGCTTCATCGGCCGGGGGTGCATCATGGCGCGTGAGCGCGTCGAATTCGGTTGCTGCCAGCGCAGCGGTGATCGCCTCCATCCGGGCGACTTGTTCGGGATGGCCGGAGGGTGTGCAATGGCGCAGGGCGTCGGGGTGGGTGAGATAGGCAGTGCTCATGCGCGCGAGGCTAATGCATCGCTCTCGGCGGGGGAAGACTGATTTTCGCTTCAGTCCATTGCGGCTGCCCTTGCCCGTTTGCGCTGCCAGTGGCACTGTGCCGAATGGTCCCGTCGCGCGGGGCGCTGCGAAAGAGACAGAGATGATCCCCAAAGACACGCTTGCCTTGCTGACTCCGCCCGAATCCGAGCATCGTTTCTATACCGACCCAGACAGGGCCGTGGAACGACTCGAGGCGCTTCATGCCGAGGCGACGCGGTTTCTGATCGATGCATTCAACCGGGTGGCATGCGGCGAGCGTGTGTCGGGCCGGTTCCGCGCTTACTACCCCGAGATCCGAATGGTGACCACGCGTCATGACAGCGTCGACTCTCGGCTCAGTTTCGGCCATGTCTCGGCACCGGGGGTCTATGCCACGACGGTGACGCGCCCCGACCTGTTCCACCATTACCTGCGCCAGCAGATTGGTCTGCTGATGCAGAACCATTCGGTGCCGGTCAGCATCGGTCGGTCGCAGACCCCGATCCCGCTGCATTTCGCGATGGCCGGGCGCGGTGATATCCATCTGCCCGAGAATGGCGAGCTTGCCCTGTCGCTGCGCGATCTGTTCGATGTACCGGATCTGGCCACAACCAATGATGACATCGTCAATGGCGAACAGTTGCACAGTTCCGATGGCGCATTGCCGCTGGCGTTGTTCACGGCGCAGCGCGTGGATTACTCGCTCGCGCGGCTGGCGCATTACACCGCCACAAACCCTGAGCATTTCCAGAATTACATCCTGTTCACCAACTACCAGTTCTATGTCGACGAGTTCGAGGCCTTCGCCCGTGCCCAGCTTGCCGACCCGGAAAGCGGCTATACCGCCTTCGTCGCCCCCGGCGATGCGGTCATCACCGACCCGGACGCACCCATCCCGCCGCTGCCAAGGCTGCCGCAGATGCCGACCTATCACCTCAAGAGCGAGCGAGGGGCGGGGATAACATTGGTCAATATCGGGGTCGGTCCCTCCAATGCCAAGACGGCCACCGATCATATCGCCGTGCTGCGCCCCCATGCCTGGGTGATGGTCGGGCATTGCGCGGGGCTCAGGAACAGCCAGGCGCTGGGTGATTTCGTGCTCGCGCATGCCTATCTGCGCGAGGACAATGTGCTTGACGCCGATCTGCCGGTCTGGGTGCCCATCCCGGCGCTGGCCGAGATCCAGATCGCGCTGCAAGAGGCCGTTGCGCAGGTGACGCAGTTGGAGGGCTACGCGCTCAAGCGGATCATGCGCACCGGGACAGTGGCCACGATCGACAATCGCAACTGGGAGTTGCGCGACCAGTCCGGCCCTGTCCAGCGCCTGAGCCAGTCGCGCGCGATTGCGCTCGACATGGAATCGGCCACCATTGCCGCCAATGGGTTCCGCTTCCGCGTCCCTTATGGCACGCTGCTTTGTGTTTCGGACAAGCCCTTGCATGGCGAGCTGAAACTGCCGGGCATGGCGTCGGGGTTTTACAAGACGCAAGTGGCGCGACATCTGCAGATCGGCATCCGCGCGATGGAGCTTCTGCGCGACATGCCGGTCGAGAAGATTCACAGCCGCAAGCTGCGCTCTTTCACCGAAACTGCCTTCCTGTAGGCCGAGGCTCGGCACTTTTCCGCGTTTTCCCGTAATTTTATACACTTTGGGCGATTGTCACTGCCCGATATCTCGGGCTAGATGCGCTTCGCAAAGTTTCGCAGCAGGGCAATGCGCCCGGTCTGCATTTTACTAGGAGACAGAGATGACCGCCAAGCCGATGACCAAGACTCAACTTGTGGCTGCGCTGGCCGAGGAAATGGGCAGCGACAAGAAGACCGCCAATGCCGCGCTGGACGCCGTTTCGGCGCTGGTGATGCGCGAGGTTGCGGCCGGTGGCGCGGTCACGCTGCCCGGTATCGGTAAAATCATGTGCCGCGCCCGCCCTGAACGTCAGGTGCGCAACCCCGCCACCGGCGAGACCATGACCAAAGCCGCCGACAAGGCCGTGAAGGTCACGATCGCCAAGGCGCTCAAGGATGCCGTGAACGGCTGAACTGCGTACAAACCCCGATTTTGGCAAAGGGCCATCCTGCGGGATGGCCGTTTGTTTTTGCCGAGCCGAAGGGCAGGGCGGTCGTGCAGGTTCTGGGCAAAAGCCCCGGCGCATCCCGCCGCCTTTGCAGAAACAGGTTCACAGAACCGGATGAATATGCTTTTAATCTGCCATCCGCAAAATCGGTGGATCAAGAAAGCAAATATCTGGGAGGATATCCATGGATCGTCGTTCATTCCTGAAGGCGTCAACTGTCGGCGCCGGTGCCGCTGCTGCCTCGACACTGGCCGCACCCGCTATCGCGCAGGGTCGCATCACCTGGCGTATGGTCACCACATGGCCGCGCAACTTTCCGGGCCTTGGCACCGGTGCGCAGCGCGTGGCCGACCGCATCACCGCTGCCTCGGATGGCGCACTGACGGTTGAGGTTTTTGCCGCAGGTGAAATGGTGCCCGCGCTGCAATCGCTCGACGCCGTTCTGGATGGCGCGGCGGAAATGAGCCACGGCGCGGCCTATTACTGGCAGAACCGCTCGGTCGGGCTGTCATTCTTTACCGGGGTGCCCTTCGGCATGACCTCACGCGAGCTCGCAGCCTGGGTCCGCTATCTGGGTGGCCAGGAGCTTTGGGACGACATCTATGACGATTTCGGCCTGCAGGGCTTCCTGTCCGGCGATACCGGGACGCAGGCGGGTGGCTGGTTCCAGAACGAACTTTCAGGCATCGAGGATGTGCAGGGTCTGCGCTTCCGCACACCGGGTCTGGGCGGTCAGGTCTGGCAGAAGATGGGTGCCTCGGTCACCAACCTCGCGGGCGGCGAAATCTTCGCGGCCCTCCAATCGGGTGCTCTGGACGCCGCCGAATTCGTCGGCCCCTACAACGACCGCGCACTGGGCTTCCATCAGGTCCGCAACCATTATTACACCATGTCCTTCATCGAGCCGGGTCTTGCCACCGAACTCGTCGTGGACAAGGCGAAATATACCGAATTGCCGACCAATCTTCAGGCCATCGTGCGCGATGTGTGTCAGGCCGAATACGATCAGGTGCCGTCGGAGTTCTACGCCAATGACCCGATCGCTCTGGCCGATATGGTCGAGAATCACGGCACGATCGTCCACCCGAACTGGCCCGAGAGCATTCTTGAGGCCGGTGCGGCGGCGTCGCGGGAACTGCTGGAAGAGATTCTCGACAGCGGCGATGCCAAGACCAAGGCCACGGCCGAGAGCTTCGTCACCAATCTCAACCTGCTGCGCAGCCGGACCGAGAATACCGATCTGACCTTCGCGCTGGCGCGCGAGAAATATTTCGACATCTCGGATCTGGGCTGAGCGCCCAGCGCCTTGTCTGATCGTGCATTGCGGCCCCGGACCTGTTCTGGGGCCGCGTTTCGCAAATCAATCCCTGGCATCGAGGCTGACATGACCGCGCTTTCCTATCTGATGCGCCTGATCAACCTGATCAATCGCCTGATCGGCAATATCTTCATGTGGCTCTCGGTCGGAATTGTCATCGTCTGCTTCTGGGTGGTGGTGGAGCGCTATGTCTTCCTCAACACCCGGCTCTGGATGCAGGATCTCTACCCCTGGATGAACGGAATCATGTTCACCGCCGTTGCGGGCTATGCGCTGTATCGCAATGACCATGTACGGGTTGATATTTTCTTCCGCCCGGCTTCGACCCTGCGCAAGGCATGGCTGGACCTGCTTGGCGTGTTGATCTTCCTGCTGCCCTTCTGCTGGGTGGTCTGGGAATACTGTTACAATTTCGTGGCGCGGTCCTGGCGGATCGGTGAGGCCTCGCCCAATCCCGGCGGCATGGACGGGTTCTGGATCGTCAAGACCTTTATCCTTGTCATGGCCGTGCTAATCGCGGCGCAGGGCATCGCCATGGCGATCCGCTCGATCCTGATCATCGCCGGGCGCGACGACCTCGTGCCGGATGACTACCGCTACAAATACGATACGGAGCCCGGCTGACATGGACCCTGTTCTTCTGGGCGAAATCCTCGCCGGGCTGATGTTCTTTGCCGTGATCGGCTTTCTGCTGATTGGCTTCCCGGTCGCCTTCACGCTGGCAGGCACCTCGGTGCTGTTTGCCTATCTCGGGCTTTCGCTGGGCATATTCGACATGTCCAACCTGCGCGCGCTGGCCGGGCGCTACACGGGCTACATGATCAACGAGGTGCTGGTCGCGGTGCCGCTGTTCATCTTCATGGGGGTGATGCTTGAGCGCAGCCAGATCGCCGAGCAGCTTCTCTCGACCATGGGCCGCCTCTTCGGCAATATCCGCGGGGGCCTGGGCATTTCGGTGATCCTTGTGGGCGCGCTGCTGGCGGCCTCGACGGGCGTGGTCGGTGCGACCGTGGTCACGATGGGGCTGATTTCGCTGCCGGCGATGCTGCGCGCGGGCTATGATCCGAAACTTGCCTGCGGTTCGATCTGCGCTTCCGGCACGCTGGGCCAGATCATCCCGCCCTCGACCGTGCTGATCTTCATGGGCGACATGATCTCGGGGATGCACAGCCAGGTGCAGATGAGCCTTGGCAATTTCGCCCCGACAACCGTTTCGGTGGGTGACCTCTTCGCCGGGGCGATGCTGCCCGGCCTGCTGCTGGTGGTGCTCTATATCCTCTACATCATCTACAAGGCGATCTTCGATCCGGAAAGCTGCCCGGCAACACCGGTGCCGCCCGAAGAGAAAAAGGGGCTGTGGAAAGAAATCCTTTTCGCGCTGGTCCCGCCGCTCTTGCTGATCACCGCTGTGCTGGGCTCGATCCTCGGCGGTATCGCCACCCCGACCGAGGCCGCCTCCGTGGGCGCGGTTGGCGCGACGCTGCTGGCAGCGCTGCGCTGGCGGCTGTCCTGGGGGGTTTTTGTCGAGGTCGCGCGGCGCACTGCCGTCATCACCTCGATGATCTTCATCATCCTCTTCGGCGCGTCGGTCTTCGCCATCGTCTTCCGCCAGATGGGCGGCGACAATCTGGTGCGCGAATTCCTGACTTCGATGCCTGGCGGCGCGATGGGCGCAATGATCGTGGTCATGCTGATCATGTTCGTCCTCGGTTTCATCCTCGACACATTCGAGATCATCTTCATCGTGCTGCCAATCACCGCGCCCACGTTGTTGATGCTTGGAGTCGATCCGATCTGGCTGGGGGTGATGATCGGGGTGAATCTGCAAACCAGCTTCCTGACCCCGCCTTTCGGCTTCTCGCTGTTCTATCTGCGCGGGGTGGCACCGAATTCGGTCAGCACCGGCACCATTTATCGCGGCGCGATGCCCTTTGTCGCCTTGCAGGTATTCGCCATCGCGATTCTGTTCGCCTTTCCGGGGCTGGTGCTCTGGCTGCCATCGATTCTGTTCTAGGCCGTGCTGTGGCAGGGGTCCTAGCGTGGCGCAACCGGCACCTTGCGCCCGCTGCGAATATTGAGCCAATTGGCCAGGAAGATCACCGCCGCGCCGATGAAAACCAATGGGTCCAGCGCCTCGGCATATAGCCACATGCCCACCAGCGCGATGACCGGCAGACGGAAGAACTCCATCGGTGCCACGGTGGCCGCCGGTGCAAGCCCCAGCGCCGATGACAATGCATAATGCGCGCTCAGCCCGGTCAGCCCCACCACGACAAGCCAGAACCAGAGTGCAGGCGAGGGCCAGGTGAACCCGCCCCATTGCGCCAGGACCAGCCCGAAGACCGTCTGCGAGGCGGTCATCCAGAACAACACGCAGAGAATGGCGTCATCGCGCATGATGCGTTTGGTCAGCAGCACGTTGAGGGCAAAGGCCATGGCACAGAGAATCCCCGCCAGATGCCCCGAACTCAGCGGCTGCACCCCCGGCTGTGCCACGATCAGCACCCCCGCGAAACCAAGCGCCGCATAGCCAAGCTGCCGCCCGGTCAGCCGCTCGCCCAGCAGCAACGGGGCCAGCAAGACGACCCAGATCGGCATGGTGAATTCCAGCGCAACCAGTTGCGACAGGGGGATCACCATGATGCCATAGAACCACAGGTTCTGGCCCGCGAAATGGACCCCGTGACGGACCAGATGCAGCCCCGTCGAGGTCGGACGCAGCCGCACCGGGTGCACCAGCACGATGGCCGAAATCACGAAAAACCCGATCAGCGAACGCCAGAACATCAGCTCGAAAGAGTCAAGCTCGGTCTGGATGGCCCGGCCCGCCACCGCCATCGCCGTGAAGGACAGGATCGCGCCCCCCATCCACAGGGCCGCGCGGGCAGGCTTGGTGTCGGTCACTCTTGCGTCCTGTCATTGCGTATGGCGGAGTGTTGCCCCTGCCCGGGTGGTGGCGTCAATCCTTTTCGGGTCCGGCGGCCTCCCTCCGCGCCTTCATCAAGTGTCAAGACCTCGCTGGCAGGATGAGATCGAAGCGAAAGGTTGCCGCGCATGCTCTTGTCCAAACGCCTGTTCGATCTTGCCGCCTGTCTTGTCCTTGCGCTGCTGCTGGCCCCGCTGATGCTGGGCATTGCCGTGATGATCCTGCTGCTCGACGGGCGCCCCGTGTTCTTCGTCAGTGAACGGATGCGCACGCCCGCGCGCGGATTCAACCTGCTCAAATTCCGCACCATGCGCCCCGTGGCGCAGGATGGCGGCGTGTCGGGGGGTGAGAAGGCGCATCGCATCACGCGCATGGGCCAAGTGCTGCGCCGGTTGCGGTTGGATGAATTGCCACAACTCTGGAACGTGCTGCGTGGCGATATGAGCCTCGTCGGCCCGCGCCCGCCCATGCGCCAGTATGTGGACCGATATCCCGTGCTCTATGCGCAGGTCTTGCGGTCGCGGCCCGGCGTGACGGGGCTCGGCACGCTGCTGACCTTCCGGCTCGAGGCCCGGCTTCTGGCCCGCAGTCGCAGCGCGGCCGAGACCGATCGCATCTATTGCCGTGCCTGCCTGCCGCGCAAGGCACGGCTCGACCTGATCTATCAGGCGCGTCGGTCGCTGTGGCTGGATCTGATGATTCTGGTCAAGACGGCTCGCAAGGTGTTCCGGCCGCACCGTTTGATCGCTTGGCCGCGCGTGGTGCTCCGCGCGCTTGTAGCTCGGAGCACTGGGCAAAGGATCGTTCGTGCATCTCCCGGCATCGTGGGCGGGCGCGCGCCGGTCTTCGCTCCCGCCTGTCCCACGGTGCAGCGCCCGCGCGCGGCACGGGGCGCAGTGCCAATGACCCTTTTGAGGCCGCATGCAGGTGCCGCGCGGCGTCGGGACCGCCCTCCCTTTACCACCGGGCCGCCCTCCTGTCAGAAATCTGCATCCTGCAAGCTGTGATCATCTTGCAACAGAAGGGCGCTCTCCCCACATGAGCAATGAGGCCCGACAGGGGCTTGTGCTGATGGTCAGGCAAGCCCCGCTCAAGGGCGCTTTGTGAGGAGAGACGACCAATGAATCTGGAGAAATTCACTGAACGTGCCCGCGGATTCTTGCAGGCCGCACAGACCATTGCACTGCGCGAAGACCACCAGCGGCTTACCCCAGTGCATCTGCTCAAGGCATTGCTGGATGACGAGCAGGGCATGTCCGCCAACCTGATTCGCCGCGCAGGGGGCTCGCCCGAGCGGGTGGCGCAGGCCAATGACATCACGCTGGCGAAACTGCCCAAAGTCTCGGGCGGGTCCGACCAGATCTACATGGATCCACAGACTGCCCGGGTGGTCGATCAGGCCGAACAGATCGCGCAGAAGGCGGGCGACAGTTTCGTGACGGTCGAACGCCTGCTGACCGCACTGGCGCTGGTGAAATCCGATGCCAAGGCGGCGCTCGATGCTGGCGCTGTCAGTGCCCAGGCGCTCAACACCGCGATCAACGACCTGCGCAAGGGCCGCACCGCCGACAGCGCCTCGGCAGAGGACGGCTATGACGCGCTCAAGAAATACGCCCGCGACCTGACCGAGGCCGCGCGCGCGGGCAAAATCGACCCGATTATCGGCCGCGACGAGGAGATCCGCCGCTCGATGCAGGTGCTGTCGCGCCGCACCAAGAACAACCCGGTCCTGATCGGCGAACCCGGCGTCGGCAAAACCGCCATTGCCGAGGGTCTGGCGCTACGCATCGTCAATGGCGATGTGCCCGAGAGCTTGCGCGACAAGACGCTGATGGCGCTCGATATGGGCGCGCTGATCGCGGGCGCGAAATATCGCGGCGAGTTCGAGGAACGGCTCAAGGCGATTCTGTCCGAGATTACGGCCGCCGAAGGCGAGATCATCCTCTTCATCGACGAGATGCACACCCTTGTCGGCGCGGGCAAGTCCGAAGGCGCGATGGACGCCGCCAACTTGATCAAGCCTGCCCTCGCGCGGGGCGAGTTGCATTGCGTGGGCGCCACGACCCTGGACGAATACCGCAAACATGTCGAAAAGGACGCCGCGCTCGCCCGCCGCTTCCAGCCAGTGATGGTGGAAGAGCCGACCGTCGAGGACACGATCTCGATCCTGCGCGGCATCAAGGAGAAATACGAACTGCACCACGGTGTGCGTATCTCGGACAGCGCTCTGGTTTCGGCCGCAACGCTCTCGCACCGCTACATCACCGACCGTTTCCTGCCCGACAAGGCCATCGACCTGATGGACGAGGCCGCGAGCCGTCTGCGCATGGAAGTGGACAGCAAGCCCGAAGAACTGGACGCGCTCGACCGTGACATCCTGCAAAAGCAGATCGAAGCTGAGGCGCTGCGCAAGGAGGACGATGCCGCCAGCCGCGACCGGCTCGAGACGCTGGAAAAGGAACTTTCGGATCTGCAGGAGCGCAGCGCCGAACTGACCGCGACCTGGCAGGCCGAACGCGACAAGCTCGAGGCCGCGCGCAGCATCAAGGAAGCGCTGGACCGCGCAAGGATCGATCTGGAAACCGCCAAGCGCACGGGCGATTTCGCCTCTGCCGGTCGGCTGCAATATGGCGAAATCCCGGAACTCGAGCGCCAACTGGCCGAGGCCGAAGCGCGCGAGGCCGCGAAACTCGTGGCCGATGCCGTGCGGCCCGAACAGATCGCCGAGGTGGTCGAGCGCTGGACGGGCATTCCGACCTCGAAGATGCTCGAGGGCGAGCGCGAGAAGCTCCTGCGGATGGAAGAGGAGTTGCACAAGCGCGTCGTCGGCCAGCACATGGCGGTGCGCGCTGTCGCCAATGCCGTGCGCCGCGCCCGCGCCGGGCTGAATGATGAGAACCGGCCCCTCGGCAGCTTCCTGTTTCTCGGCCCGACCGGGGTGGGCAAGACCGAACTCACCAAGGCTGTCGCCGACTACCTGTTCGACGATGATCAGGCGATGGTGCGCATCGACATGTCCGAATTCATGGAGAAACACGCGGTCGCGCGACTGATCGGCGCGCCTCCGGGCTATGTCGGCTATGAGGAAGGCGGTGTGCTGACCGAAGCCGTGCGGCGCAGGCCCTATCAGGTGGTGCTGTTCGACGAGGTCGAAAAGGCGCATCCCGAAGTGTTCAACGTGCTGTTGCAGGTGCTCGATGAGGGGGTGCTGACCGACGGGCATGGCCGCACGGTCGATTTCAAGCAGACGCTGATCGTGCTGACCTCCAACCTCGGCAGCCAGGCGCTCTCGCGCCTGCCCGACGGGGCCGACCCGGACCCTGCGCGCGCCGAGGTGATGGAGGCCGTGCGCGCCCATTTCCGCCCCGAATTCCTCAACCGGTTGGATGAGACGATCATCTTCGACCGGCTCGCGCGGCAGGACATGGATGCGATTGTCGATATCCAGATGGCGCGGCTGCTGAAGCGGTTGCTGGCGCGCAAGATCACGCTGGATCTTGATGACAGCGCGCGCACCTGGCTGGCCGACAAGGGCTATGACCCGGTCTATGGCGCGCGCCCCCTCAAGCGGGTGATCCAGCGCCACCTGCAGGACCCGCTGGCGCAGCTACTGCTGGGCGGGGAATTGCTGGACGGCGCGCAAGTGCCGGTGACAGCGGGGGCCGAAGGGCTGGTGATCGGCGATCACACCTTTCCCGATGACGACGCCCCGCGCATGACCCTGGTGCATTGATCTGCCAGCACAGGGCAGGGGCGGCAGCCTCTATGAAAAAGCCGGGGCGCGAAGCTTTGCTTCGCGCCCCGGTGGTTTTTTCATTCAGGTCAGATCCGCCTCAGCTACACCCGCTCGTGCCCCCGCAGGTGTTGCACTTCATGCAGGTCCCGTTGCGCACCAGCGTGTAGTTGCCGCATTCGCCGCACGGGTCGCCTTCATAGCCCTGCATCTTTGCGCGAGTGCGGGCGTCCATGGGGGCGACGGTCAGGGTCTCGGTTTCGCGGGTTTCATAGGCCACGGCGGTTGCCCCGTCCGAAGCGAATCCCGTCGCCTGGCCGCCCTGCAGCACGGTCAGTTCCTGCGGCAGGCGCTTGCGCAGATAGCCGGTCGAGCTGATCTGGCGCAGCACTTCCAGCGAGCGGCTTGCGGCCTCGTCGGAGGGTTCGGCCACGTTGCGCACGCCTTCATTCTCGCCCGCGCCCAGATCGTCGAACGCCGTGCCCGCCGGTTTGACATGCGCCAGATCGGTGCGGTCGAGATAGCTCACGGCCAGTTCGCGGAAGATATAGTCGAGGATCGAGGTCGCGTTCTTGATGCTGTCATTGCCCTGCACCATGCCCGCGGGCTCGAAGCGGGTGAAGGTGAAGGCGTCGACGAATTCCTCCAGCGGCACGCCATATTGCAGGCCTACCGACACGGCGATGGCGAAATTGTTCATCATCGCGCGGAAGCCCGCACCTTCCTTGTGCATGTCGATGAAGATTTCGCCCAGCTTGCCATCGGCATATTCGCCCGTGCGCAGATAGACCTTGTGGCCGCCGACAATGGCTTTCTGGGTATAGCCCTTGCGCCGTTCGGGGAGTTTCTCGCGCGAGCGGCGGATCACTTCCTTGACGATCACCTTCTCGACGATCTTCTCGGCCAGGACCTGCGCCTTCTGCTGGGGTGTGCCGCTCTCGAGCACCTCCTCGGCTTCCTCGTCATCCTCGATCAGCGCGGCGGCCAGCGGCTGGCTGAGTTTGGACCCGTCGCGATAGAGCGCATTGGCCTTGATGCCCAAGGACCAGGACAGTTCATAAGCCGCCAGGGTCTCTTCGATCGAGGCCGAGTTCGGCATGTTGATCGTCTTAGAGATCGCCCCCGAGATGAAGCTCTGGGCCGCGGCCATCATGTGGATATGGCTGTCCACCGACAGGAAGCGCGTGCCCTTCTTGCCGCAGGGGTTGGCGCAGTCGAAGACGCCGTAATGCTCTGGCTTCAGATGCGGAGCGCCTTCGAGCGTCATGGTGCCGCAGACATGATCATTCGCTGCCTCGATCTGCGCGCGGTCAAAGCCCAGATGGCGCAGCATGTCGAAGGCCGGGTTGTTCAGTTCGGCCGCCGGAATGCCCAGCGTTTCGCGGCAGAAGTCTTCGCCCAGGGTCCATTGGTTGAACACGAAGCGAATGTCGAAGGCCGAAGGCAGGGCTTTTTCGATCTTGGCGATTTCGGCCTCGCCGAAACCATGGCCGATCAGGCTGGTATGGTTGATCCCCGGTGCCTGGCCCAAGCTGCCATGCCCGACCGCATGGGCGATGATCTCGCCGATCTCGGATTCGCGATAGCCCAGTTTGCGCAGCGCCGCCGGGACCGACTGGTTGATGATCTTGAAATAGCCGCCCCCGGCCAGTTTCTTGAACTTGACCAGCGCGAAATCCGGCTCGATGCCCGTGGTATCGCAATCCATCACCAGGCCGATCGTGCCGGTGGGCGCGATGACAGTGGCCTGTGCGTTACGATAGCCATGCGCCTCGCCCAGCGACAGCGCCTCGTCCCAGGCCGCGCGGGCCAGATCGACCAGATGCGCATCCGGGCAGCGGGCCGCGTCCAGCGCCACCGGGGCGACATTGACCGCCTCGTAGCTGTCATCGCCATGGGCCGCGCGGCGGTGGTTGCGGATCACCCGCAGCATATGCTCGGCGTTCTTGGCATAGCCCGGAAACGCGCCCAGCTCGGCCGCCATTTCGGCCGAAGTGGCATAGCTGACGCCGGTCATGATCGCGGTCAGCGCACCGCAGAGCGCGCGGCCCTCGTCGGAATCGTAGCCCAGCCCCATATTCATCAACAGCCCGCCGATATTGGCATAACCCAGCCCCAGCGTGCGGAACTCGTAAGAGCGCTGCGCAATCTCGCGCGAGGGGAACTGCGCCATCATCACGCTGATTTCGAGCGTGATCGTCCAGAGCCGCGTCGCATGCATGTAACCTGCCGCGTCGAAGCGCGTGCCATCGTAGAATTTCAGCAGGTTCATCGAGGCGAGGTTGCAGGCCGTGTCATCGAGGAACATGTATTCCGAACACGGGTTCGAGCCCCGGATCGCCCCATCCGCCGGGCAGGTATGCCAGGAATTCACCGTGTCATGGAACTGGATGCCCGGATCGGCGCAGGCCCAGGCCGCGTGGCCCACTTGCTCCCACAATTCCCGCGCCTTGACGCTCTTGGCGACCTTGCCATCGGTGCGGCGCAGCAGTTCCCATTCGGCGTCATCCTTGACAGCCTGCAGGAAAGCATCGGTCACGCGGACCGAGTTGTTGGAGTTCTGCCCCGAGACAGTGACATAGGCTTCCGAGTCCCAATCCGTGTCATAGGTCGGGAATTCGATGCTGTCATAACCCTGTCGGGCATATTGCAGCACGCGCCCGACATAGGTTTCCGGGATCATTGCCTTTTTCGCGGCTTTGATGGCCGATTTCAGTGCAGGGTTCTTGGTCGGGTCGACGGCATCCTCCGTGCTGCCATCCCACGCCCGGATTGCGCCGAAAATATCATTCAGACGCGCTTCGTGCAATTTGGAGCCGGCAACAAGAGAGGCGACCTTCTGCTCTTCGATCACCTTCCAGTTGATGAATTCCTCGATATCGGGGTGGTCCATGTCGCAGATGACCATCTTGGCCGCGCGGCGCGTGGTCCCGCCCGACTTGATCGCGCCCGCGGCCCGATCACCGATCTTGAGGAAACCCATCAACCCGGAGGATTTACCGCCGCCCGACAGTTTCTCACCTTCACCACGCAGTGAGCTGAAATTGGTCCCGGTGCCGGAACCATATTTGAACAGGCGCGCTTCGCGCA
>SKIF01000054.1 GCA_007116575.1 Paracoccaceae bacterium
CAAGCCAAGATCGGCCGCGTTCCCCGCGCAGGCCGACGCGATACGAACAAAAGCCCGCTCTTCCGCAAAGCTGACGATCGATTGGTCTTCTTGGAATTTGGCTCCGGCGGTAGGGATCGAACCTACGACCAATTGATTAACAGTCAACTGCTCTACCGCTGAGCTACGCCGGAACACACCCTCCCTTTAGCAAGGGTGCGCGCGCGCGTCCAGAGTGATCGATCCTCCTTTTGGTGAGTTTTTTCACATTCTGCTGCGAGGAGAATGCAGCGTGCGCTGCAGGCACGCTTCGTTGAGGGCAAGGGCGTAGAGTGCGGCCAAAGCGATCTGATCCCGGAGACCCTCCATGTCCGAAATCTCTGCCCGTTTGAGCCTGCCCTATATCCAGCCCGCGCAGGCGCAAAAGCATGTCACCCACAATGAGGCCATCGAACGGCTGGATCTGGTTGTGCAGCTTGTGCTGCAGGATGTGGATGTGAACACGCCCCCCGCCTTGCCGCAGGAAGGTCAGATCTGGGCGACGGGACTTGCCCCGACCGAGGCATGGCTCGGCCATGCGAATGCCCTGGCGGCGTGGTTGAACAATGGCTGGCACTTCCTGACGCCGCGCGCGGGCTGGCGCGCGAGTTTGGAGACAGAATCGCGGATCTGGGATGGCAGCGCATGGGTACTGCCGACCATTGCCGCGCTCGACAATATGACAGGGCTGGGCGTGAATGCCAGCTCCGACATGACAAATCGGTTGACCGTGGCTTCCGACGCGAGCCTGTTCTCCCATGATGGTGCTGGCCATCAGATGAAAGTCAACAAGCAAGGAAGCGATGCGACCGCGAGCTTGCTGTTCCAGACTGGCTTCTCGGGCCGCGCTGAGATGGGCACGGCGGGCAATGACGATTTCTCGGTCAAGGTCTCGGCCGATGGCAGCACATGGCACGAAGGATTGCGCGTGCACGCCTCAACCGGTGCGATCTTGCTGCCACAAGGGGCTGAGATCTCGGGCAGTGTGACCGGGAGTGCCGTGACGCAGAGCGCAGCGGACACGACGCCGGGTCGGCTGTTGCAAGTGGGCGATTTCGGGTTGGGGCGCACTGAAGCGGTGTTCTCGACCGGGGCGGATCTCGATACCGCGTTCCGAGATGCGATCTCTTTCGGTCTGCAGGTGGTAAGCGATGCCAATGGCGGCTATCCGACGGGTTTTGCGGGCAATGCCGCAGCGCTGGCCGTACTGCGCGCGGCTTCCGGCAATCGTGGTGTTCAGGTGCTGCACGGGCTGGGCGACACGGCCTCGGGCTCGGATGCCGGTCTGGCAATGCGCGCGTTTCGCAATGACGGTACTGACGGGGCGTGGCAGGTCTTCTACAACACGCATAATGTGCTTGGCCCCGTCTCGCAGGCAGGCGGCCAGCCCACCGGCGCGCTGGTCGAGCGCGGCAGCAATGCCAATGGTGCCTATGTCCGCTTTGCCGACGGCACCCAGATCTGCACCCGGACCGTAACGCATGACCTGTCGGATCTCGACGCGCAATCCTGGGTCTATCCGGTAGCCTTTGTCGGGGCACCTGTGGCGAGTTTCGCCGTGGTCGGCAATTCCGCCACCGCGCTCGAGGCCTGGGGGCAGAATGGTGGCTCCGCCTGGGCCGAGGCTGGTGAATGGCGCTCGCGGCATCGCAGCGCTCTGGCCAGTTCAACCGTCGAGTTGCAACTGACTGCAACCGGGCGCTGGTTCTGACCCAACTGTGCCCGCGTCTGACGGCCGCGGTCGCGCGGCTCTCCACTGCGCGGTCTTTTCGGTGGCGGGGGCTGGCCCTATACTCGCGGGCAGAGTCAGTTTCGGAGGGGGCATGTCTACAGAAACCGCCGACATTTTGCTGGAGCATCGCGAGGGGCCTGTGACGGTCCTGACCCTGAACGACCCGACGCGGCGCAATGCGCTGAGCATGGATCTGCGCATCGCGCTGCGCGACCGGATGCAGGCGCTGGGCGCGGCGGATGATTGTCGCGCCATCGTGTTGGCGGGGGCGGGCGGGGCGTTTTGCGCGGGCGGGGATCTGTCGGCAATGCGTGGCGATGACCCGGCAGGCTCGCGCATTCGGCTTGGGATTGTGCAAGACATCATCCGCGCTGTCGCGGCCGGGCCATGCCCGGTGGTGGCGGCGGTCGAGGGGCCTGCCTTTGGCGCGGGCATGGCACTGGCGGCGGCGAGCGATCATGTCATTGCCGCCGAGGGTGCGCGGTTTTCGGCCTCATTCGCGCGGCTGGGGCTGATGCCCGATGCGGGGCTGATGTGGTCGCTGCCGCAGCGTGTTGGCGCGGCGCGGGCGCGGGCGCTGATGCTCAGCGGGCGCGAGATCGACCACGCCGAGGCGCTGGCCCTGGGGCTCGCGGACGAGACCTGTGCGCCCGCGTCGCTGCTGCCACTGGCTCTGGAGCGCGCGGTAGAGCTTGCGCGGGGCGCCCCGCTGGCGCTGGCGCAGGTCAAGGCAGACTTCGCGCGCGGGACCGATTCGCTCGAGGCGGTTCTGGCGATGGAACGCGATGGCCAGCCGCTGCTGTTCGGCTCGGCCGATTTCGCCGAGGGGCTGGCCGCGTTTCGTGCGCGTCGTGCTGCGGAATTCTCCGGGAAATAGGCGGGAGATTCGTTCTGGGCGGAGGACGGGCGTCTGGGTCTCAGGTTGTGCGCATCAGCGCCTCATGGCGGGAAATGGCCTCCTCGATATTATCGTAAAGTTCCAGCTGCCCCTCGTGCAGCACAAGCCCGCTGTTGCAGAACTTGCGCAGATCGGTCATCGAATGCGAGATCATGATGGCGTCGGCCTGTTGCATCCGGGCGCGAAAAACACGCCGCGACCGCGCCCGGAACGCGCCGTCGCCCGCTGCTGTCACCTCGTCGATCAGATAGGTGTCGAACGGGATGCCCATCGCCACGCCAAAGGCCAGCCGGGCGCGCATACCGTTAGAATAGGTACGCAGCGGCATGTAGAAATGCGCCCCGATATCGGCGAATTCCTCGACGAAATCGCACAGCGAATCGCTGTCCATGCCATGCAGGCGGGCCAGAAAACGGGTGTTCTGCAACCCGGTCATGTCGGGATGGAAGCTGTTGGCGTGTCCGATTGGCCAGGACACCCGCCGGTTGCGCACCACCCGGCCTGTGCTGGGGCGCATGGTTCCTGCGATAATCTGCATCAGCGTCGATTTTCCCGCGCCGTTGCGGCCCAGTAGTCCGAGCGAGCGCCCCGCGGGCAGGGTCAGCGTCAGCCCCTCGAACACTGAATGCCTGCCATCCTCCATCGCGAAATGCTTGCCCAGATTCTCCAGCCGGATCATGTGTGCCCTATCCCCGGTCGCGCAGCGAGTAATAGACCAGCGCCAGCACCGCCCAGCCCATGAAGGCGAAAAAGGCTGTCAGTGCGATCAGCAGCCCGGTTTGTGGATAGAGGGCCTGTTGCGGCAGGGTCGGGCGCAGGAACGTGACGAGGTAAAGCTGCTGGCGCGCGGCATTGGTGCGGGCAAGGCCCAGCGCCGAAAGTGCAGCGCGATAGGATTCCGAAGCGAAATCCATATCCGCGCGCAGCCCCTCATATTCGGCCAGAAGCGTGGGATAGTCGGTATTGTCCACTGTCACGTTCTGGGCTGAGAAGCTGGTACGCTCCTGCGCGATCCGGGCCTCGATTGCCATTATGCGCCGGTCAAGCTGGCGCACGCGCGGGTCGGTGTCAGCAGCGGTCTGGGTCAGCAGGTCGAAATCGACGAAAGCCTGGGCAAGTTGTTGCTGCAGATTGCCCAAGACCCCCATCCGGCCCTGTATATCGGCCAGCGGGTCCACGATTCTTGTGCGGGCCTGAAAGGCCAGCATCGCCTCGCGCGCGGCGCGCAACTGCGCGCTGGCCTCGTCAAGGTCGGTCTGGGCATGGGCCATGCTGTCGCGCCTTGCCGTGGCGTTCAACTCATTGATGACGTTTTCGCTATGCGCCACGATGGCCGTGGTGATAGCCTGCGCCACCAGCGGGTCATGCGCGCGCACCTGCATCGTGATGGCGCCGGTCGCGCGATCATAAGTCAGCCGCGTCATGCGTTTCCAGAATGCGACCAGATCCTCGATCAGCACATCGGGCGGGATGGCGAAGAGCGGGTCATCGGGCCAAGCGTTCGCGTAATGCGCGACAAGATCGACATCCTCCTGCACAAGCTGCACGATTTCGGGACCTTGCAGAAACTCGAACAACAGATCGGAATTGCCCGAGACATTCTGCCCCAGTATCTGAGACAACCCGCCCAGCATCTGGCTGGCCGATCCCGCATCGTCCTGGCGGATGACAAAGCCGGTCTCCGAGGCGTATTGCGGCTTTGCGATCTGGGTGAGGTAACCCGCCACGATCAGCACTGGCAGCCCGACCATCACCACAAGCCCCGCAACCAGCCCCCAATGCCTGCGCCGTATCCGCGCCTTGCGGGCGCTGCGTTCGGGCAGCCGTGCATCGATCGGGGGGAGATGGGTGACCTTGGGGCCGGGTTGTTGCTGTGGCACGGACGAATTCCTTCTCACGCTTAAGCAGTTCTTACCCTTTCTTTGATAACGAATCGTGAACACGGACAGTCAGGAGGCCCCGGAAAACCATGGTCGAGATATCGGAAACCTCACGCTCCGAATCCGTGGCGCTGGCGGCGCTGCGCTCGGTCGCGGCGCTGGCGCTGCGCGAGATGGGCACCCGATATGGCCGCCGTCCCGGTGGTTATGTCTGGGCGCTGCTGCAGCCGCTGGGCGTGATTGTGGTGCTGGCCTTTGCCTTTTCGTTGCTCGCGCGCAGCCCGGCGCTGGGCACGAGTTTTCTGCTGTTCAAGGCGACCGGGTTGCTGGTGGTGCAGGTTGTCACCACACTCAGCCACACGGTCGGCCAGTCCATGCTCTATTCGCGCGCGCTGCTGTTCTACCCCGGCGTAAGCTGGGTCGATGCCGTGATCGCGCGGTTTCTGCTCAACACGCTGGTTGTCTGGGTGGTCACGGCGCTGATTCTGGCGGGCATCATCGTGCATGACGGGCTCGCGCCCGTGCTCGACTGGGGCCGGATCGCGCTGGCAATGGGGCTTGCCACCGCGCTGGGCTTCGGGCTGGGCTGCCTCAACTGTTTTCTGTTCCAGCGCTTCCCGGTCTGGCAGAATATCTGGGGCATGATCACGACGCCGCTGTTTCTGATCTCGGGCGTGATCTTCCTTTATGAGGACATGCCACTGATGGCGCAGGAGGTGCTGTGGTTCAACCCGGTCCTGCACGTCACCGGGCTGATGCGCGACGGGTTCTATCCGGGCTATGCGCCGGGCTATGTCTCGGTCGGATTCGTGGCGGTCTGCGCGCTTGTGCCGATGGTGTTGGGGCTGATGCTGATGCGGCAATACCATCGCGACCTTTTGCACCGCTGATCAGATTGCGCGCGCGGCGGATTTCTGCAAGCAATGGCGCGCAGGAGGTCTGCCGATGCCCAACCCGCTATATGACGCGCTCTTCGCCCCGATGGCGGGGCAGGCGCGCCCGCTGATGTCTCTGCCCGAGGGGGACGTGCTGAGCGCGGCCGCGTTTCACGCCATGGTCGCCCGCTTCGCCCATGCGCTGGAGGCGGCAGGGGTCGGCATGGGTGACCGGGTCGTGGTGCAGGCGGCCAAGAGCCCGCAGATGCTGGCCATCTACGGGGCCTGCGTGGCGACGGGGGCGGTGTTTCTGCCGTTGAACACGGGCTACACGGGTGCTGAGGTCGAGTATTTCGCCAGTGACTCAGGTGCCCGCCTGATGCTGGTGGACCCCGGGCACAAGGCCGCGCTCGCCCCGCTGGCCGCGCGGCTGGGCATCCGGCTGGAGAGCCTTGGCGAAGGCGGCAGTCTGGATGCGATTGCGGCGGGGTGTCCGGCAGAGTTTACGCCCGTTGACCGCGCCGACAGTGACCTTGCGGCGCTGCTTTACACCTCGGGCACGACCGGGCGCTCCAAGGGCGCGATGATGAGCCATGCCAACCTGCTCTCGAATGCGCGCACGCTGGTTGGACTGTGGCGATTCACCCCCAAAGACGTGCTGCTGCATGCGCTGCCCATCTTTCACACACATGGTCTGTTCGTGGCCTGCAATGTGACGTTCCTCTCGGGCGCGCAGATGATCTTTCAGCCGCGATTCGATCTGGAAGCGGTGATCGCGGCGCTGCCGCGTGCGACCGCAATGATGGGCGTGCCGACCTTCTACACGCGGCTTCTGTCCGACCCGCGCCTGAGCTGGGATCTCGCGGGCCATATGCGGCTGTTCATCTCGGGCTCGGCCCCGCTGCTGGCCGAGACCCACAGGGCCTGGGCCGAGCGCACCGGGCAGGCGATCCTTGAACGCTATGGCATGACCGAGACCAATATGCTGACCTCGAACCCCTATGACGGGTTGCGCAAACCCGGCACGGTCGGCCCGCCGCTGCCCGATGTGACCCTGCGCATCGCCGACCCGGACACCGGCACCCCCCTGCCGCAGGGCGAGACCGGCATGATCGAGGTGCGCGGGCCGAATGTGTTTCAGGGCTACTGGCAGATGCCCGACAAAACCGCCGCCGAGTTCCGCCCGGACGGTTACTTCATCACCGGCGATCTGGGGCTGGTGGATAGCGACGGCTATGTGCAGATCGTCGGGCGGGCGAAGGATCTGATCATCTCGGGCGGGTTCAATGTCTACCCCAAGGAGGTCGAGCAGGTGCTGGATGAGATGCCGGGCGTGTTGGAAAGCGCCGTGATCGGCGTGCCGCATCCCGATTTCGGCGAGGGTGTGCTGGCGGTGCTCGCAGGCACTGGCGCGGGGCCGGATCTGGAGGCAGTCGAAGCGGCCATGCGAGACCGGCTGGCGCGCTACAAGCAGCCCAAGGGCTATGTGCTGCTGGATGAATTGCCGCGCAACACAATGGGCAAGGTGCAGAAGGCCGAATTGCGCGCGCGGTTCCGCGACCGGTTTCAGCCGCGCGAGGCAAAGGGATGACCAACCTGTTCCGTCGCACCGGCCCCCGCCCGCTGATCTACGGCCATCGCGGCGCGCGCGCCGTGCTGCCGGAAAACACGATGGCCGGGTTCGACTATCTGCGCGAGATCGGGGCCGATGGGGTGGAACTGGATATCCAGAACGCGCGTGGCGGCGTGCCGGTGATCGTGCATGACCCGCATATCCCGATGCAGATCGCGCGTGACGAGAGTGGCGCATGGCTGCGCGACCCTGGCCCGCTCGTGTCCAGTCTCGATCTGGCGGCGCTGCAACGCTACGATGTCGGGCGGCTGAACCCGGATCACGCTTACGCAGCGCGCTACCCCGCGCAACAGCCGGTTGACGGTGCCCGCATCCCCACGCTCGCGGCTTTTCTGGACTGGGCCGCCACGCAGCCTGCGCTGCAGGTCAATATCGAGATCAAGTCCCATGCCGCGCGCTCGGATCTCGGCGACCCGCCCGACGCGCTGGTCGCTGCGCTGCTGGATGCGCTGGCCTCGCATGACATCGCCGACCGTTGCCTCATCTCATCCTTTGACTGGCGTGTGCTGCGCATCTTGCGCGACGCCGCCCCGGCGTTGGCACGGGGCTATCTGGCCTATGAGCCTCAGGGCGAAGATTGCACCATCTATGAGGGCTCACCCTGGATGGACGGTCGGTCGCTGGCCGCTTTTGGCGGCTCAATGCCGCATCTGCTGGCAGCAGAGGGGGCCGGATGTTGGTGTGCCTGGCAGGATGATCTAACCGCCGAGCGCGTGGCGCTTGCACGCGACTTAGGGCTCGCAGTGATCGTCTGGACCGTGAACCACCCCGACCGCATGGCCGAGATGATAGCGATGGGCGTGGACGGAATAATCACGGACGACCCGGCGCGGGCGTTGGAGGTTGCCCGCCAGTGACATGACGGGCCACAGGTCGGATGACACCCCAACTGGGCACGTCTGTCCTTTGCGGCTTGCGCGCACCGCACCGGACAAGTCTTGGGCGGATTCGGTTTGACCCGAAATACAACAGGCCCGGTGAGAAAACGTCACCGGGCCTGCGAGGATATGGCAAGATATCAGTTCGAGACAGTTTCCTCTTCACCCTCTTCTGCAGCCGGTGCAAGGCTGTCGAGGAAGGCGATGATATTCACGGCCGTCTCTTCGTCGCGCACGCGGAACGACATCTGGCTGCGCGCGCGATTGCTGTCGAGCGTTTCGCGCAGGAAGCCCTGCGGATCCTGCAGATAAACAGTCATCGACTCTTCATCCCAGATCAGATCGTTCTCGCCCGCCTCGACAAGCGAGGCCCCATAGCGGAACCCGTCGACGGTTCCGGCCTGACGGCCAAGGACGCCATAGAGGTTCGGCCCGGTGCGGACATTGGGCCGCCCGGCCAGCACGTCGCCATCTTCATTGGTGACATTGTGGCAGTTCTGGCACTGGCTCTGGAAGGCCGAGGCACCGGCCTCAACATCCCCGGCCTGTACGGCAAAGGCACTGACCGAGAACGCCAACGCGCCCAGTGCTGCGAAAGTCTCTTTCTTCATTTCCTGTTCCTCCCGGATTTGGATTACTTGGAAGTGTAGCGCGCGCGGATCATGTCAAGTCACGAATTCAGGCAACTGCGTGTGCAATCGCGCATTGCTGCCAGAGCGAGGTCAGCGCATCGACCAGATGGTCGATATCGGCATCGCTATGCAGTGGCCCCGGAGTGATGCGCAGCCGCTCGGTGCCCTTGGGGACCGTTGGGTAATTGATGGGCTGCACATAGATTCCCCACTCATTCATCAGGATATCCGAAATCATGCGGCATTTAACCGGATCACCGATCATGACCGGGATGATATGGCTCTCGTTCGCCAGGTGCGGAATGCCCTTCGCGTCAAGCCGCGAGCGCAGTCGTGCGACGCGGTCGCGCTGGGCCATGCGCTCGGTATCCGAAACTTTCAGGTGCTGGATCGATGTGGTTGCTGCGGCGGCAATCGCAGGCGGCAGCGCAGTCGTGAAAATGAAGCCCGAGGCAAATGAGCGGATGAAGTCGCACAACGCGGTCGAGCCCGTGATATAGCCGCCCATCACACCGTAAGCCTTGCCCAATGTGCCCTCGATCAGGTTGATCCGGTGCGCCAGCCCACGCTCCTCCGAGATGCCGCCACCGCGCGGGCCATACATGCCGACCGCGTGCACCTCGTCCAGATAGGTCAGTGCGCCATGGGCCTCGGCCACTTCGACAATCTCGCGCATCGGGCAGATATCGCCGTCCATGGAATAGACCGATTCGAAAGCCACGATCTTGGGCCGGTCGCCCACCGCCTTGAGCTTGCGGTCCAGGTCGCGCCAGTCATTGTGTTTCCACAGCACCTTGTCGGCGCGCGAATGGCGGATGCCCTCGATCATGCTGGCATGGTTCTTTTCGTCCGAGAGGATCACGGCATTGGGGATCTTCGCGCCAAGGGTAGAGAGCGCCGCCCAGTTAGAGACATAACCAGAGGTGAACAGCAGAGCCGATTGCTTGCCGTGCAGGTCGGCCAGTTCCTCTTCGAGAATACGATGCGCATGGTTGTTGCCCGAGATATTGCGCGTGCCGCCTGCGCCCGTGCCGCAGGCCTCGACTGTACGCACCATGCTGTTCACGACTTCTGGGTTATGGCCCATGCCCAGATAATCATTCGAGCACCAGACCGTGACTTCCTGTATGCCCGCGCTGTTGAAACGCCTGACCTTGGGGAAGGCGCCGCATTGGCGTTCGACCTCGGCAAAGATGCGATAATTGCCGTCGGACTTGAGCTTGTCGAGTTCGGCGGCGAAATGAGCATCGAAATTCATGGGGTCCCCCTCGGGTCTGTTTCTGATTTGCGGGTCGAAGGTGCCGGGAGCATCCAGCGCCAGAGTTTGTCATCGCGCACGCGCCAGACCATGAACCAGTGCTCGAGCAGCGCGAGTGCGGTGAGCATAGCCAGCAGCGTGAAACCGATGACGCTGCCCTGATCGCCCGCCTGCATGGCACGCCAGAGCCGTTCGAGAAAGCAGCCCACGGCCAGCGCCAGAGCCGTGACCGACAGCGGAAAGAAGCCACTGACAGGGCCTTGCCGGAAGTAGCTTGCCAGATGGCCAAGCGGCGATGGGAGAAAGTCGGTATTTATCCGGGGCACGCCCAGATAGAGATTCAGCTTGGCCGAGATACGGGCTAGGAACAGCACCAGGAAGGTCCAGAGTGCAAACAGGTTCTCCGCCCCCCAGGCCGACACAACGAGCCCCAAGACGATGCCTGCGAGCAGAAGTTCGTGATAGGCGATGGTGCCAAAAGCCGCCCGGAACCGCGCTGTCGGGCGCAGCCCTGTTGCGCAGCCCCGCGTATTCGGCCCGGTGATGATACCCGACAGAAACGCCAGTTCCACCCAGCCCCAGAGCGCCAGCGCCGACAGGAAAGCCAGCCAGACGCCTTGCGGGCTTGGGTCCATCAGCGTGGCGCTGACACCCAGCATCCCCAGCGCGAAAAGCGGCAGCGACAGAATCACGGACCATGCGTGCTGATCTGGCCCGCCCCGGTCGGCCACATGCACCCGCCACAGCAGGATCCCCGTGGCAAACCACCACAGGAACAGCGCGGCGAGGGCGGCTATCCAGGGCGTTTCGAACATGCGGCGCTCCTTTCCAGGCAGGCGGCGGGCGCGAAGCCCAGGCCCCCCTGAATACCCCTAGTACGCGGGCTCCAGTCGGACCGATTCGGGTGGCGTGCTCTTCTTCACTGGCAGCAGGTAGAGTCGCGCAAAGCCCAGCCCGGCGCGGGTCATCCCGCCCCATTTGCGCAGGGTCCCCCCGACGCCACCAGCTTTCGTGCCCTCTTCCACGTCCTTGTAAGCGGCCTCGATCTTCTTGAGCGTGGGCAGCCAGGCCGGATGGTCGATATCCAGTTCCATCGGGAAGATCTGCTTTGCGATCTCGGAGGTCTTGCGGAACACTTCCTGATCATACCAGTCAATATCCACGCCAAGCGCCTTGTGGAACTCGGGGCGTGCATGGTCGCGCACATACATCGTGGCATAGACGGCGGTCAGGAAGAAGCGGATCCAGAGTTTGTTGACAAAGCTCTCGGTCAGCTTGGGGTCCGTGCGCATCAGAAGCGCGAAGGCCTCACCATGGCTGAACTCGTCATTGCACCATTCCTTGAACCACTTGAAGATCGGGTGGAACCGCTTGTCGGGGTTGGCCTCTAGGTGGCGGTAGATGGTGATATACCGCGCATAGCCGATCTTTTCCGACAGATAGGTGGCGTAATAGATGAATTTGGGCCGGAAATAGGTGTATTTCTTGGCCTTGGTCAGGAAGCCCAGATTCACGGCAACACCGGCTTCGCGCAGCGCGTCATTGATAAAGCCGGCATGGCGCGCCTCGTCGCGGGCCATATAGTTGAACAGCTCGCAGATATCGGGGTTGTTGCCGCGCCGCTTCATTTCCTTGTAGAGCACGCAACCCGAAAACTCGGCTGTGCAGGAGGACACCAGAAAGTCGATCAACTCGCGCTTCAGCGCGGGGTCCATGTTGTCCCAATCGACCTTGTCCCAGTCGGCATTCTTCTTGAAATGGCCCTTGTTGGGGTCCGATTTCATCTGGCCGATCAGCTTGTCCCACTCTTCGCGAACAGGCGTCACGTCGATGCGGTCCAACTCGTCGAAATCCGTGGTGTAGAACCGCGGGTTCAGCAGAGTGGATTCCTGCGCCATGGCGTCGGTGTCGAAACGGTCCGCGATTTCGGCGTGGAGTTCGTCATGGGTTGTAGCGTGGGCATTCATATGCTCATCTCCTCTGAAAACGAGAATTCACAGAGTTCCATGAATTCGAAATCCCCTGTCAGCCGGGTCCAGAGCCGCTCCAGCGCATTGGCGCGGGTGATAACGGCTGTGCGATCCTCGCTGATCACCTCGCCCCACGCGGCGAGGACAGGCGGGCCCTGCACCAGAACCTCATCGCCCGGATGGACGACCGAGCCATCATTGAAGCGCACATGCGCATGAAGGCTCTCGAAGCGGTGGCTGACCTCGACTGTGCAGGGCACATGGTCGATCTTTCTTGAGAAGAGTGACATTTCGGGATTCCCTTTTTTGTTTTGGTCGTCTCGGTAGTGGTGGTGGTCTCAGTCGATATTCAGCAGCTGCTTGAAGGCCGCGAGATTGTCCTGGCCGAACTGGGTCAGCTCGACCCGGTAACTGGTCAGCGGGTCAATCGCCGCCAGACGTCCATTCTCGAACTGGACGATATTCAGCGGCAGGGTCGGGTCGATCCCGTGACGGCGGCGCATGGTCATCAGGCCATTCTCGACGACAGTGACAAAGCCGCCATGGTCCAGATTGGCCAGCAATGCGCCGTCGGCATCGTAGACCGAGACTGCCTGTGCATCATGGCCGACAAGGCTGATCGACCAGCTTTGCACCACTGACGCCGCAGGCGGGATGGCGACCTGCTCGCGCCCGGTAAGTGTGGCATAGCTGACCAGAAGCAGCGCCGCGACTGGAAGGGCGAACATCATTCGCACCAGTCCTATGGGGATCATGTCATTGTTGTCGGCCCGCTTGAAGCCGGGCTGGAAAGGTTTTTGCGGATTGGGGTCAGTGGTCATGACGGGGCTCACTCGGCTGCGACCAAGCCGCCTGCCGGGGCAGGGGACTTGCGTTCAAGGACAGGTTGCGACACGCGCGCTTCGGCAGCATCGGCGAGAATCTGCGCGATATGGGCTGCATCGGGGATGCAGCGCAGCGCGGGCTTGGTCACACGGACATGACCGGGGCGGCAATGCGGCCAGAGGACAAGGTAGGAGAACTTCGTCTCGCCAAGCGTCTCGATCGCGATCGTGCCGGAGCCATTCTTGCGCAGGCTCAGATCGACATTTGCGATCTGGCGGAAGGGAAGGTTGAGCGTGACGTTCAATGCCGCCCCGATACGCATCGCCACGCGTGCGGTGGTGATCGTGTAGACCGTGCTGCGCGCCATCGCGAGCGCCATCAGCCCGATCACCAGCATCGCGCCTGCCCAGAGCCCAACATAGGGCAGGCCAAAGGCGACCGCGCCTGCCAGCCCGCCATCGGCTGCGCCGAGGGCGCTGCGCCAGATTACGATGACCACAAAGTAACCGGTGATCCAGTTGATCTTCAGGGCTTCGCGCGCCAGATGCCAACTATCAGGCCGACCCTGCCACAGGATGCGTTCGTGCTCCGGGGGGCGTTCTGGCAAGCCCTTCACGGGTTCAAAAGCGAAATCATCATGCGACATGGGCCGGTTCCTTCGTTTAATGGGTCGTCAGTCAGTTGTGGCTCAGACCGGATCGGACAGGACCTTGCCGAGCGCCTTGAGTTCCGAGGCGCGCTTGTCAGCGGTATAGAGATACCCGCCCGCGACATAGCCAGAGACCTTGTCTTCCTCGAGCTTGGTGATCTGCGCGTCTGAGGCGATGGTGGGGATGCCCTTGAAGCTCTCGGAATCGAGCGCGTTCACCACCACGCGGTCGGACTTGATCTTGACCATCGGCATGGGCACAAGCCGTTTGCCTCCGTCGTCCAGTGTGACCTCGATGTAGCGAACAAGCTGTTCAGGCACGTCCACCCACATGTCGCTGACCGTGCCCGGCGATTTGCGGTCGTGGCAGACAACCTTCAGCCCGCGCGGGTCACGGCCCGCCGAGACGGCAAATTCGCCGACCTTTGCCATGGGCTGGATCTTGGCGTGGCCATGGCCATCGAGTTCCGCCTCGTCACGCCGTGCCGCCCAGGAGGCCGGGCCAACCCCGTCCTTCATGGCGTCTCCTGTGGGGGCAAAAGGGAAACCCGTTCCGCCCGAGGTGGGTGCCAGCGCGAGATCGCGTGCCTCACGCTCAAAGTCGGGAGCCTGGTATTCGCCGCGTCCGTGGGGAAGGTTAAAGGTCTTGGGCTCGGGGATCGAGAGCAGCGAATTGGTCTCGCTGCCATCCTCATTCTCCAGCGGATAGCCTTCGCGCATGTTCTCGCGCTGAATATAGTAGATCAGCCCGGCAAAGAAGATCCAGAACAGGTAAAGCGAAATCAGCGCCAGATCGAAATTGCCGAAAAACAGCCAGCCATAGGGGGTATCCATGGGTTTCCTCCTTGAGGTTCAGGTTGGGAAATCGGCCAGGCCGATCCGTTGGTTGCGTTGTTCAGGTGTGGTGATGATCCGGGTCCGCACCAGCGGGCCAAGAATGACGAGGGTCAGGAACAAAAGCCCGATCTCGATATGGTAGACGACAGAATAGCCGATATCGGGGGTCATCAGGCCGGGGCCGAGGTGGCCCGCATTCGCCAGCCCTTGCACTGTGTCGCGAATGCCGCCGCCAAGCGCAACTGCAAGCCCTGCTGCCGTAGCCTGTGCTGCGCCCCAGGCACCCAGCGCCATGCCGCCGCCGACAATGCCGCGCTTGGGCATTTCCATCGCCGCCGTCAGGGTCGCGACCGCGAATAGCCCCAGCCCCAACCCGATGCCCCAGGCACCGGCAAAGAAAATCGGCGTGGATTGCAGCGGTCCGGCGAAAATGACCGCGGCGAAGGCGAAGATGCCGACAAGGATCCCGCGCGCGGCCATGCGGAACTGGTCCATCCCATTGGCCAGCCAACGTGCCGCCAGCCAGAATCCCAGCAGCGCGCCGAAAGCCCAGACCGCCGTCAGCGTCGTCGTTGCCGCGACCGAGAGCCCGAGGATCTCACCGCCATAGGGTTCCAGCAGCACATCCTGCATGTTGAAGGCCAGCCCACCGACAAACACCACGGCCAGCAGCCGCCCTGCCTGACCGCCGCTGAGATAGTCGCGCCAGGCGTCCTTGAAGGCGGGTTTGGGGGCCTCGCGCTCGGCGCGGCTCATTGGCTTGATCTTTTCCTGCCGCCACAATGCAATAATGTTCAGCGCCAGCGTGACCACCGCGCAGCCCTGCACGACCTGAATCAGCCGCAGGTCACTGAAATCACGCAGCAGATAGCCCACGATCAGCGCCGAGATGGCCATACCGACCAGGAAGGTCACATAGAGCAGCGCCACCGCGCGTGGGCGCGACTTGTCATCGGCGCGGTCCGCTGCCAGCGCGATGCCCGCGGTTTGGGTCATGTGCAGGCCGAAGCCCGTCATCAGAAAGGCGAGTGCCGCGATCACCTCGCCCGCAAAGGGCACCTCATGAACCACATCGCCGGTCAGCACCAGCAGCGCGAAGGGCATGATTGCCAGCCCGCCGAACTGCCACAGCGAGCCGAACCACAGGTAAGGCACCCGTTTCCAGCCAATCGCCGAGCGGTGATTGTCCGACTTGAAGCCCAGAAGCGCCCGGAACGGTGCGATCAGTACGGGCAGTGCGATCATGAAGGCCACCAGCGAGGCCGCCAGCGACAGCTCCACGATCATCACGCGGTTCAGCGTGCCCAGAAGCAGCACCGAGGCCATCCCGACCGAGACCTGAAACAGGCTCAGCCGCAGGATCTGGTTCAGCGGCAACCCTTCGGAGGCCGCATCCGCGAAGGGCAGCCATTTCGTGCCGATGGATTTGAACACCGCCTTGGGGATGATCATGCCCGCACCTTCAGACATTCGGAAATATAGAAGCCCCGCGAGACGCGCCCGACCTTGGCCAGCCCTGGAACCGAGAGCCGTTTCCAGTCATGCGGGATCATCACGGGCGAACGATCCGCGCGCGGGAAGGCCTTGCCCGCGTGCCACATCGTCATCAGAAGCATCGTGCGCGGTGCGACCGTGAAGACAACCTGTCCTGTCCGCGCCGACAGCCCGCCAAGTGCGGCCTCCAGGTCGGGGCGGGTGTAGTAGATCAGGCTGTCCATCGCGATCACAGCATCGAACCGGCCCAGCTCGGCCGCCAGCATGTCGCCCGCGCGGAAATCGACCCGGCCTGCCAGCCCCTCGGGCAGGCGCGTGCGCGCGATCTCGACCAGCTTGGGCGAAATGTCGATTGCGGTCACATCCGCGCCCCGTGCAGCCAGTTCCGCCGAGGCAGCCCCGGTCCCGCAGCCCGCATCCAGCACCCGCGCGCCGCGCAGATCCTCTGGCAGTTGCCCCAGCATCAGCGCGCGCATGGCGTCACGCCCCTCGCGCACCGTCTGGCGAATACGCGAAACAGGCGCGTCAGAGGTCAGCCGGTCCCAGACCCGCGTTGCCGTGCCGTCGAAATAGCTGGCCACACGCGTCCTTGTCGCGTCATAGCTGGATGTGGGCGAGAGGTCGCGCATCAATCAAATCCCAACAGCTCGAAGATATCGCGGTCGGGCAGCGGGGCCGGGCTCAGCGCTTCGGTGCCGTTGTAAAGCGCCTCGGCCAGCCGCATGTACTCCGCGCGGCAGGCGAGAATGTCCTCGTCGGCATCCATCTCGAAGAGGGTCTTTTTCTTCAGTCGCGAGCGCCGTATGGCATCGACATCGGGCATATGCCCGATGCGCTTGAAGCCGACCTTGTCACAGAAGCGGTCCACTTCGTCCGTCTCGCGCGAGCGATTTGCGATGCAGCCCGCCAGCCGGACCTTGTAATTGGCCGATTTCGCCTGAACGGCGGCGATGATGCGGTTCATTGCGTAGATCGAGTCGAAATCATTCGCGGTCACGATCACGGCCCGGTCCGCGTGCTGCAATGGCGCCGCAAACCCGCCGCAGACCACATCGCCCAGCACGTCAAAGATCACCACATCGGTATCTTCAAGCAGATGATGCTGTTTCAGCAACTTCACCGTCTGGCCCACGACATAGCCCCCGCAGCCCGTGCCGGCAGGCGGGCCGCCTGCTTCCACGCACATAACGCCGCCCCAGCCTTCGGTGACGAAATCCTCGGCGCGCAACTCCTCGGCGTGGAAATCGACCTCCTTGAGGATATCGATCACAGTGGGCTGCAACTGCCCGGTCAGAGTGAAGGTGCTGTCATGCTTGGGGTCGCAGCCGATCTGCAGCACCCGCTTGCCCTGTGCGGCGAAGGCCGCCGACAGGTTGCTTGAGGTGGTCGATTTGCCGATCCCGCCCTTGCCATAGACCGAAAACACCTTCGCGCCCTCGATCTTCTGGCTGGGGTCCATATGCACTTGCACCGAGCCTTCGCCATCCTGACCTTTCAGGACCGGCACTTCATCTCTTGGGCTCATAGCGTTGTTCCCTTCATCCTTGTCCAAATATCCCGGCGGGTTGCCGGTTGCGGCGCCATTGGTTCAAGCCCAATCGGCGACGGGGCTGGTCCCCGTCCGGTCCGGAATGCGTATCGGTCGCGGTTCTGCTCATTCGGCGGCAATCCCTTCGACTCGATCCTCGATCTCGTCCGCGGCGGCCTGCAGCGCGGCCAGTGTTGCTGCATCCGGCGCCCAATAGTTGCGTTCGGATGCCTCGATCAGCCGTCCGGCCAGCCGCGCCGAGGCCTGCGGATTCATCTCTGCCAGCCTGCGCCGCATCGTCTCGTCCAGCACGAACGTCTCGGACAGGCGCTGATAGACCCAAGGCTCTACATTTCCCGTGGTGGCCGACCAGCCCAACGTGTTGGTCACATGCGCCTCGATCTGACGCACGCCCTCGGCTTTGTGTGTCAACAGCGCCTCGTAGAATTTGGGGTTCAGTGCGCGGGCGCGGGTTTCCAGCGCGATCTGGTCTTTCAGTGTGCGCACCTTGCCCGCTCCGCGCGTCTGGTCTCCGATATAGACCGGCGTCTCCTGCCCGCGCGCGCGTTTTACCGCCCTTGCGATGCCGCCCAGCGTGTCGAAGTAATGGTCGACCGATGTGACCCCAAGCTCGACGGATTCGAGGTTCTGATAGGCCAGTTCCACAGTCGCCAGCGTCGCTTTCAGCAGTTCCGGCTGCGCCATCGGCTTGCCGGTCACGCCATAAGCGAACCCTTTGCGGGTCTGGTAGGCATCGGCCAATTCGTCTTCATCGCCGAAGGCCGAGCTGTCGACCAGCGCGTTGACGTTAGACCCATAGGCGCCTTCAGCATTCGAGAATACGCGCAGCGCGGCGGTCTCGAGATCCACTCCCAATTCGCGCGCGGAGGCCAGCGCATGGGCACGGATGAAGTTCTGCGCTTCGGGCTCATTCGCCGTGGCGGCTTTCAGCGCGGCCTCGGCGAGAAGTTTGGTCTGCAAGGGCAGCAAGTCACGGAAGATGCCCGAGAGGGTCATCACGACGTCGATGCGCGGGCGGCCAAGCTCTGAGAGCGGGATCAGATCCGCGCCCGACAGACGCCCATAGGCATCGAAACGCGGAACAGCCCCCATCAGCGCCAGGGCCTGCGCGATCGGCCCGCCATCGGATTTGATGTTGTCAGACCCCCAGAGCACCATCGCGACCGAACGCGGCAGGGTCGGATGCGTATCGAGCAGCTTTTGCGCCTGCATTGCCCCTTCGCGCAGGGCGAATTGCGTGGGCATCCGAAACGGGTCAAACGCGTGGATATTGCGGCCGGTGGGCAGGATGTCGGGCGCGCGGATCAGGTCGCCCCCCGGCACGGGGGCGATGAATTCCGCTGACAGCGCGCGCATCAGGCCCGTCAACTCGCTGTCCTGTTGCAATGCCGCATCCATCGCGGCGCGCTGCTCTTCGTTGGCCTCCACATTGGCCAGCAGGGCCGCACGCGCTCCCGCATCGGGGGTGCGCCCCATGATGTGCAGCCCCTCGGGGATCAGCGCGTCCTCGCATTCCAGAAGCCGCACCCAGAGCATCTCGGGCGAGCCCTCCAGGTCAACCGCCGCGGCCTGTTCGGCGATCAGCGTTTCGATCTCGTCGCGGGCGGGGTCATCATCCGCCATCCGCCGCCAGCGGGCGAGGCTGTCCTTCAAATCCTGCAAGCCCTTGTAGAGCCCGGCTTGAGCAACAGGCGGCGTCAGATGCGTGATCGTCACAGCGCCAGAGCGGCGCTTGGCCAATGACGCTTCGGACGGGTTATTGGCCGCATACAGGTAGATATTCGGCATCTCGCCGATCAGCCGGTCCGGCCAGTCATGCGCGCCCATCCCGGCCTGTTTCCCGGGCATGAATTCCAGCGCACCATGCATCCCGAAATGCAGCACCACATCAGCGGCATAGGTGTTGCGCAGCCAGAGGTAGAACTGGGTGAAAGCGTGGGTCGGCGCGAAGCCTTTCTCGAAGAGCAGCCGCATCGGGTCGCCCTCGTAGCCGAAAGTGGGCTGCACGCCGACAAAGACCTTGCCGAATTGCGCGCCCAGCACGAATACGCCGCGCCCGTCGGACTGGATGCGCCCCGGCGCTGGCCCCCAGACCGATTCGATCGACGAAAGTGGCGGGCAGTTGCGCACCATTTCCTCGGCGGAGACATGGGCCGTGACATTAGCCTCTTGCCCGTATTGCGCAGCATTGCCCTGCAAGACAGCCGCGCGCAGCTCGTCCGAAGTGGCCGGGGGTGTGATGTCATAGCCCTCGGCGGCCAGGCGATGCAGCGTGTTATGTAGGCTCTCGAACACATCGAGATAGGCCGCCGTGCCGACTGCACCCGCATTGGGCGGGAAGCCGAAAAGCACGATCCCCACGCGCTTCTCGCTGTTCTTCTTGCGCCGTAGCGCGACGGTGCGCGTCAGTTTCTCGGCCAGTGAGGTGATGCGTTCGGGGCAGGGGGCCATCGCGCGGGTGTCGCTCGTGACATGGCAGTTATGGGCGCAGCCCGTGCAGTTTTCAGCCCCGTGGCGACCACCATAAACCATTGGAGAGGTCGCGCCGTCGATTTCAGGCAGGGCGATCAGCATGGTGGTCTCTACCGGGCCGAGGCCTGTGGCGGAGGAAGCCCATTGGCCCAGCGTCTGAAACTCCAGCGGGTGGGCGACCATATAGGGAACATTGAGCGCGGTCAGTGTCTCGACCGCCGCCGGGCTGTCATTATAGGCCGGACCACCGACGAGGCTGAAGCCTGTCAGCGACAACAGCGCATCGATCTTGCCCTGATGATACTCCGCGATTGCCGGTCTGCCGTCGAGGCCACCGGCGAAAGCTGGAACGACAGCGAGACCTCGGGACTCGAGCGCGCGGATAACCGCGTCGTAATGCGCGGTGTCAGAGGCCAGAATGTAGGACCGCATCAGAAGCAGGCCGACAGTACCGGTCGTGCATTCGGGGCGCGGAAGCGCTGCCGCATCCGTGGTGATGCGTTCGGGCAGGTCGGGGTGGTAGAGGCCGGCTTCGGGGTAATCGATGGGCGCTGCGGCTTTGACCTCACCCCATTCGGGGCGGTTCGCGTAGCGCGCGATCAGGAAGCGCATCATCGCTTCGATATTCTCGTCTGAACCGCCCAGCCAGTATTGCATAGACAGGAACCAGGCGCGCAGATCCTGCGCCTTGCCGGGGATGAACCTCAGGATCTTGGGCAGGCGGCGCAAGAGGCTCATCTGCTTCGCACCACTGGCGGGCTTGGACCTGTCGCCGCCGCCGCGCAGTTTCTTCATGATCTTGGCAATGCCCGTGGCGGGCTTGGCCATGTCGAGATCGCCCATCCTGGTCAGCCGGACGATCTGCGGGTCGGAAATCACACCGATAAAGGCATCGCAGCGGGCGCGGGCGGCCCGCATCTCGGGCAGGCAGGCGAGCACATGCTCTTCGATGAAGAGAAGATTGGCGACGACGATATCAGCAGCGTTGATCGCGGCTTTGGCCTCAGCGAGCGCCGTAGGGTTTTCGGCCCATTCGGCGGCGGCATGGATCGAGACCTCAAGCCCCGGAAAATCGGCGCGCAGGCGTGGCAGGACACGGGTCGCAGGGCCTGCGGCATGGGCGTCAAGCGTGACGACCACGAAACGGTAGGGCTTGGGCTGGATGTGCTGACTATCGAGCATAATGTGCCTTGGCCTCGTAAAGTGTATCGACCGAGATCTCGTGAAGACCTTTTTCAACGGCGAATTTCTCGGTGTTGCGCCGCGCCTTGCCGCGCACGAAGAAGGGGATTTTCTTCAGTTCACGCTCGGCACAGGTCAGCCAGACGATATTGTCGAGCGACGGCATGCCGGCGGGCAGTGAAGCGGCGGGCGGGGGCGTCGAGCCCCCTTCCGCCGCCGTCCCATGCGGGACAGTTGCGCTCTGGGTCAGCGGTTGGGCCTTGCCGCCATGGTGGGAAGGGCCCGCCGCATCGTGGAATTCGAAATCTTCGCGGAACATGGTCAGCAGGTGTTCTTCGAGCCCCATGACCAGTGGATGCACCCAGGTATCGAACAGCACATTCGCGCCCTCGAAGCCCATTTGCGGCGAATAGCGCGCGGGGAAGTCCTGCACATGGACCGGCGCAGAGATGACCGCGCAGGGGATGCCCAGCCGCTTGCCGATATGGCGCTCCATCTGGGTGCCGAGGATCATCTCGGGCGCGGTCTGCTCGATGGCGGCCTCGACTTCGAGATAGTCGTCGGTGATCAGCGCCTCGAGGCCGAATTCGCGGGCCAGCGCCCGTAGGGGGCGGGCCTGTTCGCGGTTGTAGCAACCCATGCCGCAGACTTCGAAACCCATTTCGTCGCGGGCGACCTTGGCAGCAGCCATCACATGGGTGCCATCGCCGAAGAGGAAGACGCGCTTGCCGGTGAGGTAGGTCGAGTCCACGCTTGCCGCCCACCAGGGCTGGCGCAGGCGCGATTCGTCCACCGGAAGCGACGAACCTGAGAGAGCGCGCACTTCCTCGATGAAAGCACGGGTTGCGTTGGTGCCGATGGGAATGGTCCTGGTGTAGGGCTGGCCATGCTCGCGTTCCAGCCAGCGGGCCGCCGCCTCGGCGGTTTCGGGGTAGAGCAGCACATTGAAATGGGCCTGCCCCATGCGGGCGATATCGGCGGGGCTCGCGCCCATGGGCGCGCAAACATTGACCTCGACACCCATCTCGGACAACAGCGCGGTGATTTCCTGCGCATCGTCACGATGGCGAAAACCCAGCGCAGTAGGGCCGAGGATGTTGCAGGTCACGCGGGTCGTCCGCTCCATCGGGCGAGCCAGCGCGCGGCAAAGCTGCAAGAACGCCTCATCGCAGCCGAAATTTTCCTTGCGCTGGTAGCTGGGCAGTTCCAGCGCGATCACAGGCACTGGCAGGCCCATCGTCTCGGCGAGGCCCCCGGGGTCGTCCTGAATAAGCTCGGCCGTGCAAGACGCCGCGACCAACAGCGCCTGCGGTTTGAACCGTGCATGAGCATCGCGGGCGGCTGTCATGAACAGGCCTGCCGTATCCGCGCCCAGATCACGCGCCTGGAACGTGGTGTAGCTGACCGGGGGGCGGTGGTTGCGCCGCTCGATCATGGTGAACAGCAGGTCGGCATAAGTGTCGCCCTGCGGTGCGTGCAGCACCATATGCAGATCGCGCATCCCGGTGGCAACGCGCATGGCACCGACATGGGGCGGGCCCTCATATGTCCAGACGGCGAGCTTCATGGCTGGCCTCCCGGGGGCGCTTCGCCCCCCGGACCCCCAGAGGATATTTTGACAAGGATGAAAGGCAGAGTCATTCGGCAGCCTCCATCCGGTTGGGGTGGCTGGCGGCGAGGATCTCGCGGCGGCGCAGGGGGCGGGCGAAGAGGGCGGCGAGGTCGCCAGCCTGTTCGTAGAAATGGACGGGCGTGAACACCAGTTCGATCGCCCATTTGGTCGCCAGCCCCTCGGCCTCAAGCGGGTTGGCGAGGCCCAAGCCGCAGACAGTCAGATCAGGGCGCGTGGTGCGCACGCGGTCGAGTTGCAGATCCACATCCTGCCCTTCAGAGAGGGTCGGCCCTGCGGCAATGAGGTCAAGCTCGGGGCCGTGGATGTCGGAATGCAGATAGGGGGTGGAAATCTCGACCGCTTCCATGCCGCATTCGCGGGTCAGAAAGCGCGCCAGAGGGATCTCCAACTGGCTATCGGGCATGAAGAATATCCGTTTGCCGCGCAGTGTCCTGGCTGCCGCGGCGATGGCCTTTTCGGCGCGGGCACGAGGGGCGGCGACGACCGCATCAACCTTGTCCGGCCCGATGCCGAATTCGGCGGCCACGGCCTTGAGCCAGAGCGTTGTGCCTTCAGCACCGAAGGGGAAGGGGGCGGAAATTATCCGTGCGCCGCGCCGTTGAAGTGCGGCGTGGGTCTCGCCCAGAAAGGGCTGGGTCAGCGCATAGCGGGTGTTCGGGCCAATGGCGGGGTCTAGCTCGGCGCGTTTGGCGGGCAGGCAGCGCACCGGGTTGACCCCGATCTGCCCCAGCAGCGCAAGCGCCTGATCCTCGACCACATCGGGCAGCGCGCCGACGATGAGAAGCTCTTTGTCGTGAGTTTCCCGCAAGGTTGGAACCATCGAGGCAAGACAGGCATCTTCGCCTTCAGTAAAGGTGGTCTCGATGCCAGATCCCGAGAAGTTCAGCACCCGCACGGTGGGACCATGCGTGACGCTCAGGCGCTCTGCAGCGCGCGAGAGATCCAGCTTGATCACCTCGGAAGGGCAGGAGCCCACCAGAAACAACTGCCGGATATCGGGGCGGCGCGCCAGCAGGCGGGCGACTTCGCGGTCCAGTTCGGCATTGGCATCGGCTATCCCCGCGAGGTCTTTCTCTTCCAGGACCGCCGTGCCGAAACGCGGCTCGGCAAAGATCATTACTCCGGCCGCAGATTGCAGCAGGTGCGCGCAGGTGCGCGAGCCGACGACAAGAAAGAAGGCATCCTGCATCTTGCGGTGCAGCCAGATGATTCCGGTCAGTCCGCAGAAAACCTCGCGCTGACCGCGCTCGCGCAGGACAGGGGTAGAGCGGCAGCCGGCTTGGGTCAGATCAGTCATGCCGGACTCTCGCTTTCCCGGACGGCGCTTTGCCGCGCCAAGCGCAGTTTCCACACGAATTGCAGGGCGTTGACGGCGTAGATGGCATAGGCGATCAGCGCCAGAATCATGAGCTGATCCGCTGTCATGAAGCCGCCGAAGAGCGCGGCCAGATAAAGCGTGTGCAGCGCGATAACCGCAAAGCTGACCACATCTTCCCAGAAGAAAGCCTCGGCAAGCAGGTACTGACCGAAGACTTCTTTTTCCCAGATTGCACCAGTAACCATGATGGCATAGAGCGCGAATGTCTTGAGCAGGATCGAGGCGGTCGCGGCGATGTAGCCTTCGCCGGTCATCAGGAAGCGGACCACCAGAATGGCCGACACAATGCAGATGACCATCTGCAACGGTGCGAGGATTCCCTGAACCAGTGTCCAGCGAGACGCGTCGCGGATGCGGCGCTGCTCGGGCGTGTAAAGCGGTTTGCGAATTGTCTTTCTGCCCATATGGCAGCCCCCGGATCTCGATTCCCACGCAAGCTTAGCGTTGGACAGAGCAAAGTGTCAATTATAATTTACACACGTCGGCGGCATACTAAATGGGCAGTTACGGCGAATATTTCAGCAAACATCACCACAACCATCTGTATAAAAAAGATAAAAATAAATCGCGGTCTATGAGGGCTGTTCGCGGTGGCGGGAGTGTAAGTTTCTTTTGACATTTAGGCGCTTTCCTGCAACCGTAAAGTCAAGGTAATTTCGCCGATTGAGTCGCCATGCTTGCTGTTGCGTTGCGCTTTGCGGTAGAGTTCATCGGGGGTAACGACGAGTATGGATAGTCTGGTCCATATGGACGAGTTTCGACGGCGGCCGGAGGAAGCCGTGCTTACCAAATTCGCAATGCGTGTCGTGTCGGAGTTGACACGAAGCGACCGAATCGAGACTGGCAGACCGCATCGTCACGTTCTGGATCTCCTGATCCGGCACGCCAAGACCGGTGAGCAGGACGCGCTGTCGCAACTCTACTGCGAGATGCGGCATCGGGCGATCTCGGGCGAGCAGATTACCGATGTCTATTTTCCGGCGGCAATCGATCGGATCGGCGCGGAGTGGCATGAATGTGACCTGGACATCCTGCAGGCCTCTATCGCGCTGTCGCGGCTGCAAAGCCTGCTGCGCGAGTTGGGCCGGGCCTGGGTCTCGGATCGCACCGGAGAGCGTACAGGGCCGTGCATCCTTCTTGCGCTTCCAGCGCAGGAGCAGCACACCCTGGGGGCAATGATTGCGGCCAACCAGATGCGCAGAATGGGCGTTTCGGTCAGGGTTGCGCTTGTGCCAAAGTTTGGCGAAATGCAAAGATTGCTCAGGGAAAACCGTTATTCTGCTGTTTTTGTGTCCGTTTCGAACCGATCATGTCTTGCGTCTTGTGCTGATTTGATGAAGACAATTCGGGATAACTCTGGGAACGAGTTGCCGGTTGTCTGTGGCGGCGGCATCGTGGCAGAGATGGGGCAGGATATGAGTTCGGCACAGCTTGCTTCCCTCGTCGGGGCGGGGCTGGCGACGTCGAATATCCCTGAAGCACTCGCCTACATAGGCGGTCAGGTCAAACAATACGCTGCCGAATGATCTGTCTGGATATAGGTTAGCGGTCTTTAGCGGGCCGTCAGAAGGAGCGGGCCGAGCGTGACGAGTGATCATACCAATATCCGATTGCATGGGGCTGTCCCCACGCTGAAGGATCCGGTCGTTTCCTCGGTCGTGTCGACGCTCGCGGATTTTTCGCTGACGCTGGATGCAAAGCGCGTGATCAGTGCCGCTGTTTCGCGTCAAAGCTCGGCCTTTTCCGAGTATCTGCGCAGTTGCGTGGGGCAGGATTTTGCGTCGATGCTCGACGCCGAGGCGCTTCGCCAGTTCGAGCAGCGCGCGTCCGAATTGCAACAGCGTGCTGACCAGGGTGAGGCGATTCCCTTCCGCTGGATCGAGCTGGAACACAAGGACCGCAGTGGCGCCGTGGTGCCCGTGCGCTATGCCATGCATCTGTTGGCGGCCAATGGTGAAATGCTGCTGCTGGGGCAGGATCAGCGCCCGGTCATCGAGATGCAGCAACAGTTGCTCAATGGCCAGATCGCGCTGGAGCAGGATTACGAGACGCAGCGCGAAATAGACACGCGCTATCGCCTGCTGATGGATTTTACCTCGGATGCGATTGCGCTGGTTTCCGCCACAACGGGACGGATCGTCGATATCAACCATAACGCGGCGTCGCTGTTCGGAGCGACCCGTGCGGATCTGATCGACAAGGTGTTTGCAGATCGATTTGTCAGCCGTGGCAGTACTGGGCTGATTGCGGCGCTTTCGGCGCATGTTGCGCTTGAATCCCCGGCACCCATTGATGCCGAGGTCAAGGACACTCAGCGTCAGCTTCTGCTAAGCTCGAAATTGTTCCGCGCTGCGGGCGAACAGTTGATTCTGGTTCGCCTCACCGACCCCGAATTCGGCTCTGTCGCCGATGGGCGGCTGGTCGCGAATCTGCGGCAGCTTTTCTATCGCGGCCCGGATGGAATGGTGTTCACCGACCGCGATGGCAAGGTCCTTGACGCCAATGAGACCTTCCTCAACCTGGCCGATATTTCCAGCATGACCGAGCTGCGTGGCGTTAGCGTCGCGGAGTTTCTGTCGCGCGGTACGGTCGATCTGAAGGTGCTGCTTGAGAATGCGCAGCGCGCGGGGCAGTTGCGTATGTATGCGACGCGCCTCAAGACTGGTTTCGAGGCTCAGATCGCGGTCGAGATCTCGGCTGCATGGCTTGATGACCGGGTAGATCCGGTGCTCGCCTTGGTCATCCGAAATGCGTCGAGCCCGGCGTCCGGCCGGTCTGACCCGGTCTCATCGGAATCCGACATGCGTGGCGTGATGGAGCTTGTCGGTTCGTCGACGCTCAAGGACATCGTGTCTGACACGACCAATGTCATCGAGAAGATTTGCATCGAGACGGCGATTGAACTCACGCGCAACAACCGCGTGGCCGCTGCCGAGATGCTGGGGCTCTCGCGCCAGTCGCTTTACGTCAAGCTGCGTAAATACGGTATGCTCAGCCGCGAAGAAGAGTAGGCATCTGGCGCCAGCTTGATCCATGTCAAATACAGATGACACATTAGATGTCAACCTAAGCTTACAAATGCGGAGGTTGCCATGCGGATCGTTTTCGTTCACCCGAACTATCATTCAGGCGGTGCCGAGATCGCTGGCAGCTGGCCGCCCGCATGGGTCGCATATCTCACGGGCGCGCTGAAAACCGCAGGCTTTGACGATATCCATTTCATCGACGCGATGACCAACCATGTCGATGATGATGCCCTGCGTAGGCGACTCGCCGAGTTGAAGCCTGATGTGGTTGGCACCACCGCCATCACCCCTTCGATTTATGTCGCTGAAAACGTGTTGAAAATTGCCCGGGAGGTCGCGCCCGGCTGCGTCACTGTTCTGGGCGGGGTGCACGCGACCTTCATGTTCCGGCAGGTGCTGGCCGAGGCCCCCTGGATCGACGTGATCGTGCGTGGCGAGGGAGAGGAAATTGTCGTCGACTTGATGAGAACCATCGCCGAGCGGCGCTGGCCGCAGGATCGCTACAAGATTCACGGGCTTGCCTTTATCGACGGCGGCGAGATCAAGGCGACCCCTGCTGCCTCGACCGTCAAGAATCTGGATGGCATCAAGCCCGACTGGTCGATCCTTGAGTGGGACAAGTACATCTATGTGCCGCTGAACCGGAAAGTCGCCATCCCGAACATGGCGCGCGGCTGTCCCTTCACCTGTTCGTTCTGCAGCCAGTGGAAATTCTGGCGCGATTACCGGGTGCGCGACCCCAAGAAGGTGGTCGATGAAATCGAAGATCTGGTCGAAAATCATGGCGTTGGATTCTTCATTCTTGCGGATGAGGAACCCACCATCAACCGCAAGAAGTTCATTGAATTCTGCGAGGAGTTGATCGCCCGCGATCTGCCGCGCCGCATCCAGTGGGGGATCAATACCCGAGTGACAGACATCATGCGCGACAAGGAGTTGCTGCCCTTCTACCGCAAGGCCGGGCTTGTGCATGTCTCGCTTGGCACCGAGGCCGCGGCGCAGTTGAAGCTGGATCAGTTCAACAAGGAAACCACGGTCGCAGACAACAAGGAGGCAATCCGCCTCTTGCGCGAGGCCGATATCTTCACCGAGGCGCAGTTCATAGTCGGTCTGGACAATGAGACCGCCGATACGCTGGAGGAAACCTTCCAGATGGCGTGGGACTGGCAGCCGGATCTGGCAAACTGGGCCATGTACACGCCCTGGCCTTTCACGCCACTGTTTCAGGAACTGCGCGATCAGGTCGAGGTCTTCGACTACTCGAAATACAATTTCGTGACGCCCATCATGAAGCCCAAGGAAATGTCACGCGGCGGGTTGTTAGAGGGCGTGCTGAAGAATTACCGCCGTTTCTACATGCGCAAGGCGCTGTTCCATTATCCGTGGCGCGGCACGGGGTACCGGCGCAAATATCTGCTGGGCTGTCTCAAGGCGTTTTTGAAGGCTGGTGTGCAGCGGCAATTCTACGACCTTGGCAAGACGGATTACTTCAGCATGAAATCCCGCGATGAACTGGATTTCGGATTCGACATGACACGCACCATTGCCGATGCACAGCTTGCCGACTGGGAAGACCATGCCGACAAGAAGCGCAAGGCGCAGGAACGGCGCGAGGCGCTGCGTGCGCAGGGCAAGGCGCGCGCGGAAAAGCGCAACACTGTCAAGGCATGTGGTGGTGGGGGCCAGCTGGAGGAGACGACGGCCGTGCCGCCTGGTTTCAGGATGCCGAATGGCGCGCAACCCGGTCTGCGTGAGCCGGCAGAGTAAGACGCATGGCCAATCTGGCGCAGATCGGGCCGAATGCCATCCTGCAGCACCTGCCTGTTCTTGATGCCGAGATCGGCGCGCGGTTTCGCGGGGCGCTGTTGCATCGCGCCGGGGTCAATGAGCCGCCTGCCGATGCGGGTATGTTGCCCGAGGATCAGGTCGCCCGGCTGCACCATGCGGTGCATCTGTTCCTGCCTGATCGATACTCGCGCATTCAGCGCGCGGCGGGGTTGGCGACGGGTGATTATATTCTCGAGCATCGTATCCCGTCGCTGGCGCGAAGGCTGATCCGGGCGTTGCCCGTAGGGGCAGGTGCGCGGCTTTTGACAATGGCGATTACGAAACACGCATGGACCTTCGCGGGGTCGGGCCGGTTCCGGGTGCTGGATCGTGCGCCGCTGACCTTCGAGATCATCGACAACCCGCTTGCCAGCCATGGCGCCCCTGTGCATCTCTGCGACTGGCATGTGGCTGTCTTCGAGCGGCTCTTCGCGCGTCTTGTCTGGCCCGATGTTCAGGTGACCGAGACAGCCTGCCGCGCGACCGGCGCGTCGGCCTGCCGCTTTGAAATCCGCCTGCTTACCGGATGACGTGACCTGTCACCGGATCGACATTCACGGCAAGTTCCCGGCCTTGTCGCGTGACAAGCTCGACCGCCCAGTAACCCTGATCGACCCATGCGACATCATCTATGAAGCCGATGTCGTAGCGTTCTTCCAGCAGGGCCAGAATATGCGGCAGTGGTAGCGGGCTCTGGGGCGGCATGCGTTCGGCCAGCGCGGCGCTGGCAGTCAGCATCAGTGTTGTGGGCAGAATGTAGCGGCGTTTCATGGGGGTCTCCTGTGGCGTCACGGCTCGCGGTCTTCTGCAAATTGTCGCCAGCGCGGAAAGCTGCAATTCACGCCTTGGTGCATGGGCGGAGTTCCGCCGCATGTCAGGTGTAATTAACAGTTGCCGAACTCAGGTATGTAAAGTAAAGTTGACAGTATGAGCGACCTGAGTCTTGACACCCGCCCCGCCCCCCGCGTTCCGCAACCCGCTGCGGCACTGGAACTCATCAAACCGATCACATGGTTTCCGCCGATGTGGGCCTATCTTTGTGGCATCATATCAGTTGGTGTCTGGCCGGAGGCCTGGGCGCTGGTGGTGCTAGGCGTGTTGCTGGCCGGTCCCATAGTCTGCGGCATGTCGCAGGCCGCGAATGACTGGTGCGACCGCCATGTCGACGCGATCAACGAGCCGCACCGCCCGATACCCTCGGGGCGCATTCCGGGGCGCTGGGGGCTGTATATCGCACTAGCTATGACAATGTTGGCGCTGGTGGTGGGCTGGCAACTCGGTCCGTGGGGCTTTGGGGCAACCGTCATCGGCGTGCTGGCTGCATGGGCCTATTCCGCGGAGCCGATTCGCGCGAAGCGCTCGGGCTGGTGGGGACCGGGGCTTGTCGGGCTGAGCTACGAGACGCTGCCATGGTTCACGGGTGCGGCGGTGATCGCGGCGGGTGCACCCTCTTTCGAGATTGTGGCCATTGCACTGCTCTATGGTCTGGGCGCGCATGGCATCATGACGATCAACGATTTCAAGGCCATCGAGGGCGACCGCCAGATGGGTCTGAAATCCCTGCCCGTGACGCTCGGCCCGGTCGATGCGGCCACGGTGGCCGGTACAGGCATGATCATGGCGCAACTGGTCGTGGTCTGCCTGCTGGTGATCTGGGGCGCGCCGGTCCATGCGGGTATCATCGCGCTCGGCATCAGCGTGCAGATCTGGGCCTTCCGCCGCTGGCGGCAGGACCCGGCGCGGCTGGCACCTTGGTTCAATGGCACCGGCGTCGGGCCTTATGTACTGGGCATGATGGTCGCAGCCTTCGCGCTGCGGGGGATCGGCGCATGACGCTGTCATGGGCGCAGATCTTCCGGCTGGGCCTCGTGCAGGCTTGCCTTGGTGCGATTGTCGTGCTGATGACCTCGACGCTCAACCGCCTGATGGTGGTAGAACTGGCCTTGCCAGTCGTGCTGCCGGGGTTTCTGGTGGCGCTGCATTACGGCGTACAGATCACCAGGCCCAACTGGGGCTTTCTGGCCGATCAGGGCGGCAATCGCACGCGCTGGATCATCCTGGGCATGATCATGCTGGCGCTGGGGGGCTTGGGCGCCGCAGCCGCGATCCCGGTGCTGGAAAGCAACCTCGCGATGGGGTTGGCGCTGTCGGTTGTGGCCTATGTCGTGATTGGGCTGGGGGTGGGTGCCTCGGGCACCTCGCTGCTGGCGCTTCTGGCCACGGCGACCGCTGAGACGCGCCGCCCGGCGGCGGCGATGATCACCTGGCTTATGATGATCTTCGGGATTGCGGCCACGGCCATCACAGCGGGCGTGTTCCTCGACCCCTACAGCCATGCGCGGCTCTTGGTCATTGTCGCCATCATCTGCGCAGGCGCGGTGGCGCTGACAATGCTCGCCGTCTGGGGCATCGAGCGGCGCGTGATCACGCGCCCCGCTCCGCCGCCTGCGCGTTTCCGCGATGGCATCCGCGAAATCTGGGCCGACACCCGCGCGCGGCATTTCACCTTTTTCGTGTTCCTGTCGATGACCGCCTATTTCATGCAGGAACTGATCCTCGAACCCTTCGCGGGCCTTGTCTTCGGCTTCACACCGGGGCAGTCCACATCAATGTCTGGCGCGCAAAATGGCGGCGTCTTCCTTGGCATGGTGCTGGTGGGGGTCGCGGCCTCGGGGCTGCGGGTAGGAAGCTTGCGCTTCTGGGTGGTCTCGGGCTGTATGGGCTCGGCGCTGGTGCTGATGGCCATCGCATCCTCCCCTGCGCTGACGCTGCCGCTGGTGCCGCTTGTGATTGCGCTTGGCTTCTTCAACGGCATGTTCGCGGTCGCCGCCATCGGCTCGATGATGCAGCTTGCGGGCGAGGGGCGCGACCGCCGCGAGGGCACGCGGGTCGGCCTCTGGGGCGCATCGCAGGCCATGGCTGCCGGCTTCGGTGGGCTGACCGGGGCCGCGCTGGTCGATCTGGCGCGCAGCCTGCTGCCACTGGCCGAGGCATTCGGCACGGTCTTCGCAGTGCAGGCCGCAATCTTCGTGGCGTCGGCGTTCCTTGCCGCGCGCATCATGGTGCCGCGCGCACCGCAACTCGTTCCGGGAGAATGATCCATGAGCTTTGACGTGTTTGTCGTGGGCGGAGGCCCGTCCGGGGCAACAGCCGCGGATGATCTGGCCCGCGTCGGCTGCAAGGTGGCGCTTCTGGACCGGGCGGGGCGGATCAAGCCATGCGGCGGGGCCATACCGCCCCGGCTGATCGCCGATTTCGAACTTCCCGAGGATCAGCTCGTCGCCCATATCACCACGGCAAGGATGATCTCGCCCACTGGTCGCGCGGTCGATATCCCCATCGAGAATGGCTTTGTCGGCATGGTGGATCGCGAGCACTTCGACGAATTCCTGCGCGTCCGTGCTGCGCAGCATGGGGCCGAGCGGCTGACCGGCACCTTTCTGCGCATCGAGCGCGATGCGGATGGCACCCATGTCGTCTGGCGCGACAAGACGAGCGGGCAAGAGCGCCGCAGCGCCACGAAACTGGTGATCGGGGCGGATGGCGCGCGTTCCAACGTGGCCCGCGCCGAAGTGCCGGGCGGCGACAAGATCCCTTACGTCATTGCCTATCACGAGATCATCAAGGCCCCTCCCGCAAATGATGTCTATGACCCCGACCGCTGCGACGTGATCTATGACGGGCGCATCTCGCCCGATTTCTATGGCTGGGTTTTTCCGCACGGCACAAGCTGCTCGGTCGGGATGGGCACGGAAAAGCCCGAGGCCGATCTGAAGCGGGCCACGGCGGCGCTGCGCAAGATGGCGGGGCTGGAAGGCTGCGAGACGATCCGGCGCGAGGGCGCACCGATCCCGCTGCACCCGATGGACCGCTGGGACAATGGTCGCGATGTGGTGCTGGCGGGCGATGCGGCGGGCGTGGTCGCGCCTTCCTCGGGCGAGGGCATTTATTACGCCATGGTCGGCGGGCGCGTGGCGGCGACAGCCGCGCAGGCGGCGCTGGCCTCGGGACGGGCGAAGGATCTGGCACTGGCGCGCAAACTCTTCATGCGCGAACACAAGACGGTGTTCCGGGTGTTGCGCCAGATGCAGGATGCCTATTACAAATCGGACGAGCGGCGCGAGCGCTTTGTCTCGCTCTGCCATGACATCGACGTGCAGCGCCTGACGTTCGAGGCCTATATGAACAAGAAGCTGGTAGCGGCGCGCCCGTTGGCCCATATCAAGATCGGCATCAAGAACCTGATGCATCTGAGCGGGCTCGTGCGGCCGGGCTATACATGAACTGTCTCATCCCGGCCTGGGATAACGGCAAGCTCAAACCCGTCGACAAGATGGAAGTGCACCGGCGCGGGCTGCGGCACAAGGCCATATCGGTCTTCGTGACCGAAGGCGACCGCGTGCTGATCCAGCGGCGGGCGCTCGACAAGTATCACACACCGGGGCTCTGGACGAACACCTGCTGCACCCATCCTCATTGGGACGAGGCCGATCTGGATTGCGCCCTGCGGCGGCTGGAGGAGGAAATGGGCATCACAGGCCTGCCGCTTACCCATGTCACTGAGATCGAGTATCGCGCCGACGTGGGCGCCGGGCTGATCGAGCATGAAGTGGTGCAGGTTTACACCGCTCGCGCGATGCCCGATCTGCATGTGGACCCGAATCCTGAGGAAGTGCTCGACACCGACTGGATCAACCTTTCCGCCCTGGCCGCGATGATCGAGCGCTTTCCAGAGCGTTTCACGCCCTGGCTGCGGATCTATCTGCGCGATCATGCGCGTACGATCTTCGGGGCGCAGGCCGACTGGCGCGCTTTGCCCCTTGCTGTGCAATAGACTCAGGCAGACCCCGCCGATGGAATGAGCGGGTCTCCGGGCCGCAGGGCGGGTGCTTGTTACGGCACCATTTCAGGCAAATTGCGGGTTGCGACGCAGGACTGAGAAATTCAGCGCCCCGGCGATTGTCACCCACACCAGGTAGGGCGCGAAAAGCGCACCCGCGATCGGGTCCAGCATCCAGAAGCTGACCATCGTGGCAGCGACGAAAAGCCACAGAAAACACAGGATCACCATCGCCGGGCGCATCCGCTTGAGGCCGAAGAAGACGGGTGACCAGAGAGTGTTGAAGGCGATCTGTGCGGCCCAGAATGCAAGCGCCTGCTGCGAGCCTTCGATCAGGGCAACGCGCATCGCGGCCCAGGACATGGCGATATAGAGCGTGATCCAGACCAGCGGAAAGACAAAGCCGGGTGGTGTCCAGACCGGCTTGTCGAGGTCGCGATACCAACCACCGGGCTCGAACATCGAACCTGTCGCCCCGGCTGCCCCGCAGGCGATGAGAAACGTCATAAACAGCATCCAGTCCATCAATGTCTCTCCTGCGCGGTCTGATCACAAGGCGCACCCGTTCCTTGTGCAAGATCTTGACTGGGCACCGCTCACTGGGCGCGCTGGGCCGTGCCGCGGTCGCCATGATATAACTCAGGCGCTGCGCCGGTCCATTGCCGAATGGGTATTGCGCCGGCGCAGATCCTGCTCATGCAATCGTGCGAGCATGCCGATCAGCGCCTCCGAGCGGGGCGTTTCGGGCGCTTGCAGTGCTGCCGCATCGACCAGAAACGCAGTCTCGGCGCAGGGTCGTGCATAGAGCGTGGCCATGCGCGGTGTCACCAAGCTGGCCCCGGCCCGAAGCCCCGCCAGCGCAAGCCAGGCAAGCTTTCGGCGCTGCCCGGTCACTGCGCGCCGGGTGACCGAATCGCAACCCTGCGCCCGGATCACCTTGCCGATCCCGTCATAGATATGCCGCGCGGCGAAAATTCCGGGGCGACAGGCAAACGGCAGCGCGGCAATTCCCGGCTCGGCGCGTGTGTAGAGCCGTGTCGCCTCGCGCAGAAGCCGGTCGGTCATGGCGCGGATCTCGGGCAGGGCTTGCGGCGCACGGGTAAAGGCTGCCGGATCGATTCCGGCCTCGCTGAACCAATCAAGCGGGAGGTAGAGCCGCCCGCGCCGCGCATCCTGCCCGATATCGCGGGCGATATTGGTCAGTTGCATGGCCAGCCCCAGATCGCAGGCCCTCGCCAGCCGGTCGCGATCACGTACGCCCATCAGCACGCACATCATCACGCCCACCACAGCGGCCACGCGCGCTGAATAGGCCCGCACATCCGAGAGGGTCTGAAAGCGTCGCTCGTCAGCATCCCATGCGAGCCCCTCGAGCAGCGCATCGGGCAGCGCGCGGGGCAGGTTATGCGTCTCGATCAGTCGGGCGAAGGCGCGGTCAACGGCCGCGTTTCTTGGCGCTCCGGCATAGGCGCGGTCCAGCCGGTCCTGAAGATGCAGGACCGCCGCCACCGGGTCCGCGCCCTCGTCTACGGCGTCATCGGCCAGCCGACAGAAGGCATAGAGCACCAGCGCCGGATCGCGCACATGCGCGGGCAACAGTTTTGAAGCGGCGTGGAACGACAGCGATCCGGTGCGGATCGCCGCGCGGCAGGCCGCCATGTCGGTTGCCGCGCTCATTCTGCTGCCATCCGCACTGGGGCGACGGGTGCCGCCGGAGCAGCATCGGGGACAAGCTGTGCCAGAACTTCGGCCGTACCGATCACGCCGGGCACCCCCGCACCGGGATGCGTCCCTGCGCCTGCAAGGTACAGCCCCGGCACTTCTTCGGAAACATTATGCGGGCGGAACCACGCGCTTTGCAGAATGCGTGGTTCGATGGAAAACCCCGCGCCCAGCGGCGACAGATAGCGATCACGGAAGGTCTCGGGCGTAAAGGTAAGGCTTTCAGTGATCCGCTCAGAGAGCCCCGGAAGCAGCCGGTCCTCGAGCATGGCCAGCATCCTGGCGCGGTAAGGTTCCTCCTCGCGGGCCCAGTCCACGCCATTGTCATGGCCCAGATGTGGCACGGGTGAAAGGACATAGAACGTGTCATCGCCCTCTGGTGCCACAGAAGGGTCGGTGACCGAGGGGCGATGGACATAGAGGCTCATGTCCTCAGCCAGATGCCCGCGAATGAAGATATCCTTGATGTGCTCGCGATAGCGCGGCCCCACGACGATGGAGTGATGCCCCACGTCGCGCCACATTTCGCGCGTGCCACGCGTGCCGAAATACCAGACATACAGCCCCATTGACCAGCGCGTTCGCTTCAGCTTCGCATCGCTCCAGCGCCGTTTGGGCCGGTTGCGCAAGAGCCGTGTATAGGTATGCCCCGCATCCGCGTTCGACACGACGATATCGGCGTCAATCTCTGCCCCGTCCTGCAAGCGTACCCCGCAGGCGCGGCCATTGCGCACGAGGATCTCATCCACCTCGACCCCGGTCTGCACCTGTCCGCCCTGATCGCGCACCACGCCTGCCATGGTCTGCGCAATCGCCTGCACACCGCCCATCGCGTAATGCACGCCAAAGGCCTTCTCCAGATGGCTGACCAGCGCATACATCGAGGTCACGCGGAACGGGTCGCCACCGATGAAAAGGGGATGGAAGGAAAAGGCGAAACGCAGGCGTTCATCGCGGAACCGCTTTGCGGCATGGGCATACACGGACCGATCCGCCCGGTACCATGCGAATTTCGGCAGCACCTTGATCAGATCCCACAGCTTGTTCATCGGGCGGCGGCCAAGATCTTCAAAGCCGAACCAGTAGCGCGCCTCGGCATCGGCCAGAAACGCGTGATAGCCTGCCACATCGCCGGGCGAGAGGCGGGCGACTTCGGCCTCCATTGCCTGAGGGTCGTCGCGCATGGTGAAAGTGGCGCCATCGGGCCATCGGATTTCGTAGAACGGCTCCATCGGCTTCAGCGTTACTTCGGCGTCGAAATCGCGACCACAGGCGGCCCAGAGGTCGCGCAACCCTTGTGGCACCGTCACGATAGTGGGGCCGAGGTCGAACCGGTGCCCGCCTTGCGTGATCGACGAACCGCGCCCGCCTGGCTTGTCCAGCCGGTCGAATACGCGCACGTCATAGCCCTTGGCGCCCAGCCGCATGGCAGAGGCGAGCCCGCCCAGCCCGGCGCCGATGACAATCGCGCGCGATGGAGCAGAATCAGTCATGTTTCGGTTCCCATCCTTATTGTTGGCTCCAGCCTACACTGCGCCAAAGTGTCAATCAAGATTTACATGGTTTTGCTTTACACTGTCCAGTCCATGTGACAATCTGAGTTGACACTTGAAGGCCGGGAATCGCCATGCAATCCGTTTCGCTCAGCCTGTTCCGCTTTGATCGCGCGCTCGCGCGGGTCTGGGTGCTGGGCCAGATGGGTGCGGCGCGCCTTGCTCTGCCGCGGATCGAGGGGCTGGCTTTCTGGAAACTCTGCGGCTCGGGCACGGGCGAGGGCTTCACCCCCCGCCCGAATTGGGGAACATGGGCTATACTCGCTGTCTGGACCGACGAGGGCGCCGCGCGTGCAGGCATGGAGCGTCCGCCCTTCGCTCGCTGGCGTGACCGTGCCGATGAAAGCCTGACTTTCTTGCTTGAACCGTTTTCCGCCCGTGGCCACTGGTCGGGCGCGCGCCCCTTTGCCCCCGAGGGCGAGGGTGGCGGCCCCATCGCCGCGATGACACGGGCCACGGTCAAACCCACCCGCGCGCTGCGCTTCTGGAGGCGCGTCCCTGATATTTCAGCCAAGGTCGGTGCCGATCCGAATGTGATCTTCAAGATTGGCATCGGCGAGGTGCCGCTGCTGCATCAGGTGACTTTTTCCATATGGCCCGACGCGGCCAGCATGGCAGCCTTCGCCCGGCGTGGTGTCCATGCCGAGGCCATTCGCGCCGTGCGCGAAGAAGGCTGGTTCAACGAAGAACTCTATGCCCGGTTCCGCATCAAGGGGACCATGGGCACTTGGCAGGGTCGCGACCCCCTCGCCCGCATTCAGACCAAGGAGGCCGCATGACGCCTTTTCCCTTCGCTGCCATTGTCGGGCAGGACGAGATGAAGACCGCGATGATCCTGACCGCCATCGACCCCAAGATCGGCGGCGTGCTGGTTTTCGGCGATCGTGGCACGGGTAAATCGACCGCCGTGCGCGCGCTGGCAGCCCTTTTGCCGCCGATCGAGGCTGTGGCAGGCTGCCCCTGCAATTCCGCCACGCCCGAGGACTGCCCCGACTGGGCCGAGATCTCGGACACCAGCATCACCACGCGCCCGACCCCGGTTGTGGACCTGCCGCTGGGCGTCACCGAGGACCGTGTGACCGGCGCGCTTGATATCGAACGCGCGCTGACACGGGGTGAAAAAGCCTTCGAGGCGGGGCTGCTGGCGCGGGCCAATCGCGGCTATCTCTATATCGACGAGGTCAACCTTCTTGAGGATCACATCGTCGATCTGTTGCTCGATGTTGCCCAGACCGGCTCGAATGTGGTCGAGCGCGAAGGCATGTCGATCCGCCACGAGGCGCGGTTCGTGCTGGTTGGTTCGGGCAACCCCGAGGAGGGCGAATTGCGTCCGCAGCTACTGGACCGTTTCGGTCTCTCGGTCGAGGTACGCAGCCCGGACGATATCGACACGCGCATCGAGGTAATCCGCCGCCGCGATGCCTATGAGAACGAGCACGCGGCATTCATGGAATACTGGCGACCCCAGGACGCCGAGCTGCGCGAGCGTATCCTTGCCGCGCGGGCGGCGCTGCCTTCGGTGAGCAGTTCGAATGTGGCATTGCATGATTGTGCCTCGGTCTGTCTGGCGCTGGGCTCGGACGGGCTTCGTGGCGAACTGACCCTGCTGCGCACCGCCCGCGCCTTGGCGGCCTATAACGGCGCCAAAGAGGTCACGCGCGACCATATTCGCGAAAGCGCCCCTATGGCGCTTCGCCACCGCCTGCGCCGTGACCCTCTGGACGAGGCCGGAACCACTGCTCGTGTCGCACGCCAGCTTGCCGAGGTTCTGCCGTGAGTGGGCAAATCAGCCCTTTCGGCTTCATTGCGCCGAATACACTCAAGGCGGCATGCGCCTGGGTTGTGTCTGCCGCGCCCTGCGCCACACACCATGACCCCGTTTGACGAATCCAGCGGCCAGTCCGGCCGCCCGGAACCACCCGCAAGCGCCCCTTGGGCGCAGGTCGGTCTGGCGCTGACACTGTTCGCCATCGATCCGGCCGGGCTGCGCGGTCTGTGGCTGCGCGCCCGCGCGGGTCCGGTGCGCGACCGCGTCCTTACGGCGCTTGCCCCACTCGCCCCACGCAAGCTGCACCCTTTCGTCAGCGATGAGGCACTGACCGGCGGCATGGACCTGAGCGCGACCCTGACCAGCGACACTATGCAACGCCATGCAGGTCTTCTGGCGTATCCCGGCACTCTGGCGCTCAGCATGGCCGAACGCTGCCCGCCCGGACTGGCGGTGCGGCTGGGACAGGCGCTTGACCAGCGCCCGGGGCTGAGCCTGATCGCACTTGATGAAGCCGCCGAAGAGGGCGAGGGCCTGCCATCCGCCCTTGCCGACCGTCTGGGGCTGTTTCTGGACCTCGACCAATTCGCCTGGGGCGAAACGACTGAGATCAGGCTGCAGCACCGGCTGATCGCCATGGCACAGGCGCGGCTGCGCCATATTGCGGCGGGCGAGGCGCTGCCGCGCCTCACACGCGTGGCACAGGAACTTGGTATAGACAGCCTTCGTGCCCCGCTGCTGGCGCTGGCCTGCGCGCGCGCGCAGGCTGCATGGCGCGGGGGCGAGCGGATCGAAGAGGCGGATATGGAGGTCGCCGTTGCCCTGACCCTTGCCCAGCGCGCCACACGGATACCCGAAGAGGCCCCGCCTCCTGGCGAGCCCCCGGAGGACCCCCCCCCGGACCCTCGGGAGCAGGAGTCCGACCGCGAAAACTCCCCGCTCGATCTGCCCGACGAGATGCTTGTCGAGGCCGCCCGCACGGCCCTGCCGCCCGGCCTGCTGGCCCAGCTTCAGACCGCGCGGGCCGCGCGCGCGTCGCGGGGGGCGTCAGGGGCGGGGGCTGCTCGCAAATCCATGCGGCGCGGGCGGCCCATGCCGGCACGCACAGGCAAACCGGGCACGAGCGCGCGGGTCGATGTGATCGCCACGCTGCGACAGGCCGCGCCCTGGCAGAAGCTTCGCCGCGCCATGCTGCCCGCCGCCAACCCCGACCGGTTGCTGCTGATGCCCTCTGATATCCGCATCAAGCGCTATCAGGACCAGACCGACCGTGTGCTGATCTTTGTGGTCGATGCCTCTGGTTCTGCTGCGCTTGCTCGACTGGCCGAGGCCAAGGGAGCGGTCGAGCTGATGCTGGCGGAAGCCTATTCCAAGCGCGACCATGTCGCCCTTGTCACGTTTCGGGGCGAAAAGGCCGATCTCAGTCTGCCCCCCACACGCTCGCTGGTTCAGACCAAGCGACGGCTGGCCGGTCTGCCGGGGGGTGGGGCGACTCCACTTCCCAGCGCGCTGCAGGTGGCGCTTGCCACTGCCGAACTGGCGCGTGGGCATGGCATGACGCCAACGCTCGCTCTGTTGACCGACGGGCGCGGGAATATCGCGCTCGACCGCAGCGCCAATCGGGCGCAGGCCACACAAGAGTCCGCTCAACTGGCCCGTGCCATCGCCGGCAAGGGTATCGCATCGTTGGTGATCGACACCAGCCTGCGCCCGAAACCGCCGCTCGCCGAACTGGCGACGCAGATGAACGCAACCCTGATCGCGCTTCCCCGCGCGGATGCACGCACGCTCTCGGCGACGCTTCGCACAGCCATAGGAGGCTGAGCGATGAACGATCTGCCCCCGGACTGGCCGATGCGCGAGACCTCCCGGATCATCCGCTGTCGGCCACATGAATGGCATGTGCAGGTCATGGGTGAAGGCCCGGATGTGTTGCTTTTGCACGGTGCCGGAGCCTCGGCGCACAGTTTCCACCGCCTGATGCCGCACCTGCCCGGATGCCGGTTGATTGCCCCTGATCTGCCGGGACAGGGCTTTACCCGTGCCGGAGGATTGTTGCGGCTGGGCCTGGACGAGATGGCCGATGACCTGACAGCACTTTGCACCGATCAGGGCTGGCGGCCTGCTGCGATCATAGGGCATTCTGCGGGCGGCGCGATTGCGCTGCGCATGGCCGAGATTATGCCGCATGGCCCCAATGCCGTGGTGGGACTCAATGCTGCACTGGGGCCGTTTGACGGGTTTGCCGGCTGGCTGTTCCCCAAACTCGCCCGCGCCATGGCGTCGAGCCCCTTCGCGGCGGCTGTCGTCACGCGCCTGTCTTCAAGGCGGCAGCAAGTCGAGCGTCTGCTGGTCGGCATGGGTTCGCAGATCGACGCGGCGGGGATCGATGCCTATCATCACCTGGTCAGTCGCACACCGCATATCGAGGGCACGCTGGGCATGATGGCGCAATGGCAGTTGGAACCCTTGCTGGAGCGTCTGCCCATGATCACTGTGCCCGTGCTTCTGATCGGGGCAACGCAGGACCACGCCGTGCCACCCTCGGTTTCGCTGCAGGCAGCGCGTCTGTTGCCGCGCGGAGACTATGCCGAGATGTCGGGTTACGGGCATCTGGTGCATGAAGAGGCCGCCGAGGCAACGGCGTCCCTGATTTTACCCTTTCTGGCTGACCGTAAGGCCGTGCTGCCCGAAGCACCTAGCAAGCAGACGCCGCACCGCTGAGGCATTGGCGGCCGCAAAAGCGCCCGCTCGGGGTGCCCGCCAACCCGCGCCTTGCGAGAGCGGGCGTCTGGCGCGGGCGCTCAGCCGCCGTCCTGGAAGCGCCAGTTTCTTCGGCGCGGCACACGCAGCGCCAGCATTGGCTTTAACAGCGGGCTGGCGAAGCGGCGCAGGTCCAATGCCTCGTGCACGCCGACGCTCTCCTGCCCGTCAATCCGGGTACGGACGGTCGCGCGGGTGTAGAAAGGGGCGTCCAGCATGGCCAGTTCCTGACGCGGGGTAAACCCCGCATCCGCACGCGTCTCGCGCCGCACCGCCCAGAGGCTGCGCGCCATCCGGGCCTTGGGCGGGGGGGCAACGTCTTCCATCCGACCGTCTGGGTGAAATGCGAGGGCTGTGGATTGGTGCGTGCCATCGCGCAGGGTTGCGTCATAGAAACACCGTGCACCGCCCGCATGCGGGAAGCGCCCCCACGTCCAGTAGTCGAAGTCGGTCTCCAGCGCGGTCTCGCCGAAATTGGCATCAAAATAGCCATGCCCCTGCCAGCGATGGGCCGGCGAAAGATCGACCTCGATCCGTGCAATGGGGGCGAAGGGCTGCCAGCGGTGTCTTGCGTCCGGGGTCAGGGCATGGATCTGGCCGAACAGTGCCTCGGGGTGCAGTGTGATCGTTCCGCGCACACGGCTGATCAGCGGCGGCGAGGATATTTCGTTGACTTCGATCAGCAGCCGATCACCCTCCCAACGCATTGATGAGGGGCCGACCTCGAACACATCCTCGGACTGGCGCAGCGCCGCGCGCCCCCGGTCAGTCATGGTGAACCGCCCCTTTGGACCATAGGTCGCGACATTGATGCAGCAATGATCTTGCGGGTCGCGCCTGCCTGACCAGCGATACCAGGGCGAGAAGACCGAGCCGATAAAGCCGATCACCGAGACGGCGTGCGTGCCACAGTCGCTGACCCCGTCGACATACCACCAGGCATAGCCATCAGGCGCGACATGGGTACGGAAATCCGGTCGCTGAGGGCCGCTTGCGCCGCGTGGTGCCCCGATCTCAGCGCCATCGGCACGCCTGCCCCCGGATGCACCCCGCCCCCGGCCATGTAGAGCCCTGTCACTTTCGTGCGGGCCGTTGGTCGCTGGAATGTTGCGAGCGCCCCGTCCGGACTGCGCCCGTAGAGCGCACCCTGCGAGTGTGGAAACATCTGCGCGAAACTGGCGGGCGTGGTCAGGGATTGATCGCGCAGATGCGGGGTCAGGTGCAGGCCGAACGCCTGCAGCCGCGCGAAGGGATCGGTCTTGCATGGGGCCTCCGTCTGGGAGAATGCGGTCCGCGAGGGCGGCGCGTTGAGGATGAACTGAAACCGCTCGGGGCCATCGGGCAGGCCCGTTGCGCGGTCCTGCGCACAGATATAGAGGGTGGGGTCTTCAGGGGGGTGCCCGCGCGCCAGTGGGCCGAATTCGGCGCGGGGGTCATCACCGAAGAAAACCGAATGATAGGCCAGTGCCTTGCGCCCCAGCCCTTGTTTGGCCACCTCTCCGGCAAAGGTCCAGACCTGTGCCGACAAGCTGCGCGGTCTTGGCTTCTGCGCCGGTTGCGCCTCGAGCAAGTGGGGCAGGGCCTCCGGGTCGCCATTGAAGACAACCTGCCCGCAGGCAAATTCCGTGCCGTCGGTCAGCCGCAACCCGCGCACGGCACTGCCCGAGGTCAGGACCCGCGCCACTGGCGCGCCCAGCCGCAAGCTGCCGCCTTTGCGCGCCAGCAGATCCGCCAGCGCCTGTGCCAGCCGCGCCATACCGCCGTGAACGACCCAGACCCCTGCAGCCTCGGCCTGCCAGATCAGCCCGAGCACGGCCGGTGCGCGCAGTGGATTGCCGCCCACATAGGTCGCGTAGCGCCCGAAGAGCTGGCGCAGGCGCGGCTCTGCAAACCGTGCTTGCAGCATCTGCGCCAGGCTGCGCCCGGGCCGGAGCCACGGCAGCAGGTGCAGATGAGCGAGCGCCGCGCGCGCAGCGCCCGCCGGATCGGGGCGGGCGCGGTCCATGATCGGTGCGCGAAAGGCGTCGAAGAGAGCGCGTGTCTCAGCGTTGAAACGCAGGAAATCAGCCCGTGCGCGGCTACCAAAGACTGCGCCGATGGCTTGGGCATTGGCCTCGGGGTCCGGCATCAGGTCCAAGCTGGTGCCGTCGCGCCAGAAATGCCGCGCCAGCACGGTCAGGCGCTGAAGCTGCAAATGCCCCTCGAGGCTCTCTCCCGCGGCAGCGAACAAGTCTTCCAGAACGGGCCGCAGAGTCAGCACAGTCGGTCCGGCATCGACCGGGCCAAGGGGCGAGTCGACCACGCGCATCTTGCCGCCTGACCAGTCATGAGCCTCAAACACGGTTACATCGCACCCGGCGGCGGCCAGCCGGATCGCGGCTGCCAACCCGCCCATGCCTGCGCCGATGACGGCGACCCTGTCTTTTTGCACGACCATGGCAACAATTCTTGACTCTTTCTGCAAAACTGTCCAGTATAATTTACACTTAGGTGTCTATATTGAATGACACACTCGGGGAAGCAGGAGGTCGCCATGGATCTGAGCAAGCGAATCGACAGGGCCATGAGCGCGGCCATAGCGCAAGCGCAGGGGCCAGCCGGTGACGCACCCGCTCGATTGGCGGCAGCGCTGAACTATGCGGTCACGCCAGGTGGCGCACGTATCCGCCCCACGATCTGCCTGTCGGTGGCGCTGGCCTGCGGCGATGACCGCCCGCACCTCTCGGACGCGGCGGCCATCGCGCTGGAACTCATCCATTGCGCAAGTCTCGTGCATGACGATCTGCCCGCCTTTGACGATGCCGATTTCAGGCGCGGCAAGCCGACCGTGCATCTGGCCTATTCCGAGCCGCTTGCAGTGCTGACTGGCGACAGCCTGATTATCGCGGCTTTTGACGTGCTCGCGCGTATCCCTGAAGCTGACGCCATGCGCGCGCTGCGCCTTGTCCGGTATCTCGCGCACCATACCGGTATGCCGCATGGCATTTGCGCCGGTCAAGGTTGGGAGAGCGAGAAGACTGTCGATCTGCGCGCCTATCACCGTTCCAAAACTGCTGCGCTGTTCATGGCTGCGACCCAGATGGGCGCGCTTTCCGCAGGTCATGAGCCCGAACTATGGGAAGAACTCGGTGGGCGCCTTGGTGAGGCGTTTCAGGTCGCCGATGACCTGCGCGACGCACTCTATGACGAGTCGACCCTCGGCAAACCCGCCGGTCAGGACGTGGCCCATGCGCGCCCCTCGGCGGTCGAGGATTTGGGCGTGCAGGGCGCGATCAGGCGCTTGCATGATATCCTTGGCGGCGCGATCGCCTCAATTCCCTCGTGTCCTGGCGAGGCGCAACTGGCCCAGCTTGTGCGGCTCTATGCCGAGCGGATGACCCCGGTCGCCCCGGCCCGAGTTTAGCATAATGGCCTTGATCGATGCCGGAGGCAGCCCGACGCGGCCCGCGGGGCTGATCAATCGGCTGGCGGCTTCGCCTGCGTTCCAGTCTTTCTGCGCCCGTGTTCCCGGTCTGCGCGGCATCGCGCGGCGCGAGGGCGCGGCGCTGTTCGATCTGATGCAGGGTTTCGTGCAAAGCCAGATGCTGATGGCGCTGGTGGAGTTGCGCGTGCTGCACTTTTTGGCGGATGGCCCCGCGAGTGCAGATCATCTTGCCGGTCGCGCGCAGGTTCCGCCTGCCCGGATGCAGATTCTGCTGCAGGCTGGGGCCGCGATGCGGCTCCTGAAGCGCCGGGGGGCGCGGTTTGCACTGGCGCGGCGCGGCGCGGCCTTTCTGTCGGTGCCCGGGCTCGAGGACATGGTGCGCCATCACGACGTGCTCTATCGAGACCTGGCCGACCCTGTCGCCTTTATCCGCGGCGAGAGTGCTCCCGACCTCGCCCGCTTCTGGCCCTATGTCTTTGGCGCGACCGGCCCGATGGATGCGGGAGCGACCGCCCGCTACTCGCGGCTCATGGCCGACAGCCAGACACTTGTCGCCGACGAGGCACTGGCGCATCTGTCGCTGAAAGGCGCGCGGCGGCTTCTGGATGTCGGCGGCGGGACCGGGGCGTTTCTGCGCGCCGTGCGGAAGCGCTATCCGGGGCTGAGCCTCGCGCTGTTCGACCTGCCCGATGTGGTGGCCCAGGCTGTGCTTCCGGGGGATGTTGCGCGCCATGGCGGATCATTCCGCGATGACCCGTTGCCCGAGGGCGCGGATGTGATCAGCCTAGTGCGGGTGCTCTATGATCACGCCGACGAGACCGTGGCCGCCCTGCTTGCAAAGGTACATGCCGCCCTGCCGCCGGACGGGCGCGTGCTCATTGTCGAGCCGATGTCAGGCGGCGCGGAACCCGACCCTCAGACGGACGTGTATTTCGCAGTTTACACCCTGGCCATGCAGACTGGTCGTACGCGCAGCCCCGCCGAGATCACTACACTGCTGCGTGGCGCCGGTTTCGAGGCCATTTCACGGGCCTCGGGCCGCCGCTCCTATCTCGCGCGCGTGATTTGCGCGCGCAAGTCGGGGTAGCGGAATAAAAGCAGTCCAGACTGTCAATTCCAGTTGACAGTCTGGACTGTATCGCTAAAGTTACACTTAAAGCTGTCGAGTCGGGGTGACACCACCCTGACCCGCTGCAGCGCAGGAGGGACCCGTGCAGACAGACGCCATCATTCTTTCCGCCCCGCGTCAGCTTTCGCTGGATCAGGTCGGACTGAAGGCCCCAGGGCCGGGCGATCTGGTCGTGCGTGTGGGGCATTCGGGAATCTCGACCGGCACGGAAAAGCTCTTCTGGAGCGGCGAGATGCCGCCCTTTCCAGGCATGGGTTATCCGCTTGTGCCCGGCTATGAGGCCGAGGGTGAAGTGATTGAGGCGGGGGTCGAGACCGGCTTCCGCGCCGGCGAGCGGGTCTTCGTGCCCGGAGCAAATTGTTTCGAATCAGGCGAACAGGGGCCGGTTTTCGGCCTCTTTGGCGGCGCAGCGCGAACTCTTGTCACAGATGCAAAGCGGGTCACCCGCATTGATCCCGGCATGGGCGCAGCAGGCG
>SKIF01000028.1 GCA_007116575.1 Paracoccaceae bacterium
ATGCAAGGCAGTGCCAACCTCACCATCATGATCAACGCCGCGCGCAAGGCGGGCCGGGCGCTGGTCAAGGATTTCCGCGAGGTCGAGAACCTGCAGGTGTCCTCCAAGGCGGCGGGGGATTTCGTCAGCCGCGCAGATATCGCCGCCGAGAAGATCATCCGCGAGATGCTGACCGAGGCGCGGCCCAATTACGGCTGGTGCGGCGAGGAGTCCGAGCCCGTGGAAGGCAAGGACCCCACCCGCCGCTGGATCGTGGACCCGCTCGACGGGACCACGAATTTCCTGCACGGGCTGCCGCATTGGGCCATTTCCATCGCGCTGGAGTTCAAGGGCGAGATCGTGGCCGCTGTGGTGTTCGATCCGGCCAAGGACGAGCTTTTTGTCGCTGAAAAGGGACAGGGCGCGTTCATGAATGACCGCCGGTTGCGCGTGTCGAACCGCGCCACGATGATCGAGTGCATCTTTGCCACCGGCGTGCCGTTTGCCGCGAAAAAGACCCTGCCCGCGACGCTGCAAGACCTCGCGCAACTCATGCCTGCCTGCGCGGGCGTGCGGCGCTGGGGCTCGGCGGCGCTCGATCTCGCCTATGTGGCGGCAGGCCGCTATGACGGCTATTGGGAGCGCGAATTGAACGCCTGGGACATTGCCGCCGGCATATTGCTGGTGCGTGAGGCGGGCGGCTTTGTCGGGCCGATCCGCGAAGGGGGCAAGGTGCTGGAGCGCGGCGAGATCGTGGCCGCGAACAGCGCGATGTACGACCCGCTGTTGAAGCTCTTGCGTCGGGCAGCGTAAAGCGCCCGCCCGGGGATAGCTACCCCGCTCACGGGCGCTTGCCTGCACTGCCACGCGCGCGGGCGATCACGCGCCGTAGGGCACCCAGATGGTCTTGATCTGCGTCGCGGCGGCAAGGAACGCCACCCCCTGCCCCATCGGGTCCGGCACCTGCCAGACAGGCTTGAGATTGCCCGCGCTTTCGTGCTCGACCCGTTCCGCCAGCGCTGGTTGCGCGCACCAGAGCGCGGCCACGTCGTCATGCGCGGCCAATGTCACTGCCAGTTCCTCCAGCGGGCCGGAAATGGTGTTGATGACACCGGCGGGAATATCCGAGCAGGCAAAGACCTGCGTCAGGTCCAGCGCGGGCAGCGGGTTGGCCTGTGCAGGCAAGGCGACGACGCGATTGCCCATGGCGATGGCAGGCAGCACCAGCGAGAGAAAGCCTGCCAGCGGGGCCTCCTCGGCACAGATCAGGCCGAGTGTGCCGAAAGGCTCCTTCATCGCCAGCGTGACATGGCCCGCGACCGTGTCATGCACCCGCGCGTCGAACTTGTCGGCCCAGGCGGCGTAGTGGAACGCGCGGGCGATGGCGGTGTCGATCTCGGCCTCAGCGGCAAAGGCGCGCAGGCTGTCGCGCCGCGCGTCGAGATTCTCGGCGAGGAAATAGAGCACCTGCGCGCGCGCATGGCCGCTCATCGCCGTCCAGCCAGTGGCCTTGTGGGCGGCCTCGACCGCGTTGCGGATATCCTTGCGCGACCCGAGCGGCGCATGGCCGCGCAGCAGGCCGTTTTCGGTGATCGAGTAACTCTGCCCGTTATCGGCGCGTTTCTGCGCACCCCCGATATAGAGCTTGTGGGTGCGGTCGATGCTCTCTGCGCTGGTATTGCCCGGCAGAACCTCCAGCGGCCCCGGCCTTGCGCCCGGGGCGGGCGCATTCTCGGGCTTTAGATAGGCCGCCATCCCCTCGCACGCGCCCTCACGCCCGAAGCCGCTTTCGCGCATCCCGCCGAAAGGGGCATTGGCGTCAAAGAGGTTGGTCGCATTGATCCAGACCACACCGGCCTTGACGCGTGCCGCGATGTCCATCGCTTGGGTCAGGTTCTCCGACCAGATCGAGGCGGCCAGCCCGTAGCGGGTGTTATTGGCCAGTTCGACCGCCTCATCGGGCGTGCGAAAGGGCATCATCACGGCGACAGGGCCAAAGATTTCCTCTGAAACGCAAGGGTTTGCGGGCGATACTTCAACCATCAGCGCGGGCGGGCAGAAACAGCCATCGGGCGCGGCCCCTTCATGCAGCACACCCCCGGCAGCGACGCCTTGCGCGATGAGCGCGCGGATGCGGTCCAACTGGCGCGGGTGGACGATGGCGCCGATATCGGTCGATTTGTCGAGCGGTTCGCCCACGCGCAGACGTTCCATGCGCGCGCGCAGCATGGTCTCGAAGCGGGACGCCACAGCCTCGGCCACCAGAATCCGCGCGCCTGCGCAGCAGACCTCGCCCTGATTGAACCAGATCGCATCGACCACCCCTTCGACCGCCGCATCGAGATCGGCATCGGCGAAGACGATGAAGGGCGATTTGCCGCCCAGTTCCAGCGTCAGCGCCTTGCCACTGCCGGCCGTCGCGCGGCGGATCTCGCGGCCCACATCGGTCGAGCCGGTGAAGGCGATCTTGTCCACGCCCTCATGCGCCACCAGCGCCGCCCCGGTCGCTCCGTTCCCGGTCACGATATTGACCACGCCCGCAGGCAACCCGGCCTCGATGCAGATCTCGGCAAAGAGCAGCGCAGTCAGCGGCGTGTATTCGGCGGGCTTGAGCACCACCGTATTGCCCGCCGCCAGCGCGGGCGCGATTTTCCATGCCAGCATCAAGAGCGGGAAGTTCCACGGGATGATCTGCCCGCAGACGCCATGCGGCCCGTGGCCGGGAAATTCATCCGCCACCAGTTCGGCCCAGCCTGCATGATGGTAGAAATGGCGCACCACCAGCGGGATATCCGCGTCGCGCGATTCGCGGATCGGCTTGCCATTGTCGAGGCTTTCCAGCACCGCAAAGAGCCGCTCGCGTTTCTGGATCTGGCGCGCGATGGCGTAGAGATGGCGCGCGCGGCTGTGGCCCGAAAGCGCGGACCATGCCGGAAAGGCCGCGCGGGCGGCGGTAACCGCCGCATCCACATCCGCCGCGCTGCCCTGCGTGACCTCGGCCAGCACCGCATCGCGCGCGGGGTTGCGGGTTTCGAACAAGGTACCGGGGTCGGTGAAGGCGCCGCCAATGAAATGGCCGAAGGGGCCGCGCGCGAGCCAGTCGCGTGCGATGGTCTCACTCTCGGGGGCGGTGCCATAATCCATGATGTCGAGTATCTCCGTGAGGGTCGGCATGGGGTCCTCTCAGGCCAGCGCGTGGCGGTGATGGGCAGCATAGCGCCCGGTCAGATGATGCGACAACTGCCGCTCGATATCCGCCAGCATCGAAGAGGCCCCGAGGCGGAACAGATCCGGACGCAGCCAGTCGCGCCCCAGTTCCTCGCGCATCAGGACCTGCCAGTTGAGCGCGTCCTTTGCCGTCTTCATGCCCCCCGCAGGCTTGAAGCCCACGATATGGCCCGTCGCCGCGCGATAGCTGCGAATGGCGCGGCACATGGTCAGGCCCACGGGCAGCGTGGCGTTCACGCCTTCCTTGCCGGTCGAGGTCTTGATGAAATCGGCCCCCGCCTGCATGGCCACGATGGAGGCAGCAAGGACATTGCCCAGCGTAACCAGATCGCCGGTGGCGAGGATCGCTTTCAGATGCGCCTGCCCGCAAGCTTCGCGCATGGCGGCAATCTCGTCGTAAAGCGCGGACCATTCACCGCCCAGCACATACGCGCGGGTGATGACGATGTCGATTTCATCCGCGCCCTGTTCCACTGCATAGCGAATCTCGGCCAGCCGCAGGTCCAGTGGCATCAGCCCGGCGGGAAAGCCCGTCGCGACCGAGGCAACAGGGATGCCGGAGCCGTCGAGCGCACGGACAGCCTCGGCCACCATGGTCGGATAGACACAGACCGCGCCCACTTGCGGCATGGTCGCCAGTCCCAGCCCCGCAACGATCTCATCGGCCAGCGGGCGGCGGGCCTTGGCGCAGAGGCGGCGCACGCGGGCGGGCGTGTCATCACCGGCCAGCGTGGTCAGATCCATACAGGCGATGGCATTGATCAGCCAGGCCGCCTGATGCGCCCCCTTTAGCGAACGCCGGGCTGAGAGTGACGCAGCGCGGCGTTCGGTCGCAGGGCGATTCACGGGCACGAAGAGACCGGTCTCAAGCGGTGCGCCGGGGTTGCGGGGGTGGGTCATGATTGCCTCATTGGCCGAAAGAGCCTGCACTATGCGCGAGACAACGGCGCAGGGGCAATCCCGGAGTCGCAACTCCGGGGTCCCGAAATTTACTTTACCTGTTTTTATCGGAACTAATATCCGAGTTTTACTGTAGGAATTGCCGCGCTAATCTGCGAAACGAGGAGCGTGGATCGGGACACCCGAGCGGACGGACCTGCAAAACCTGGACACCTGATCTGATAGGACAAACCATGAAACGCATTCGCAACGCCATCTTCGCGCTGACCGCCCTTGCGGCCACACCTGCGCTGGCCGATCTGACGCTCTATTCGGGCCGCGGCGAGCCGCTTGTCGCCCCGATCATCGCCGCCTTCACCGCAGAGACCGGCATCAACGTCAATGTCCGCTATGGTGGTACGGCAGAACTCGCCATCCTGCTGCAGGAAGAGGGGACACGCTCGCCTGCCGATCTCTACTGGGCGCAGGATGCAACCGCACTCGGTGTCGTCGCGGATATGATGCTGCCCCTGCCTGAAGCGGTGGTCGGCAACGTACCCGTCGCCTATCGCGATTCGGAGAACCGCTGGGTCGCCACCTCGGGGCGCGGGCGCATTGTCGCGCGCTCTACCGAACGGACGAGCGCCGGGGAAATGCCCGACTCGCTGATGGATCTGACCGGGCCGGAATGGGCGGGACGCGTGGTCTGGGCCCCGACCAATGGCGCTCTGCATGGCCACCTGACCGCCGCCCGCGCCGTGCTGGGGGATGACGCGGTGCGCGACTTCCTTCAGGCCTTTATCGCCAATGACCCGATTGCCGTGCGCAACAACACCGCGATCGTGCAGTCGATCCTCGATGGCGAGGGCGATATCGGGCTGACCAACAACTACTATGTCAGCCGCGCGCTGGCCCGCGATGCCACTGCCCCCATCGCTCAGGCGCTGTTTGCCGATGGCGATATCGGCAACCTGCTGCTGGTGGCCGCGATCGGCGTTCTTGACAGCCCGCAGCACAGCGACGAGGCGGTGCAATTCGTGGAATTCCTGCTCTCGCCCAAGGCACAGCAATTCTTTGTCTCGGATGTGCAGGAATTCGAGGTCGTGCCGGGCGGCACCATTCCGGCGGGCCGGATGCTGAGCATGGAAACCGTGCTGCAGGCCGCGCCGGAAGTGGACCTGAACACCCTGACCGATCTGGACGGAACCTTGCAGATGCTGCGCGACCTCGGGGTGCTGTGAGCGCGACCGCGATCATCTGGACAGCGGGCCGCCGTTTTACGACGGCCCGACTGGTGTTTTCGACCATCGGCCTGGCCATTGGCGCGCTGATGCTGATACCGCTCGTCTGGCTGCTGCTGCGCGCCTTCGAGGCCGATTTCGTGACCGTGCAGGACCTGATCCTGCGCCCGCGCACGCGGATGCTGTTGTGGAACACTGCGCTGCTTGTGGTCTGTACGCTGGCCTTTGCCACGGCCATCGCCCTGCCGCTGGCCTGGCTTGTCAGCCGCACCAATCTGCGCGGACGGCGCGTGGTCAATCTGCTGGCGGTTATCCCGTTGGCAACACCGGGCTATGTGATGGCCTATGCGCTGCTGGGCCTGTCGGGGCGGTCGGGCTTCATGGCGCAGGTGTTCGAGATCACCTTGCCGCGCATCCACGGGCTGGCCGGGGCGACGATTGCGCTGGGGCTCTATACCTTCCCCTATATCTACCTCAATCTGCGCGCCGCCTTTGCCGGGCTCGACCAGTCGCTGGAAGAGGCCGCGCGCGCGCTCGGTGCCACCCCGCGCGAGGTGTTCCTCCGCGTCACGCTGCCGCATCTGCTGCCTGCGCTGATGGCAGGCTGGCTGGTGGTCGGGCTCTATGTGATCGGCGATTTCGGCGCCGTCGCGCTGATGCGCTACGAGGTGTTCAGCTATGCCATCTACATCCAGTATTCGGCCGCCTTCGACCGCATCTATGCTGCCTGGCTCGCGCTGATCCTGATTGCCATCGCGCTGAGCGTGGTCTGGTGGGAAAGCCGCTTGCGCGAGGGCGCGCATTTCGCCCGCACCGGGTCGGGCACGGGAACCGCGCGCAGGCGCATCGCGCTTGGCGGCCTTGGTCAGACGCTGGGTCTTGGCTTTGCCGCTCTGGTGGCGCTGGCAGCGGTCGGGCTGCCCGTCGCGGTGCTGACATTCTGGATGCTGAAGATCGAGGGCGTGAGCACGGTGCTGCCCGAACTGCTCCGCGCCTTTTCGCAATCGCTCTCGGTGGCCGCGCCTGCGGCGCTGCTGGCAGCCCTGCTGGCCCTGCCTGTCGCGGTGCTGGCGGTACGCTACCCCTCGCCGCTTTCGACCTTGATCAACCGGCTTGCCTTTGTCGGCTATGCGGTCCCCGCGCTCGCCTTCGCGCTGGCCTTCGTCTTCTTCTCGCTCAATGCGGCGCGGTTTCTCTATCAGACGCATCTGCTGCTGGTGCTGGTCTACGGGCTGAGCTTCCTCGCGCTCGCACTCGGGCCGATCCGCTCGGCGCTCTATCAGGCGCGCCCCTCGGTCGAAGAGGCCGCACGCGCGCTCGGACATGGCCCGATATCGGTCTTTGGCCGCGTCACCCTGCCTGCCATCCGACCGGGCGTCGTGGCCGGGATGGTGCTGGTCTTTGTCATCGCGATGAAGGAATTGCCCATCGCCTTCCTGCTGGCCCCCACTGGATTCCGGCCCCTCGCGATCCAGATGTTCTCGCGCACCTCCGAAGCGATGATGATCGAGGCCGCCCCCTATGCCGCCGCGATTCTTGTCTTTTCCGCCCTTTTCGTGGGCGTGATTTTACGGCATGACAAGAAGGCCGAGTAAAACGCTGAAGCACCAGATGACCGCAACGCCCAAGATCCTCAGCTTCAAGATGCCCGCCGAGGCAACTCCGTTGGGCTTTCGCCCGAAACCGGCGCAGACCTTGCTGGAGGTCAAGGGCCTGCGCAAGCATTTCCCGCATGGCGACATCCCCGCGGTCGAGCGGGTGGGCTTCGATCTGGGCGAGGGCGAAATGCTGGCGCTGCTGGGCCCCTCGGGCTGCGGCAAGACCACCACGCTGCGCATGATCGGCGGGTTCGAGACCCCGGACAAGGGCCAGATCCTGCTGCGCGGACGCGACATTACCCAACTGCCCCCCGAGGCGCGCGGCATCGGTTTCGTGTTTCAGGATTATGCGCTGTTCCCGCATCTGAGCGTACTGGAGAATGTGAAATTCGGCCTGCGCAAGCTGCCCCGTATGGCCCGCGAATTGCGCGCGCGCGAGATGCTGGGGCTGGTCGGGCTGGCGGGGCTGGAAGCGCGCAAGCCGCATGAACTCTCTGGCGGGCAACAACAACGCGTGGCGCTTGCCCGGACCCTGGCCGTCGCTCCGCCGCTGGTGCTGATGGACGAGCCGTTCTCGAATCTCGACGCCGCGATGCGGGTCGAGACGCGGCAGGAAGTGCGCAAACTGCTGAAAACCTCCGGATCAGCCGGGATACTCGTCACCCATGATCAGGAAGAGGCCATGGCCGTGGCCGACCGTATCGCAGTGATGGAAAACGGCCGCGTGGTGCAGATCGGCACGCCCGACGAAATCTATCGCAACCCGGTCTCGGCCTTTGTCGCCTCGTTTCTGGGGCGCTCGAACATCCTGCCCGGCACGGCCTCGGGCATGGTGGTCAAGACCGAATTCGGCAACCTGCCGCTATCGCGCGCGGCCAATGGCGCAGTCTCGCTCTCGGTGCGGCCCGAGCAGATCATGCTCGAGCCCGACCCGAATGGTGCTGCCTCGGTGGTGGGGCGCGAGTTTCGCGGCCATGATCAGCTTTACTGGGTGCAGGAGGGCGAACGCTGCATGCTTGTGATCTCGGGCGCAGGGGCCACATTCGAGGTCGGCAGCCGCGTGCGGCTGCGCATCTGCGACTGCGTGGTCCCACTGGCCTGAGCGGTGCCACGCAGGCCCATATGGCATCCGCCTGAATGCGTCGGGGCCTCAGAAAACGCGCCCTCGGACCGTGCCCCACCCACCCGCACGGCCCGAGGGCGCGTTGCGGGGGTGTTCGCAGGCAGGCTCATATCTTGCGAAACAGGCTGTATTGAAAGGATTGCGCGCTGCCCCAGGGCGTGTGGTGCAGATGATGCCGCTGGGCGATCAGGTCAAAGTCGGCGCCAAGGGTTTCGGCCAGGGTCTGCGGCGCATAGCGCATGACCGGCAGACCGCTGCATTTCTCGGGCCCGTCCAGCGCGAAAGTGGCGATGACGGCGTGCCCGCCGGGTTTCAGACTCTCACTCAGCCGCGCGATATAGGCTGCGCGCTCCTCTGGCGCGACAAGAAAATGAAACACGGCGCGGTCATGCCAGATATCAAAGCACCGCGAGGGCTGCCAGCTGGTCACATCGCAGACAGTGAACCTCACCGAAGCGCTCGCCGCGCCCAGACGGGCGCGCGTTGCCTCGAGCGCGGCCGCAGACATGTCGAGCAGCGTGATATCGCCGAGGCGCCGCGTCAGAAGCGCGTCGACAAGTCGCGAAGTGCCCGCGCCGATATCGATCGCCGACATGCTCTTGTTGAGCCCCGCAAGGTCCAGCAATTCCAGAGACACCGACGGCGTGGCCTGGTGCCAGCTCAGCTCGTCCTCGGATTTCTCGCTGTAGACCGTTTCCCAATGCGCCTGTTTGCTCATGCCCCATTTCTCCGACCCCGGACCCTCTGCCCCAAAGCGCTAGCATGAAAGCTCGGGGCCTGCCAAACACTGCCGCGCCGCCCTTTCGCGAGGAGATTCAGCGCTTCCACGGGCTGGGCCGGAAGCGGGGCTTGCGGCGGACCTTTGGCACCGAACTGCGGGCGAATTCGTAGCGCGCCTCGGGGTGCGGCGGATGGCCGTCATGAAGCACCCAGAACGCGCGCCCGCCCAGCTTGCGCCAGACCGGCAGGCACAGCAGCACGCCCGCGATGAACCCGCCCGCATGTGCCCAATACGCCACACCGCCCACATCCGAGGGCGCGCTGATTCCGCCCAGCACCTGCAGCACGAACCAGCTTCCCAGCACCAGCCAGGCCGGGATCGGGATGATACGGAAGATCACGATCAGGAACAGGAACATGTCCACCCGTGCGCGCGGAAAAAGCAGCAGATAGCCGCCCAGAACCCCGGCAATCGCCCCCGACGCGCCCACCATCGGGATCATCGAGCCTGGCTCGGCGACATATTGCAGCCCCGCCGCCGCCAGCCCGCAGATGAGGTAGAAGGCCAGGAACTTCCAGTGCCCCCAGACATCTTCGAGATTGTCGCCAAAGACCCACAGAAACAGCATGTTGGATCCCAGATGGATCAGATCGCCATGCAGGAACTGATGCGAGATCAGCGTGATATGGCCCTCGCCATGGGTCAGCCGCGCGGGCAGCATCCCCCATTCGGAAAAGAACCGCATCAGCGCGTATTGATCCGAGAACAGCGGGGAATAGAGCGCAAAGATGATGATATTCGCGATCAGCAGCGCATAAGTAACGTAGGGCCGTCGGCTGGGGGGGTTATGGTCGCGGATGGGGATCAGCATGGTCGTGGCAGCCCTGTCTGCAATAGGTGCGGGTTTTGCCAGCGTGACAGGCACCGAGACAGACAAGGCGACCCTGCGGGCAGTCCGGAAAATGAAACGCGGCGCCCCCGCGATTCGGGGGCACCGCGCCCAAGCATCGCTGTGCCGCGTCCGACGTTCAATCCGCCGTCAGCAGCGGGGGCTTGTTCCCCGAGATTCGCTTGGCATCCGGCCCCTCGATATCCAGCGCCAATTCGCCATCGCGCAGGCGGACATGGACCAGGCCACCCTTGGCGAGCTTGCCGAAGAGCAATTCCTCGGCCAGCGGCTTCTTGATATGCTCCTGAATGACGCGGGCCAGCGGGCGCGCGCCCATCTTGTCGTCATAGCCTTTCTCGCCCAGCCAGACCGCCGCCTCCTCACTCAGGTCGATGGACACGTTGCGGTCCAACAGTTGCGCCTCGAGCTGGAGGACGAATTTCTCGACCACGCGCAGGATTACCGATTGCGGCAGCGGCGCGAAGCTGATCACGGCATCGAGCCGGTTGCGGAATTCGGGCGTGAAGGTGCGCTCGATCGCCGCCGTATCCTCACCCTCGCGCCGGTCGCGGTTGAAGCCAATGGCGGCCTTCGCCTGCTCGGTCGCGCCCGCATTCGAGGTCATGATCAGAATCACGTTGCGGAAATTGACTGTGCGCCCGTTATGGTCGGTCAACTGCCCGTGATCCATCACCTGCAAGAGGATGTTGTAGACATCCGGGTGCGCCTTTTCGATCTCGTCAAGGAGCAGCACGCAATGCGGGTGCTGGTCAACCCCGTCGGTCAGAAGCCCGCCCTGATCAAAGCCGACATAGCCCGGAGGCGCACCGATGAGGCGCGAGACGGCGTGTTTCTCCATGTATTCGGACATGTCAAAGCGCAGCAGTTCCACACCCAGCGTATCGGCGAGTTGCTTGGCCACCTCGGTCTTGCCGACACCCGTCGGCCCGGCGAAGAGGTAGTTGCCGATGGGTTTTTCCGGCTCGCGCAGACCCGCGCGGGCCAGCTTGATGGCCGAGGACAGCGCCTCGATAGCCTTGTCCTGCCCGAAAACCACGCGTTTGAGCGAGCCTTCCAGGTCGCGCAGCATTTCCGAGTCGTCCTTGGAAACGTTTTTCGGCGGGATGCGGGCGATCTTGGCGACCACGGCCTCGATCTCTTTCGGGCTGATCGTCTTGCGCCGCTTGGTCTCGGCCAGAAGGTGCTGCGCCGCGCCCGCCTCGTCGATCACGTCGATGGCCTTGTCGGGCAGCTTGCGGTCGTTGATATAGCGCGCCGAAAGCTCCACCGCGGTCTTGATCGCGTCATTGGTGTAGCGGATCTCGTGATGTTGTTCGAAATAGGGTTTCAGCCCCATCAGAATCTTGATCGAATCCTCGACCGTCGGTTCCACCACATCGATTTTCTGGAACCGACGCGACAGCGCGCGGTCCTTCTCGAAATGCTGGCGGAATTCCTTGTAGGTGGTCGAGCCCATGCAGCGCAGCTTGCCGCCCTGCAGCGCGGGCTTCAGGAGGTTCGAGGCATCCATCGCCCCGCCCGAGGTAGCCCCGGCCCCGATCACGGTATGAATTTCGTCGATGAAGAGCACCGCATCGGGGTGATCCTCAAGCTCTTGCACGACCGATTTCAGTCGTTCCTCGAAATCGCCGCGATAGCGCGTGCCTGCAAGCAATGCGCCCATGTCGAGCGAGAAAATCGTCGATTTCGACAGAATCTCGGGCGTCTCGCCCTCGACGATCTTCTTGGCCAGACCTTCGGCAATAGCCGTCTTGCCGACGCCGGGATCGCCGACCAGTAGCGGGTTGTTCTTACGCCGCCGACAAAGCACCTGAATGCAGCGCTCGACTTCGGAGGCGCGACCGATCAGCGGGTCGACCTCGCCCTCGCGGGCTTTTGCGTTCAGATCGACGCAGTATTTGCCCAGCGCGGTTTCCTTGGCTTTTTCCTCGGATTTGGAGTCCTGCGCGGCCTCTTCCTCTTCGGCGCCGGTGACGGGACGCGCTTCGGAATAGCGGGAGTTCTTGGCGACGCCATGCGCGATGAAATTCACCGCGTCATAGCGCGTCATGTCCTGTTCCTGCAGGAAATAGGCCGCGTTCGATTCGCGTTCGGCGAAGATGGCGACCAGCACATTGGCCCCCGTCACCTCGTTACGACCCGAGCTTTGCACATGAATCGCCGCGCGCTGAATCACCCTCTGGAAGGCCGCGGTTGGCACTGCTTCGGACCCTTCAATGTCGGTAACGAGCGAAGCAAGCTCTGCCTCGACAAATTCCTGCAGGGTTTTGCGCAACTCGTCGAGATCGACATTGCAGGCGAGCATCACGCGACTGGCGTCCGGTTCGTCGATCAGCGCGATCAGCAGATGTTCCAGCGTTGCGAATTCGTGCCGACGGGCATTGGCCAGCGCCAGCGCTCCGTGGATGGATTGCTCCAGGGTTGATGAAAAACTTGGCACGTCAGACGCTCCTGTTATTGGTGGCCCTTGGGTCGCCCCGCCGGACCAGTGTCGCCTCATAGTCTTAAACTTCGGTTTTATTCACCGTCCTTCAAGATTTTTTTCTTCAACTTTGCCGGATCGACAGGATTCTGGCAAGGTTTGTTAACGGCTGCCTGCGTTTTCAGCCTTCAAAACGTGTCCTTCAGGCCGCGCAAGTGGGCAAATACCTTCCGGTCCTCTGCGCCCTGCATTCCGTGGCGTTCCTTCAGGTAATCCTGCCCGGCGCGAAGGAAAGGGTTGGTCGCCTTCTCCACACCCAGCGTCACCACCGCCATCGGCTTGCCCGCATCCCGATCGGCATCCATCTGCGCGATGCGCGCCGTCAGGTCGGGATTGTCGGGGTCGACACTGAGCGCGAAGGCCGCATTGCCCTTGCTGTAATCATGGCCCGAACAGATCAGCGTGTCGTCAGGCAGCGCCATCAGCTTGGTCAGGCTGGCCCACATCTGGTCCGGCGTGCCCTCGAACAGCCGCCCGCAGCCCAACGCCATCAGGCTGTCGGCGGTAAAGGCCAAGCGGCTGTCGGGGAAAAGAAAGGCGATATGGCCAACCGTGTGCCCGGACACGTCGATCACGCTGCCGCGCTCGGAGCCAAGCGTCACCGTGTCACCCTCGTTGAGCGCATGATCGAGTGCAGGCAGGCGGTGGGCATCGGCGGCCGCGCCCCAGACCTTGGCGCCGGTGGCCGCGCGCAGGTCATCCACGCCCTGAATATGGTCGTCATGGTGATGCGTGATCAGGATGTCGGTCAGGCTCCAGCCCGCCTCGGCCAGCGCCGCCTGCACTGGTGCAACCTCGGGCACATCGATAACCGCCGTGCGTCCGCTTTCAGGGTCATGGATGAGATAGGCATAATTGTCGCTCAGGCAGGGCACGGCGCGCATCTTCAGGGGCATGATGTTTTCCTTGCATTTCGATCCACTCCCTCCAATCTGGGGCATGTGGAGGCGCTCTGCAACCGACAGCGCAGGAACCATTGGGATAGAATGCATCAGGACGTCTGCGATCTGCGCGATTTCTACTACACGACCTCGCTGGGCCGTGCGGCGCAAAAGGCCATGCGGGACAAGTTGCGCGCGGCATGGCCTTCGGTCGCAGGGCTGTCGGTGGCGGGCTTCGGCTTTGCCGCGCCGCTCTTGCGCCCTTGTCTGGGCGAGGCGCGGCGCGTGATGGCGCTGATGCCCGCGCAACAGGGGGTGATGCACTGGCCAGCGGAAATGGCCAATCATTCGGTGCTGGTCGAGGAGACAAGCTGGCCGCTGGCGACCGACAGTATCGACCGGCTGGTGGTGCTGCACGGCATCGAGACCTCGGAACGACCCGCCGCGCTGATGGAAGAGGCCGCGCGGGTGCTGAAAGTGGGCGCGAAGGCGATGCTGATCCTGCCCAACCGCTCGGGGCTCTGGGCGCGCCGCGACGGCACCCCTTTCGCGCTGGGCCGCCCCTATTCGCTGGGACAGGTCGAGACATTGCTGAAGGATCACGGTTTCGACGTGGACAGCCATGCGGCGGCGCTGTTCTTCCCGCCCCGCGACCGCAAGAGCTGGCTGCGCTGGGCGATGATGTTGGAAGGGGTCGGGCAGAAACTGTCGCGCTATCACGCCGGTGGGGTGCTTCTGGTCGAGGCGACGCGGGTCGAGGACACGCCGCGCCCCTCGGGGCTTGCCGTGCGCGAGCGCCGCCCCTTGCGCATTCTCGACCCGGTGCGCGCGCCCGGCGCACGCCCGGCCTGGCGCGCAGACAGACGCGACGAGCGGCGCTGAGCGCCCGCAACCGGATTGGCGATCGTCGATGCCCGGCACGACTTCACAATGTGTCCTGCGACGGTGGGCATGGGTTGCGATTTCACGCAGCAACGGCAAGCGCGATTGCCTGCCAGCACAGCTGCGCAGGTACAAGGCAGCACTGTCGCTATCGGACAGGTCCCGGATCGTGCCGGGAAGCGTTTATGTTCCGACAGGCAAGTCGCTCGCCGCCCGGCTTCGGACACCCGAAACCGCAGGGCATCAGTATCTGCCACTCTCGACATCGCATCTGCGGCAGTGACCGGGAACGCGCGGCAATCGCCATGGAGAGCGTCGCCGTCATCGACGATTACCGCGGCACCCTCAAGCTATGGACATGGGGGAAAGCAATTCGAAAACGGACCGACGCTTTGTCGCCACGCGGCAGCGTATTCGCGGCACGATCCGGCTTTGCAGTCAAGCAAGGGCAAGTGGCGGGAGTGTCGCTGCCTTGCCGGGCGCGCCTATGCCCTGAGCCCTGTACGCAAGGGTGTGTGAGAAGATCGAGCCTGACGGGGCCTGCGCGCCCGCTTGTCCTGCCCACGGCGGCGCGCTGTCTCGCTTATACCATTTCCCACACCCTCCGCACTTGCGGGCAGGGATTGCGCGCACCGAAAGGTTCACGCGGATGCCGTATCAGACCACGAATTCCGCGTGGTGATGCAGCGGCAGGCTGCGGATGCGCTCGCCAGTCAGGCTGAACAGCGCATTGGCCAGCGCGGGCATGGAAGGCGGCGTGCCCGGCTCGCCCACCCCACCCATATGCGGGTTGTCCTGCAGGATCGCGACTTCGATCTTCGGGGCCGAGTGCATCCTGAGCGCATCATATTCGGGGAAGTTACCCTGATCGGCGCGCCCCTCGGTGAAGGTGATCTCGCCCATCACCGCCGCCGACAGCCCGTAGATCAGCCCCGATTCCATCTGCGCGCGCACGATGGCATGGTCGAGCACCAGCCCCGGATCGCAGGCCATGAAGGCGCGGTCGATGCGGATCGCGCGGCCCTCGCGCGCCAGTTCGATCACCACCGCAGTGGGTGTGCCGAAGGACCAGGTCATCGCCACGCCGCGCGCGCGGTCCTCGGGCAACGTCTCGTCCCAGCGCGACAGGTCGCGCACGGTCTCGAGCACGCCCGCCGCGACCGGGCTTTCCGGTGCGACATGGTCGAGGCGGAAGGCGAGCGGGTCGCGGCCCGCCGCATGGGCCAACTCATCAATGAAGCTCTCATGAAAAAAGCCGTTGAAGGAATTGCCGACCGCGCGCCAGAAGCCGATAGGCACATCGAGATCGGCCAGATGGCCCGCAACGCGGTAATGCGGGATCGCATAGGGCTGATCGAAGGCGCCTTCGACATGGCCCTTGTCCGGCCCGCCCATCTCGCGCCCGGCCAGTCGCCCGATGGCGGCCCGCGTGACCGAGGGCGCGGCGATTTTCGCGTCGAACAGGGTCGCGCGCCCCTCGGCCACTGCGCCGCGCATCCGCGCAATCGCGGCGGGGCGGTAGAAATCATGGCGCATGTCTTCCTCACGCGACCATGTCAGGCGGATTGGCGTGCCGGGCAGCTTGGCGGCAATCCGGGCCGCCTGCCGTGTGATATCGGTCTCGACGCGCCGCCCGAAGCCGCCACCCAGAAAGACCGTGTGCAGCGTGACCTTGTCCTCGTCCAGCCCGGCGGCCTCGGCGGCGACCTTCTTGTGCTCGCGCGGGGCCTGATTGCCGACCCAGAGCGTCAGATGCCCGTCCGCCAACAGCGCGGTCGCGCCCATCGGCTCCATGGTGGAATGCGCAAGGAAAGGCACGCGGTATTCGACCTCCAGCTGCGCGGACTGGTCATCGGGGCGACCATCATTGCGCATCCGCGAATTGGGGCGCGCGTCGAATGCTTCGGCGATGCGGTCATACATCGCCTCGGTCGTCGCTGGCAGGGGCGAGGCGCTCCAGCTGACGTCAACCGCCTCGGCCCCGCGCATCGCGGCATAAGTGTTGCGCGCCACCACGGCCACACCGTTCCCCAGATCGAGCACCTGCTCGACCCCCGGCACCGCGAGCGCAGGGGCGGGGTCAAAGCCATCCATCCCACCGCCCAGATGCGGGCAGATGCGCACGGTCGCGAATTTCATCCCCTCAAGCACGATATCGGTCGAGAATTGCGCCTCTCCGGTTGCCTTGGCGCGTATGTCCACACGCGGCAGCGACCGGCCCAGCAATTTCCATTCCGATTGCGGGCGCAATTCGGCCTGCGGCACGGGGCGGGTCGCAGCCTCTTCCGCAAGGCCGCGGTAGTCGATCTCGGTGCCATCAGGGGCGATGACGCGGCCCTTTTCGGTGCGCAACTGGCCGACATCCACACCCAGTCGCTCGGCGGCCACCGCCTTGAGCGCCTCGCGCGCGCCCGCCCCGGCGTGGCGCATCCGGTCAAACGCATCGACCGTCGAGGTCGAGCCACCCGTGACCTGCAGGCCCAGGAGTTTCGTCGCCGCCCCGATCCCCTCGGTCAGGCGACGCTGCCAGTCGCGCATGGCGTAATCGGCCACCGGCAGCGCGCCATGCGCGAGCGCGGCATTGTAATAGGCCGCAGCGGGCGGGCCGTGAAGGACGCGGATCGCGTCGAAATCGGCGTCGAGTTCCTCGGCCACCAGCGCCGCCAGCGTGGTGTGGATCCCCTGCCCCATCTCGGCGCGCGGCGCGATGATGCTGATGCCCTGCCGGTCGATGATGACATAGGGGTTGAGCGTCGTGCCCGCTTCGGGGCGCAGCGGGTTGGTGACGGGGCGGCGGATCTGATAGATGCCGAAAGCGGCACCACCCGCCACCGCGACCGCGCCCACCAGAAGCGTGCGGCGCGTGATCTTGCCAAGGCGGCTCATCCTGCACCCCCTTCGCCAATCGCACGCGCGGCGTCATGAATGGCGGCGCGGATGGCGGAATATGTCCCGCAGCGGCACAGATTGCCGCCCATCGCCGCGTCGATATCCTCGTCGCTGGGCGCGGGATTACTGGCCAGCAGATCGGCGGCCTGCATGATCTGCCCTGACTGGCAGAAGCCGCATTGCGCGACCTGATGGCGGAGCCATGCCTCTTGCAGCGGCGCGAGCCGACTGTCCGGGGCCAGCCCCTCGATGGTTGTGACCTCACCCCAAAGATCGGCGAGCGGCACCTGACAGGAACGCACCGCCTCGCCATCGACATGGACCGTGCAAGCCCCGCAAGCGGCAATGCCGCAGCCGTATTTGGTGCCCGTGAGGCCCAGTTCGTCGCGCAGCACCCACAGAAGCGGCGTGTCGGGCGGGGCGTCGGTCTGGTAATCGGTGCCGTTGACGGTGAGCGTTCGCATCAGGCCCTCCTGTCGGGAATATCGGGTCATGAGGTGATATACTGGCCTGCGCCGCAAAATCCAGACCTGCGTTCGGGAGGCGGGACACAGCGCTGGCAATCTGTGATCGAGATCTGCCGGGCGCAGATGCCAGTCATTCTGCGGAATGGAGCGGACCGCAGACCAGTTGCTCGATCCCGCATGCACAGGGCCCGCCACAAGCGGCTTGTCACAGACTGGCGATCTGGGCATAGTACTACAAGGGCTGGCGATGGCGTCGCCGACACGGTATCCGTGCTGCCCGTATCACCCATCCTGAACGCCGGGATCTTGCCTTTCCGCTCGCGCGTCGAAGGGAGATGCCCCTTCGCTTCGCGGGCCTGATGCGGAGGTTTCCAGATGGACCGTCCCGAGTTCTACCGTTTTCACCAGGGCGCGCGCGTGCTGCCCTTTGCGCCCGACGAATACGACGCGCGCCTGTCTGGCCTGCGCGCCCGTATGGAAGAGGCCGGTGTCAATGCCTGCGTCTTCACCTCGATGCACAATATCGCCTATTATTCCGGCTTTCTCTACTGCGCCTTCGGGCGGCCCTATGCGCTGGTTGTGACGCCCTCGGACAGCGTGACGATCAGTGCCGGTATCGACGCGGCCCAGCCGTGGCGGCGCTGCCATGGCGACAACATCACCTATACCGACTGGGCGCGCAACAATTACTGGCGCGCGATCCGGTCGGTCACTGGCACGGGCAGGCGCATCGGCTTCGAGGGAGACCATATCACGCTGGCGCAGAAGGCGCTGCTCGATGAGTTCCTGCAGCCCGCGCAGACAGTCGATATCGCCCCGGCAACCATGCGCCAGCGGATGCATAAATCGCCTGCCGAGCTAGCCCTGATCCGCGCGGGCGCTGCGGTGGCCGATATCGGCGGCTATGCGATCCGGGACGCGATCCGGGTCGGCACCCGCGAGATTGATGTCGCGATGGCCGGGCGCGATGCGATGGAGCTGGAAATCGCCAGGCGGTTCCCGCAGGCCGAATATCGCGACACCTGGGTCTGGTTCCAGTCGGGCATCAACACCGATGGCGCGCATAACCCGGTCACGGCGCGCGCGCTCCAGCGCGGCGATATCCTGAGCCTGAACACCTTTCCGATGATCTCGGGCTATTACACGGCGCTCGAGCGCACGATGTTCGTCTCGGAAGCGGATGATGCATCACTGAAGGTATGGCAGGCGAATGTGGCCGCGCATGAATACGGCATGAGCCTGTTGCGACCCGGCGCAAGCTGCGCCGAGGTGACGGAAAAGATCAACGCCTTCTTTGCCGAGCGTGACCTGCTGCACTACCGGACCTTCGGCTATGGCCATTCCTTCGGCATCCTGAGCCATTACTATGGCCGCGAGGCCGGG
>SKIF01000112.1 GCA_007116575.1 Paracoccaceae bacterium
CTGCGGCCCCTGCGGCCCCTGCGCCCACTGCAGCCCCTGCGCGCGGTGCGCTGCCGCTTCGGGGCGACCCGCGCTTCAATGATGTGCGCCGCCTGAAAGAGCAGGAGCAATTCGCCCGCTGCATCGCCGCCTCGCAGTCGCCTCGCTCGCTTGATGTGCTTTACGAGCGCTCCTGGTGCACCTATGGGCACGACCGCCCGACCGAGGCACTGACCGGGTTTCAGGCCGCCGCACAGGCCGGAGACGCGCTTGGACCGAATGTGCGCCGTGATGCGACATTCGGCATGGCGCTGGCCTATTTGGGGCTGAACATGACCGAACAGGGGGCTGCCATCGCAGCGCAGGTCCGCCTGACCGAGACCCAGCATCGCGAGATCGAGACCATCGTGCTTGACCAGCGCGGCGTGCGCGCTTTCCGGGCAGGGGATTTCCGGCAGGCGATCGGGTACTTCAACGCCTATGAGAACCTCAACGGTTCGTTGCGCCGCGACCTCGCCATCCTGCGTGCCTATGCCTATCTGAACTCGGGCCAGCGCTCCACGGCGCGCAGCGAGTTCGAGCGGCTGCATTCGCAACTGGCGACGGCAGAAACCCGCCAGGGGCTGAACGCGGCGCGTGGTCCGTAGTCGCCCGACAATCCCCGCTCGGAAAGCCGACTGAGCGACGGCACCGGTTTTGATACCATCTCCGGCTGACCCCTTCGCTTGCGCGCAGGGCCATATCGCGCAACGCGTAGATTGCCCGTGCAAAGCGCCCTCGAGTCGTGGGCTGAGGGCGCTTTGCGGGCACTGTGAAGCCTTCATGCGTATACCGTATTCCACTGACGGGGCGAGGGCGCTTGCGCCCTGCCCTGCAGTTTCCGGATTGCCCGCCCGGCTGGCCGCTCGTGTCGATGGCAGCAGGTTGGTGCTGCTTGCTCTGAGGGCAAAGGGGCCGCGCGGGACGGGTGGCGCGGGAGCGGCGCTGCCCTGTCTCCTCGCTGACTTACCGGGGCCGGATCTGTCCTCGGACGCTCTGGATGCGCAGTTGCAAAACAGAAGATCGCTGCCCTCTTTCGTCTGGCCACGGGCCGGTTTTCGGTCAGCCGCACCCAACCGGTCTGCCGGTCGGAGCAGGCCCTGCCCACGCGCCGCTGTTATCCGATAGCGCCGCCAACGTCATTGCATAACACCGCGCCGTTATTGCGCGGCATCTTCTGTCCGGGTCAGCGTCGGTCATACGGATGCCCCGGCTGCCAGACGGTGCCCGAGAGACATCCCGAACAGCAACAGGAGACAGACCATGCGATTCCCCCTTTCTTCCCGTCTTGCCACTGCCGCCATGGCCCTGGCCATCGCGATGACCAGCCTTCCTGCCGATGCGGGCACCAATCGTGTCAGTGTCGATCAATGGGGCCGCGACAATGGCGTGGCAGCCGCACAGACCGGCAGCCGCCAGCGTGTCACCCTGACCCAGCGCGGGCGCGGCAATCTTTCGTTGTCCACGCAGGACGGATCACGCAACCGCATCACGGTCGGCCAGACCGGCTGCAATAATGTCGCTGACACTGCCCAGAGCGGGCGGCGCAATATAGTCGGTGTGGCGCAGATGGGCTGCCGCAATGATGCGACGGTGACCCAGAGTGGCCACCGCAATGCTGTCGGCGTCATCCAGACCGGCAGAGGCAATACCGCCAGCACCACCCAGACCGGCACCGGCAATATCATCCTGATCATTCAGGACTGACCCGATGCCCCGGATGCCGGGGGCATCCCGCCCCCGGCCCTGCCTGAAAGGAGGCTACCCATGACTGCCATTTCCCATGTCATCGCGGTGTTTGTGCTCACCGGCGCGGCCTGCACGGCCGCCATCGTGCCGCTGAAGGCTGACCGTCCCATCGAGCCCCTGACCTGCGAATTGCACCTGATCGAGAGCAGGGGGCAGGTCCATATCACCGCCGAGGCCAAGGCGCAGGTGGCGACAAAAGGCACCTATCGGCTCGAGATCGACCGGCGCAGCAGCGCAGGCCGTGCGTCCATCCATCAGGGTGGCGAATTCGAACTGCGCGCGGGCGAGCGGGCCATATTGGGCGAAACCAGCCTCTCGGGCCGCAAGCGTGATCTCACGGCCAGCCTGAGCGTCAGCAGCGACGGCAAGACCCATCGCTGTGGGTCCGCGGCCCTTTGAACCATCCGAGCGAGGCGGCAACCTTCACGCGCTGACGGCCTGTCGCCTCTGAAATCCGACCCTGCATGCAGGCATTCCGACCCGCGCTTTGCTCTGGTCGGCCTGCATCTTCATCGAAAGGAAAACCGATGCTGCCACATCTTTCCCCCTTGTTCCGTCGCGCGCTCTCTGCCTGCGCTCTGGCCATCTGCGTCACTCTTCCGGCACAGACCGCGTTTGCATCGTCGCTGTCGCTGCATCTGCAACCGCGCAACGCGCAGGAGGCGCGCGCGCTCGGCGCTGCGATCACACTCTACGCGATCCACCGCGATATCAGCTCGGGCGCGGATCTGCGCCAGGCCGGGCGCAACCATGCCGCGCGCGTGCATCAATCGGGCGGCCGGAATTATGCGCTGATTCGCCAGCATGGCGCAAATCACAGTGCCAATCTGACCCAGACCGGCGGTCATAACAGTCAGGTGATCCTGCAATACGGCAATGGCGCGCATGCCAATGTGCATCAGACAGGTGGTCAGTCGGGCATCCTGATCCAGTTTGCGCCCTGACGTGAGCCCCGTGCCACGGGCAGCCCCGTCTCCCCCGGCGCCCGGCTTGGACTGCGGTTTCCCCTTTGCCCGGCGAAGCCGCAGTCCTTCTATTCTGCAAGTTGAAGGCTTTGCGCATGTCTGATGACAAACCCTGCTTGCTATACCTCTTTTCGCGCATGCTGTGCCGTTCTGCCTGGCAGCCTGGGCAGTTTATGGCGTGACAGCACAACAGCGCGCGATTTCCGAGTTGTCTGAATTCCGGCCATGACGGGTTGCCTGTGCACCAAGTGCCGCGTATCGGAAGCGCACAGTTTCACCCCATGCGCCATTCCGGGCATATTCAAAGCCAGACTTCCGTCTCGCGGTGAAAGCGGATATGCCCCGGCATGGATGCAACCAACCGATGGGGCCGTTTTGCCGCGTAAAAAGAACTCCGAGACCGGCAATCCATCATTGCGGGCCGCACAGTCGCGCAATGACCGCGTCATCGCGCGCTGGTTGTGGGACAGTTTCGTCCGTCAGCGGGTCAAGTTTATCCTGCTGGCCTTGGCCCTAATGGTGGTCGAGGCGCTGACGCTGGGTGTGATCAGCTCTCTGGTGCGCCCTATGTTCGACGATGTCCTGATTGCGAGTGAGCGGAGTGGCATTGTATTTATAGCGCTGGCAATGGCTGCGATGCTGATCGGGCGCGGGCTGGCACAGTTTACCCACACGTCCCTGATGGCCTGGCAAGGGGAACGCGCAACTGCAGACCTGCAAGCGATGCTGCATGGACACCTGATCTCGCTCGATCAGGGGTTTTTCAAGCACCATCCGCCAGGCGTGCTGATCGAACGGGTGCGCGGCGACTCTGCTGCCCTGCGGCAGGTCTTCACGTCCCTGATCACGGGGGTCGGTCGCGACGGGGCGTCAGTGATCGTGCTCTTTGGTGTGGCGCTCTGGACCGACTGGCAATGGACCCTGGTGGCCCTTATCGGGCTTCCGCTGCTGGGCCTGCCGCTGCTGGCGCTGCAACGACTGATCCGCAGGCGGTCTTCCGAAGCGCGCCTCGCGGCAGCAGACAGCTCGAATCGCCTCGACGAGGGTTTTCACGGCATAGCCACTTTGCAACTGACTGGCAGCGAAGCGCGCGAGGTGCGTCGGTTTGCCAAGGTGGTCGACAATTTTGCGCGCAAGACGACCCGCGCCAAGATGGGCAAGGCCGCGGTGCCCGCGGTTATGGATGTGGGTGCGGCGATCGGATTCGGGCTGGTGCTGATCGTTGGCGGGATGCAGATCATTGAAGGGTCGCGCACGGTCGGACAGTTCATGTCCTTTTTTGCAGCGTTGGGCTTCATGTTCGACCCATTGCGCAAGCTGGTTTCGCTGACAGCACAATGGCAGCACATCCTCGCCTCGCTCGAACGCACGCACGGGCTGCTACAGATACGCGCGCATGTCGAAAACCCGCCGCCACCGCATCTTGCACCGCCTGCGCGCGACAAGGCCAGTGTCGAGCTACGCAATGTGCAGTTTGCCTATGACAGCGAGCCGGTGCTGCAGGATCTGAGTTTCTTCGCTCCCGCCGGCAAGACCACAGCGATAGTGGGCCCGTCTGGCGCCGGGAAGACAACGGTTTTTGGTCTGCTTACGCGGCTTGTGGATGTCACCGGGGGCGCGGTGATGATTGGCGGGCAGGATGTGCGGCGCATGGATCTCGCCACTCTGCGCGGGCTCTTTGCCGTGGTCTCGCAGGATACTGCGCTATTTGACGAAACCATTCGCGACAACATCCTGCTGGGTGCGCCGGATGCAAGCGATGCGCAGCTTGCCGCTGCATTGCGCGATGCGCATGTCGACCAGTTCCTGCCGAACCTGCCCGATGGCGTCGACACATTGGCAGGCCCGCGCGGCTCGAGCCTGTCGGGCGGGCAGCGCCAGCGCGTGGCGATTGCCCGCGCGCTGTTGCGCAATGCCCCGATCCTGCTGCTGGACGAAGCCACGAGCGCACTTGATTCACGATCCGAAACACTTGTTCAGGATGCGCTTGACCGACTGTCTGAAGGGCGCACGACACTGGTGATCGCGCACCGGCTCTCGACTGTACGCAACGCCGACCAGATTGTCGTGATGGATCGGGGGCGCGTGGTCGAACAGGGCGACCATGCCAGCCTTCTGGCAAAGGGGGGCGTCTATGCCCAACTCCATGCGCTGCAATTCGATGACCGAGAAGGAGAGCGCAAGGTCTGAGCGGCTTTGTGTGCATCTGTCTTGCTGGTGTGCGAGGGCGGCGGGCGCTGCGCGCAGCGCTTCTCTCGCTGGTCGCGACGAGACGGCCCTGATCTTTGCCGGGGCGCGTCAACGGATCATGCCGGCTGGCTCTGAAGGGGCTCCTGGTCTTGGCCTCAAGGCGTACGTCCCGGGTTCAGGCACAGAGACGAAGCTCCCCTGCCGGTGCTCATCGTCCTGGACCCGGTCCCATCCGGTCGGTCAGGCAAAGATACCCTGTACGCACCAACCGTCACGCTGTGGGGTGTGGAACAGCCACAACCGTGCGCCCTGGTCTGTCTGCACCCGCCAGTAATCGCGTAGCCCCGCGCGCCAGGCCGGATCGTCGAGCCACCATTCCGGGCTGATCCGTTCGGGACCCGCCGCCGCGACCACCCGCCATGACTGGCCGCGCCAGCGGAACCGCTGTGGCAGTCTGCGCCCCTGCCCGGTGATCGGCTCGGGCGGGAAGATCAGCAGCGGGCGCGGGGGCGCGGCAGGCCAGTCGGGGGCCGGGTCGCTATAGGCCGCAGCGGCGATGGTGAAGCCCTTTTCGGGAATATGGCTGTCAGCGGGCAGATGGCGCTGGACATGTTCGAACCCGACGCGATTGCACAACCGCGTCAGCAGATCGGCCAGCGCATCCTGCCCTTCTGCGCCCTTGGTGGTGATTTGCTGCACTGGCAGCGGCTCGACCTGTTCCGCACTCAGCCGCATCCGGTCAATGCCGAACCCGGCATCCAGCCCCTCGAGCGCGCGCGCGAAAAGGGGCTGCATCGCCTCGGGGGTACGCATGGCGCGGGCAAGGCCGATCTCGAGATGCACGGTCGAGCCGTCCACGCGCGACAGATCCAGCAGCAGCCGCCGTGCCCCCTGTCCGGCGCGCTCCAGATGCGCACAGAGCCGCTCGAGCAGGCGGGTGAGCCCGGCATCGATATCGCCGCGCAGTCCGATGGGTTCGGGCAGCGACAGGCGCACCGCGAAACAGGGTGTCTCGGGGGCGGGCGAGACCGGCTCGGACAGCCGTCCCAGCGCCTGATCGAGCCGCATCATAGGCGCAGGCCCGAAGCGCCGGGCAAGGCTCGCGCGGGGGATCTGCACCAGATCGCGCACAAGCCGCAGCCCCAGCCGCTCCAGCCCCTCGACAGTTTCGGCTTCGAGCCGTAGCGCGGCCAGCGGCAGCGGCATCAGCGCGCGCTCGGACTCGCCACGCGGTACCACACCACCGCGCCCGACATGCGCCACGGCCCAGGCCGCGCCACGCGTATCGGCAATCGCCGCGCGCGCCTCAAACCCCATCCGCGCCAGCCGGTCGGTCAGATCCACCAGCAATGCCTCTTCACCACCGACAAGATGCGCTGCCCCGGTGATGTCGAGCATCAGCCCGTCCGTGCCGTCCGCAGCGACCCAGGGGCAATAGCGCAGTGCCCAGCGGCCCAGCGCGGCCAGCGCCTGCGCCTGCGCGCGTGGATCCTCGGGCCGGGTCAGCAGATCGGGCACCAGCGCGCGGGCATCGGCGAGCCCCATGCCCACGGCCAGCCCCCGCGCCTCGGCCTCGCGGTTCAGCCCGGCCAGCCGGTCCGCCCCGCGCGCACGCGCGGCCAGTGCGAAAGGGCCTGTTGCGGGCGCGCGGCGCAGCGACAGGTCGGAGCCAAAGCGGGGCAACCAGAGCGAGAGGATACGGCGGGGCATTGCAGCATCATAAATGTTCTGTATACGTTCTTTTCTAGGGCGGTGTGATGGCGGAGTCGAGTCGCCTGTCTCACCATGCGCCTGGACGTGAGCGGGTAGGGGGCGCTGCCCCCGTCGCTTGCAGCGACTCCCCCGGGATATTTGCGCAAGGATGAAAGAGCGGGGCGTTGCGTTTCCTGCTTGTGGCGGACAGGGTCGCAGCATGGCCGTGCTGTGGGCATCCTGTGGCAGCGCCAGCCCGCCTCCTGCGCCAGCCGGATTGCAAATCGCGCGCGTCTCGCGCATAAGCCGCGAAAGTGCCGGGGAAACAGCATGAACTATCTGGAATTCGAAAAACCGCTGGCCGAGATCGAGGGCAAAGCCGCTGAATTGCGCGCCATGGCGGCGGCCAATCCCGATATGGATGTCTCGCGCGAGGCCACAGCACTTGACCAGAAGGCCGAGAAACTGCTGGTCGATCTCTACAAGGCGCTCACACCCTGGCGCAAATGCCAGGTCGCCCGCCATCCCGACCGCCCGCATTGTCAGGACTATATCGACGCGCTCGTTGACGAGTTCACGCCGCTGGCCGGGGATCGTGGCTTTGCCGAGGACGAGGCTGTGATTGGCGGAATGGGGCGGCTGCAGGGCCGGCCCGTGATGGTGATCGGACAGGAAAAGGGCAAGGATACGCAATCGCGCCTCAAACGCAATTTCGGCATGGCCCGGCCCGAAGGCTACCGCAAGGCAATCCGGCTGATGGATCTGGCCGACCGTTTCGGCCTGCCGGTGATCACGCTGGTCGACACACCCGGGGCCTACCCGGGCAAGGGTGCTGAAGAACGCGGCCAATCCGAGGCAATTGCCCGCTGCACGCAGAAATGCCTCAGCCTCGGGGTGCCGCTCGTTTCGGTGATCATTGGCGAGGGCGGCTCGGGCGGGGCAGTGGCCTTTGCCTCGGCCAACCGCGTCGCGATGCTGGAGCATTCGGTCTATTCGGTGATCTCGCCCGAAGGCTGCGCCTCGATCCTGTGGAAGAATGCCGAGAAGATGCGTGAGGCGGCCGAGGCGCTGCGCCTGACCGCGCAGGATCTGCGCAAGCTCGAGGTGATCGACCGCATCATCCCCGAGCCGCTGGGCGGCGCGCAGCGCGACCCGGAGGTGATGATCAAGGCCGTGGGCGCGGCCCTGCGCGACATGCTGGGCGAGTTGGACGGCAAGGATGCCGACACACTGCGCCAGATGCGGCGCGAGAAATTCCTTGCAATGGGCGCGCGGGGGCTGGCGGCGTAGAGGCGTGACCGGGCGCGACATGCTGAGCCTGTTGCGCCCAGTGTCGTGACAGGAAAATCATGCGTCACGCGCTCATGTGGTCTAAGTGCGGGAAGGGTGCGTGCGCCGGGCAATGCGCGATATCCTGCTGTGCTGATTGCCTGCTTTGAACTCGGAGGGCACTGGTCGCATCAGCGCCGCGACGACTTCAAGGGTCTGCAATGTCACCACTGAGCAGCCCGCTCAACTCAGCGCGCAGGGACATGCTTTGGGCCAGGGTCTGCTGACCTCGAGCCAGAAGACCGGACATTTCAGGGTCTTGGCCGGGGTCGGATGTCAGATCGGCAGGCGCCGGGGCGGGAGTTGGCTCGATGGCATCTTCGGCGACCGGCACGTTCTCATTCTGGCGTGGCGTATCTGAGTCCAACAGATCTGCATTACGCAGCATTTGCTGCGTGGCCCGCGCCCGCGCGAGCGCGCTCTGCGCGCGCTCCGCTGTCGGGTCGCCCCCGGTCACAGAGTCGGGTTGCGATGTCGCCACCCCATCAGCCCCGTATATCGGCAATTCCACTCCCTCGGCGTCTTCGGACCTTGAGTGACTTCCCTGAAGCTCATCGGGTTCCGTGGTTGGGTCCGAGCCCGTCGCGGTACCGTTTTCTTCCTCCGTGGGATCGGGCTTTGGTGGCAAGTCGGCCGACAGGATCAGCTTCGCTTGCGCTTCGAACCCCAGACTGTCCATGCGCTCGGCCAGACTCGCGCGCAGGTCAGGTGCCAGACCTGGCTCGGCCCAGGGGGCTAGACCGAAGACCTGCTGCACGAACACCAGGTCGTCGGCATGGGTGAGAATGCCGTGCAGAAGCTCGGCCAACATGTCGATAGCCCGTTCCCCGAGAAAGGGTCTTTCACGTTCGAACAGCCCGACTGCATCGGCAATGTCACCGTCACGCAATGCCGCGCGAAGCAGATATCCGGCCATTCGTCGGCCGCTGTCGCTCTTGCGCAGGGCCAGCAGCCGATCCTCGGCATGGCTGCGTAGCTCGGGCTCGAGCGTTGCGGCCGCGCCGTCCCGCTGGCTCAGCAGAAACAGAAGCGCATCATCGGACCGCTGCGGTTGCAGCCGCCCCTCGAGCATTGCAGCGCGTTGCGGCGGGCTACCGGGCAGATCAAGCGCCACCCGGGCAAGCTCCAGCGCCGGGATGGTCTCAGGCGCGACCCGGTCGATCACAGCGCGGATGACCTGTGCGGTATCACGTTGATCCTGCTCAATAAGTCGCTGCAATATCTCGGGGCCCAGATGCACCCTGAGATGGGGCGGAAGCAGGCTTGTGGCTTCGATCAGATACTCGGTGCGCACCCCGGTGACCGGAGGAGTGGCTCGCCCTGCCGCCAGAAAGGCCCAGAAGTGTGCGAAAGCGCTGCAATCGGCAAGTTCTGCAAGCAGCGCCGCATCCTGCGCTTCTTGGAGATCCACCAGATACCCCAGCTGTGTCAGAAGGCGCACGGCGCTGTTGGGCGGATCAGCCAACTGCCCGACAACGCGCGCCTCGGCCCCGAAACCGAGTTTCAGAAAGCTCTGCATGAGCGAGATCAATGTCGCAGCATCGATTCGGTCGAGCTCACCATAGAGCTGCGGGGGCATTGCGAAGTGCGGCACCGGGGTCTCGACAGCGGCCCAGCGCGACATATCCAGAACACCGGCAATGGCACAGGTTTCCTCATGCGTGCGCGCGTCGGCCACTGAGCCCGGAGCCGATCTGGTGCCTGGAATACTGACATGCGCGGTCAGCGCTGCCCCGGACTCCGTCGGTGAGGCAGGTTCGGCTGTGTCGGACGGATCGAAACTCTCGGTGCCTTGTAATACGCCCTGCGCGACCGAGCCTGCGAGTGCACGTGCCAGTTCCTGCGTAATCGTCGCGCGTTCTGCCTGGGTTGCCGATGTGTCAGGGGCGAGTGTCGGCAGGGGGTATGCTGACATCGCAAAGAGCGTGTCGAGCGTAAGCGAGACCGGGACCTCCGGATTCCCGGTGCCATGGCGCGCTGCGCGCGCCAGGTCGCGCCCGGCGCGGATGGAGGCAGGGGGCGCGGGCGGCTGCGGACGCGACAGGTCTTTGGGTCGCGGCGGCGGCCGCGGGGTGAAAGATTCGCGAGGGCGAGAGGTGACCGTGTCAAGAATGTCGATGACCAGAAACCCGGGAATATCCTCCGAGGCTCTGATCGTACAGTCGCAGGCGAGTTGCAGCTCCAGCTGGTCGGGCGCAGCGCGTGCCGCGCGCAGCCGCGAGCGCGGGATGCGGGCGAAGGTGCCGCTCAGGTCGAAATGAAGTGGCGGGCCGGTAAACTGCAATCGAGCTGTCCGGTCGGCTGCGCTGATCTGCCAGTCATTGCTGTCTGGAAGCTCGATCACAAGGCGGGTAAAATCGGCATGTTCGCCTGCCCGCACTGGCAGCGTCGTTATCTGCGCCTGTGCGGGCAGGCTTGACAGCCAGAACACCAGCGCAAGGAGCCATCCGCGCCAACGCATGGCTCAGGCCGTATTCTTCTTGAGGTCGCGCATCGCTTCCTCCAGATCACTGAAACCAGGGCGCTGGCTGTGGGGGGTGTTCTGGCGCCCGACCTCGATGCAGATATTGGCGGGATGGGCATGCAGATTGGCGATCAGCACCTCGCGGATAAGCTGGAAGAAATGGTCGTCTTCCTCGGCGATGGCCTGCATCCGCCCTGCCAGCGGACCGGCGAAACAATAGGCCAGAAACACCCCCAGAAACGTGCCGGTCAGCGCCCCGCCGATCATCTTGCCCAGAATGTCGGGCGGTTCGTCGATTGCGCCCATGGTCTTGATGATGCCCAGCACGGCCGCGACGATCCCGAGCGCAGGCAGCGCATCGGCGACCACTTGAACGGCGTGGCTGGGGTGGAGCGCGTGATGCTTGCGGGCATCAAGCCGCTTGTCGAGCACATCCTCCACCTGGTGGGGGTCGTCGTAATTCATCGAGGCGGCGCGCATCGTGTCGCAGATCAGTTCAACCACATCATGGTCGCTTTGTATCTTCGGGTAGCGGGCGAAAATTGCAGAGTTTTCGGGCGCTTCGACATGTTCTTCCACAGCGACCGGGTTCTGGCGCGACAGCCAGATCAGTTCGAACAGCAGGCACAGCAGGTCGCGGTAATCTGCAGGCAGCCATTTCGGACCGCGAAAGGCGCGCGCGATATCGCGCCCGGTGGCCTTGATAAGGCTCATGTCATTGGCGATGATGAAGGCTCCAAGGGCGGCCCCGCAGATCATGACCATCTCGAAAGGCAGGGCCTTGAGGATGATTCCCATTGTGCCCCCCGACCCGAGATACCCTCCAAAGACCATGACCAGCACAATCGCGGCACCTAAGGCTATGAACACTGTTTCACCCCCTGATTCTCGTGTGGTACGGCACTCTCGCGCGGCTAGTGTCGCAAAGCGGAGTTAAAAAACCCTTCCGGTTCCGGGTGATGACCGCTTAGTCGCGCGGGGTGCGAGCGTGACGACCGGCGATGACGGCGCTGATCGCATAAGCGAGAACCGGATCGAGTCCGGCCATGATCTCGCCCGCGAAATCGGGGCGCAGACGAGAGATGAACCCGGCAGCAAAGTCGGTATCCATCTGCGAGAAAAGCTCTGCGGCCTGCTGGGGCTTCATGTTCTCGAAGACAGAGGTCAGGCGTTGCAAATCCTCTTCGGCTGCGGTTTCCGTCAGGCTCAGCGTTGCGGCCAGCCGCGCTTCGGCGGCCTCCAGCTCGGTCATCTGGCGCATGATGGCCGCTTCGGCCGCACGCATCTGCTCTTCACGCGCGGCGAGGGCGGCCTCGGCGCGCGCGATCTTCTCTTCACGGGCAAGCAGTGTTGCCAGCAGGTCGCCGGGATCCGGAGTCTCGGTGCGCGTGTCGCGGTCACTCAGCTCGGGCGGAGTATCCGATTCGCCCGCAATTACCTCTGCGACGCCCAGGCCCAGCCGCGACATGCCAGCGGCGAGAAACAGCCCCGCCAACAGAATCAGCACTGGCGCGACCCCAATGCGTTCGGTCTTCGGCGGCCTCATCGCAGGGCCCCGGCAGGGTCGCGTTGCCGCAAAACACGTGGGCGCGACGTAGCGGCCGCGCGCACGGTGGCGCGGCTGAAGGGCGCGAAGCCGTCAGCGTCGTCTGGTGGATCGGGCACAGGTGGCGCCGGGGTGGGGGAGGGATCGGCTGGCGCGCGGCCCGCCGGATGCCCGGCTGCCATCAGTAGTTCAAGCCTGCGCGCCGTGGCGTCAGCCTGCGCGATCTGTGCTGACAGTGCCGCGCCGGCTTGCCCACTCGCCCCTTCGGCCTCTTTCAGCACGCGGGTGAGCGTATCGACCTGCGCCGAGAGCACTGCGATGGCCTTGCCGACATCTCCATCCAACCGGGTCAGCGCCCTGAGCCTGCGCGACAGAACCATGCAATAAGCCGCCGCCAGTATGGCCCCCATGCCGATCATGATGTCGAGAATGACGAGCATCGCGCCCTCCTAGTTTATGACGAATTCGGTGATCAGGAAATCGCGCACATGCCCGTCCCCGGCGATGACCTGCAGGCGTCGCAGGATCTGCGCGCGTAGCCGGATGATGGCGGCAGGCTCGGTCAGGTCGCTGAGTTCGACCGCGCGCAGATATGTATTCATCATGTCCAGAAAGCGCGGCTGCAGGCGCTCCATCTCGGCCAGCGAGGATTGCGCCACCTCGACTTGCCCGGAGATACGCAGGAAGCGCGCGCCCGAGTTGGGGGCGAGCGAGATGCTGATATTCTCGAGCGGGATATGGGCGAAATCGGTGGCGACCGGGGCCGGGCGCGCAGATGGGTCGGCGGGCGCGAGAATCAGTCCTGAATGCACCGCATAGAACATGCCGCCCCCGGCAATGGCTGCGCCTGCCAGCCCCAGCAGAACAGGCAGCAACCTGCCTTTGCGCGGGGTTTCGGCGTCTGCATCTGCGTCGGTCTGGGGTGCTTGTGCCATGGCGTCCTGCCCGAATTCCTGTGACTCTCGTTTTCGCACAAGGTCACTAACCGAATGTTAAGCGATCACCGCCAAGACTGCATTTCAGGCAGAAGCCCGCAGCAAGGAGATTCGCAGTGCAGCAGCTACAGTCGGTTTGGGCCGCGCTGGACAGCAGGCGTCGCGCCATGGTGGCAGGTGCGACCGTGATTGCCTTCGCCACAGTGCTGTTGCTCGCGAAACTGGCCAGCACGCCGGGTATGGCCCTGCTCTATGCCGGGCTCGAGGATGGGGCCGCGGGCGAGGTGATTCAGTCGCTTGAGGCGCGCGGTGTCAGCTATGACGTGCGCGGCGACGCGATCTTTGTTCCGGTGACCATGCGTGACGAAATCCGGCTGATGCTCGCGGCCAGTGGTCTGCCCAGCAATGCCCATGCCGGATATGAACTGCTCGAATCATTGACCGGGTTCGGCACCACTTCGCAGATGTTCGATGCCGCCTATTGGCGCGCGAAGGAGGGGGAACTGGCGCGTACCATCGTCGCCAGCCCTCATATCCGCGCGGCGCGCGTGCATATCGCACAGGGGGCCAACAGTCCGTTCCGGCGCGAAATCACGCCCACCGCTTCGGTCACGGTAACGACAACCGGGGGAGCGCTGAGCGTGGCGCAGGCGCGCTCGCTGCGGTTTCTGGTCGCCTCTGCCGTGGCGGGTATGACGCCCGAGGATGTGTCGGTGATCGACGGAGCCGGGGGATTGGTCTACGGGCCGGAAGGCGATGCGCCTCTCCCCGGTCAGTCGGGTGACCGGGCGCAGGAATTGCGCCGCAATGTCGAGCGGTTGCTTGAGGCGCATGTCGGACATGGCCGTGCTGTGGTCGAGTTGAGCATCGACACTGTGACCGAGCGCGAGGTTATCCATGAACGCCGCGTTGATCCAGATTCACGCGTGGCGATCAGCAGTGAGGTTGAAGAAAACAGCACCAACAGCACTGACACGCGCAGCCAGGGGGTGAGTGTGGCCAGCAACCTGCCCGATGGCGATGCCGCGGCGGACGCGGGAAATGCCACCTCGCGCGAAACCCAGAACCGTCAGCGCACCAATTTCGAGGTCTCCGAGACGCGGCGCGAGCTTGAGCGTCAGCCGGGCGCTATTCGGCGCATGACCGTGGCTGTCCTGATTGACGGGCTAAACGAGCCGGATGCCACGGGCACCCTGCAGTGGCGCCCGCGCAATGCCGAGGAACTTGATGCACTGCGCGAGCTTGTCGCTTCTGCTGTGGGGTTTGATGAAGCGCGCGGTGATGTGATCACCATCCGCTCGCTGCCCTTCGAGCCGGTTGCCGCAGTCGGGGCTGAGGCCAGCTCCGGGCTGTTCGCGAGTACCCGGCTCGACGTGATGACCCTTATAAACTGGGCGCTGGCATTGGTGGCGGTCCTGATTGTCGCGATCTTCGTGCTGCGCCCGGTGCTTGCAGCCATCACCCGCCGCAACGCGCAGCCGGTGCTGGACGGCCCGGCCGGGCGCGCGACGCCCGCCATGTTGACCGGCACCGGAGAGCCTGCCCAGCCCGATGGCGATGTCGCCCGCATGGATGAGGCACCCGAGGACCCGGTCGAGCGACTGCGTCATCTGATCGAGGCGCGCGGCGAGGAGTCGGTCCAGGTGCTGAGGCACTGGATGGATGAGCGCAAGGAGACATCATGACCCGCGCCCTTCTCAAGCTCGAGGTCTTTGAGACCGCGCCGTTGGAGGATGCAACCACGCTGCTCGATGCGCATCAGGCAACCAAGCTGCGCGAAACGGCCTATGACTCGGGCTATGCCGCTGGCTGGCAGGATGCGCTTGAGCAGATGCGCAACGAGGATGCCCTGCGCCGGATCGCGGCGGAGGAGGCGTTGCAGGCGGTCGGCTTCAGCTATGCCGAGGCGCATCAGGCGCTTTCGGGCCTGTTCCTGCGGCTGACCGAGGAAATCCTCGCCCAGATCCTGCCCGATACGCTGCGTCAGGCGCTGCCCGCGCATCTTGCGCAGGAGCTTGATGCCTTGGTGGCCCGTAACACGCAATGCGCGGTGCAGATCGCTTGCGCGCCCAATGTCGTCGATGCGCTTGCCCCGCTGGCCGAGGCCTGCCCGCAACTGCAGATCGAGATGGTGGCCGAGCCAAGCTTCTCCGAGGCGCAGGTGGCGTTGCGGGTCCAGGCGCAGGAACGCGTGATCGACCTTGATGCGCTGCGCGCGGCATTGCGCGCCGTATTTGACGGACAGAAACACAAGCAGCAAGAGCAGGAGAGAGTCCATGGATGACAGCGAGTTGAGCGCCGGGATCCTCAACCAGGTGCCCATCGAAATCGCGATCTCGGTGGGCCGCGCGCGTCCGCTGGTGCGTGATATGCTAAAACTGCGCCGCGACTCGGTGCTCACGCTCGACCGCCGGGTGGATGACCCGGTGGAACTCTTCATCGGCGAGCGGCTGGTCGCGCGGGGTGAATTGCAGGAACTCGACGGCGAGCAGGCGGGCTATCTGGGCGTGCGCCTGACCGAGATCATCGACTTGCGCGAGGCACTCTGAGCCGATGGCGCGGTTTGCCGCCCTCCTGTTTCTGGGCCTGCTGGCAGGCACCTGCGGCGCGCAGGCGCAGGAGATCAGCGTCACCTTCGACAGCGATGGCCAGCTGGCCACGCGCACGGTGCAGCTTCTGGTGCTGCTGACGCTCCTTAGCCTCGTGCCCGGCATACTCGTGATGGTGACCTGCTTTCCCTTCATCATCACGGTCCTGGCGATCCTGCGGCAGGCGCTGGGGCTGATGCAATCGCCGCCGAACATGCTGATCGTTTCGCTGGCCCTGTTCCTGACATGGTTCGTCATGGAGCCGGTCTTTCTGGCGGCCTGGATGAATGGTGTGGTGCCGCTCAATGACGGCGCGCTGGAGCTGGACGAGGCGGCTGTCGCAGTGGTGGACCCGTTTCGCCATTTCATGGCCGCGCGGGTGGATCCGGCGACCTTTGACAGCCTCGCGGGGCTGCGTCCAGAGGCTGCGCCCGCGCTCTCGGCCGATGCGCCGCTCTCGCTGCTGGTACCCTCTTTCATGCTCTCCGAGATCACCCGCGCCTTCCAGATCGGGTTTCTTGTCTTCCTGCCCTTCCTGATCATCGATCTGGTGGTGGCGGCGGTGCTGATGTCGATGGGCATGATGATGGTGCCGCCCGCCATCGTCTCGCTGCCCTTCAAGCTCTCGTTCTTCGTCATTGCCGATGGCTGGCGGCTCTTGTCCGAGGCGCTCGTGCGCAGCTACATCTGATTGTCTGTCCGTCTCGGGGCGTTGCAGTGAGGCAAAAGCGCCCTCGGGTCGTGCCCACCCTCCCACCCCACGGCCCGAGGGCGCTTTCGGGTGACGCGCAAGGGCCCTCCCAAGGCCCGATTGGTCGGGCCCGAGCAGGGTGCCGCGGCAGCGCCATGGCAGGGGGTTCGATGCCCCCTGCCATGGCCCCCCCGTCTCAGGTCTCGAACTCGACCAGCAGATCCTTCGCCTCGATCTGCGCACCCGCGGTGACATGGACGGCCTTGACCACGGCTTCGCGGTCTGCGTGCAGGCCTGTCTCCATTTTCATCGCCTCGATGGTCATAAGCAGATCGCCCGGTTTCACCTGCGCCCCAGCGCTGACCGTGACCGAGGCAACCGAGCCCGGCATCGGTGCGCCGACATGCGCGGCATTGGCCGGGTCGGCCTTGAGCCGCTGCGCGGTCTTGGCCTTGACCTCGCGATTGGCCACGCGAATGGTGCGGGGCTGGCCGTTGAGCTCGAAGAACACTTTCACATCGCCATCATCGGCTGTCTCGCCCACAGTGATCAGCCGGATCTCGAGTGTCTTGCCGGGGTCTATTTCGGCCGAGATCTCCTCGCCCGGTTCCATGCCGTAGAAGAAGGTGCGCGTGGGCAGCGTGCGTACCGGGCCATAGATGCGGTGGCGGCCCATATAGTCGAGATAGACCTTGGGATACATCAGATAGCCGTTGAGGTCCTCGTCATCGACTTTGAAACCCTCCAGATCGGCACTGAGCTGCGTGCGCACCGCCTCCAGATCGACCGGTTCCAGATGCTTGCCGGGCCGGTCGGTGATCGGTGTCTCGTCCTTGAGCACCTTGCGCAGGATCGGTTCGGGCCACCCCCCCGGCGGCTGGCCGAGATTGCCGCGCAGCATGTCAATGACCGAATCCGGGAAGCTGACATCCTTCGCGGGGTCCTCGACATCGGCGCGGGTCAGCCCCTGGCTGATCATCATCAGCGCCATGTCGCCCACCACCTTGGACGAAGGCGTGACCTTGACGATATCGCCAAACATCATGTTCACATCGGCATAGGTGCGCGCGATTTCGGGCCAGCGCTCTTCCAGCCCAAGCGAGCGCGCCTGCGCCTTGAGGTTGGTGAACTGCCCGCCGGGCATTTCGTGCAGATAGACCTCTGACGAGGGTGCCTGCTGCGCCGACTCAAACGCCGCATATTGCGCGCGCACGGTCTCCCAGTAATCCGAGATCTCGCGGATCGCGCGCATGTCGAGCCCCGTGTCGCGCTCAGTGTAGCGCAAGCCTTCGACAATCGAGCCCAGCGTGGGCTGCGAGGTATTGCCGGACAGCGCATCCATCGCGGCATCGGCTGCGTCCACGCCCGCCTCGGCGGCGGCCAGAATCGTCGCGCCGGCAATCCCGCCCGTGTCATGAGTGTGAAAATGAATGGGCAGGCCGACCTCTTCCTTCAGAGCCTTGATCAGCACCCGCGCGCTTGCGGGTTTCAGCAGCCCCGCCATATCTTTCAACCCCAGCACATGCGCGCCCGCGTCACGCAGCGCCTTGCCCATGGAGACATAGTATTTCAGGTCGTATTTCGCGCGGTCCGGGTTCAGGATATCGCCGGTATAGCAGATCGTCCCCTCGCAGAGCTTGTTGGCCTCGAGCACCGCATCCATGGCGACGCGCATATTCTCGACCCAGTTGAGACTGTCGAAGACGCGGAACACATCCACCCCGGTCTCGGCGGCCTGTTTCACGAAGAACTGCACGACATTGTCGGGATAATTCGTGTAGCCCACGCCGTTGGAGGCGCGCAGCAGCATCTGCGTCATCAGATTGGGCATGGCGCGGCGCAGGTCGCGCAGGCGTTGCCAGGGGCATTCCTGCAGGAAGCGATACGCCACGTCAAAAGTGGCCCCGCCCCAGCATTCGACCGAGAAAAGCTGCGGCAGCTTGTGGGCATAGGCGGGCGCTACCCGGATCATGTCGATCGAGCGCATCCGTGTCGCAAGCAGCGACTGATGCGCATCGCGCATGGTCGTGTCGGTCAGCAGGAGCTGCTTTTGCGCGGCCATCCAGTCGGCCACTGCCTGCGGCCCCTGTTCATCGAGGATCTGCTTGGCCCCGCGCGGCGGTGTTCCCGACACTTTCGGTGCCACGGGCGTTCGCAGACCCGCCGCTGGCAAGGGGCGGCCCGCGGTCTCGGGGTGCCCGTTGACGGTGATATCGGCGATATAGGTCAGGATCTTGGTCGCGCGGTCGCGCCGCTTGCGGAAGTTGAACAGATCCTCGGTCGTGTCGATGAAGGTCGTGGTATAGCTGTTGTCGAGAAAGGTCGGGTGTTTGAGCAGGTTTTCGACAAAGGCGATATTGGTGCTCACGCCGCGGATGCGGAATTCGCGCAGCGCCCGGTCCATCCGCGCGATGGCTTCCTCGGGCGTCGGGGCCCAGGCGGTGACCTTGACCAGCAGCGAATCGTAATAGCGCGTGATCACCCCGCCGGCATAGGCGGTGCCGCCATCAAGCCGGATCCCCATCCCCGTGGCCGAGCGATAGGCCGTCAACCGTCCGTAATCGGGGATGAAATTGTTGAGCGGGTCTTCGGTTGTCACGCGGCATTGCAGCGCGTGGCCTGACAGCGTCACATCGCCCTGACTGGGTGTGCCGGTCGCCTCTGACAGCGTGGCTCCTTCGGCAATGCGGATCTGCGCCTTGACGATGTCGATGCCGGTCACTTCCTCGGTGACCGTATGCTCGACCTGGATGCGCGGATTCACCTCGATGAAATAGAAGGCACCCGTGTCCATATCCATCAGGAACTCGACGGTGCCCGCGTTCTGATAGCCCACCGCGCGCCCGATCTTGAGGCCCAGCTCGCAGATTTCGGCGCGCTGGTCGTCGCTCAGATAGGGGGCAGGGGCGCGTTCGACGACCTTCTGGTTGCGGCGCTGCACCGTGCAGTCGCGTTCATAGAGGTGATAGAGATTGCCATGCATATCGCCCAGAAGCTGCACCTCGACATGGCGCGCGCGGGTGATCATCTTCTCCAGATACCCCTCGCCATTGCCGAAGGCGGCTTCGGCCTCGCGGCGGCCCTCGCGCACTTTCGCCTCGACCTCATCGGCAGAGTAGATCGGACGCATACCGCGCCCGCCGCCGCCATGGCTGGCCTTGAGCATCAGCGGATAGCCGATCTCCCCGGCCATTTCGCGGATCGCTGCCATGTCATCGCCCAGCACCTCGGTCGCGGGGATGACCGGCACGCCCGCCTCGATGGCCACGCGCCGCGCACTGGCCTTGTCGCCCAGTGCGCGCATGGTTTCGGCCTTTGGCCCGATGAAGGTGATGCCGTTCTCGGCGCAGGCATCGACCAGCGCGGGGTTTTCCGACAGCAACCCATAGCCCGGATGGATCGCATCGGCACCCGACGCCTTGGCCACGCGGATGATTTCCTCAATCGAGAGATAGGCCGCCACCGGCCCCAGCCCCTCGCCGATCCGATAGGCTTCATCGGCCTTGAACCGGTGCAGGCCCAGCTTGTCCTCTTCGGCATAGACAGCGACCGTGCGCTTGCCCAGTTCATTGGCCGCGCGCATCACCCGGATCGCAATTTCACCGCGATTGGCGATGAGAATCTTCCTGAATTCGGCCATGGCTGTCCCTTTTCTCCTGCAAGGCGCATTGATCGGTCAGATTAGTAGACCGATTTCTGCACTGCCGTAAAGCGGCTACAAGGTTTCGTTACATTTCGACCCGTCTGGCCCCTCGCAGAGCGCGGCACCACGAATCGTTGCCATTATTAAGGAACAATAAAGGAACACCGCTTCCCCTTTCCGACATGGCGCGCTAGACTCGCGACCATGAGCGATTTCAACACTGATCTGCCCCTCTCCGCCCGCGCCATGGCCGCGCGCCCCGCGCCCTATCTGGACGGGCTGAACCCCGCGCAGCGACAGGCGGTCGAGGCGCTGGACGGGCCGGTGCTGATGCTGGCGGGCGCGGGCACTGGCAAGACCAAGGCGCTGACGGCACGAATCGCGCATCTGCTGAACACCGGGCGGGCCTGGCCGTCACAAATCCTGGCCGTGACCTTCACCAACAAGGCCGCGCGCGAGATGAAACTGCGCGTCGGCGGCTACCTGGGCGAGGTGGTGGAGGGGATGCCCTGGCTGGGCACGTTCCATTCAATCAGCGCGAAGCTGTTGCGCAATCATGCCGAGCTTGTCGGGCTGAAATCAAGCTTCACGATTCTGGACAGTGACGACCAGTTGCGCCTGCTCAAGCAGTTGATTGCCGCGGCGAATATCGACGAAAAACGCTGGCCCGCGCGGCTGATGGCCTCGATCATCGATCAGTGGAAGAACCGCGCCTGGACCCCCGAACAGGTGCCCTCATCCGAGGCATCGGCCTTCAACAATCGCGGCACCGAAATCTACGCGGCCTATCAGGAACGGCTGAAAACGCTCAATGCCTGCGATTTCGGCGATCTGCTCTTGCATTGCGTCACCATCTTTCAGGCCCACCCGGATGTGCTGGAAAGCTACCAGAAGAAATTCCGCTATATTCTGGTGGACGAGTATCAGGACACCAATGTCGCGCAATATCTATGGCTGCGGCTCTTGGCCTCGGCGCATCGCAATATCTGCTGCGTGGGCGATGACGATCAGTCGATCTATGGCTGGCGCGGGGCGGAAGTGGGAAATATCCTGCGGTTCGAGCGTGATTTCGAGGGCGCGCAGGTGGTGCGGCTGGAACAGAATTACCGCTCCACCCCGCATATCCTCGCCGCCGCCAGCCAGGTGATCGCGGGCAACGAAGGGCGGTTGGGCAAGACGCTCTGGACCGAGGCGCGCGCAGGCGAAAAAGTCCGGCTGATCGGCCATTGGGATGGCGAGGATGAAGCGCGCTGGATCGGCGAGCAGATCGAGGATTTGTCGCGTGGCACGCGCGGGCTGGAGCCGTTCAGCCTGAACCAGATGGCGGTGCTGGTGCGCGCCAGCCACCAGATGCGCGCCTTCGAGGACCGGTTTCTGACCATCGGCCTGCCGTATCGCGTCATCGGTGGCCCGCGTTTCTATGAACGCATGGAGATCCGTGACGCGATGGCCTATTTTCGCCTTGCGGTTTCGCCCGGCGACGATCTGGCTTTCGAGCGGATCGTGAACACCCCCAAGCGCGGCCTGGGCGACAAGGCGCAGCAGGTGATCCAGCGTTTTGCGCGGGCGAATGGCGTGCCACTGGTGCAAGGGGCCGCGCTGGCGATCGAGGCAGGCGAGATCAAGGGCAGGGGTGCGGGGCAGTTGCGCGCGCTGATCGAGGGGATTGCGCGCTGGCATGCGGCGGTGGGCAATACGGGGCCAATGGCCGAGGATGACCTGATCGAGACCTTGGCCCCTGCGTCCGCGCAATCGCATATCGAACTGGCCGAAACGATCTTGGAGGAATCGGGCTACACAGAGATGTGGCTCAACGACAAGACGCCCGAGGCTCCGGGGCGGCTGGAAAACCTCAAGGAACTGATCAAGGCGCTGGAAGAATTCGACAATCTGCAGGGCTTTCTCGAACATATCGCGCTGATCATGGACAATGACAGTGACGCCGCCGAGGCCAAGGTCACGATCATGACGCTGCACGGTGCCAAGGGGCTGGAATATCCGGTGGTCTTTCTGCCGGGCTGGGAGGATGGGCTGTTCCCGTCGCAACGCTCGATGGACGAAGCCGGTCTCAAGGGGTTGGAGGAAGAGCGCCGCCTGGCCTATGTCGGGATCACCCGCGCCGAGCAGCTTTGCACGATCAGCTTTGCCGCCAACCGGCGCGTCTATGGCCAGTGGCAATCGCAGATGCCCTCGCGCTTTGTCGATGAATTGCCCGCCGAGCATGTCGAGGTGCTGACCCCGCCGGGGCTCTATGGTGGCGGCATGGCCGGGGCTGCCAGCAATATCGAGGACCGCGCCACCCGCGCCGATGTCTACAATTCCCCCGGCTGGCGGCGGCTGCAGGCCGCGAATGCCCGTGGCACGGGCCAGCCGCGCGAGGCGCGCGAGATGGTGATCGACGCCACCGCCAGCCCGGCTTTCGAGACCGGAGAGCGCGTGTTTCACCGTAAATTCGGCTATGGACGCGTGACGTCGGTCGAGGGTGACAAGCTCTTTATCGAGTTCGAGAAATCCGGCCCGCGCCATATCGTGGCGAAATTCGTCGTCCCCGCCGCCCAAGCGGATGACGTGCCGTTCTGAACCCTGTCAGACATGAAAAAGGCGACGACCCCAGGGAGGAGGAGGGGGTCGCCGCCAAATTTGCAAGACCCCAGGGAGGAGGAGAGGGCCCTTGCAAGATCTGGACCCGAAGGCCCGGTATTCGCGAAGCGCAATGGCCAGGGAGGAGGAGGGCCAAGGCGCTTCTTACGTCCACCCCAGGGAGGAGGAGGGGGCGGGCGTTCTTGTGCCGGGTGTCGGCGCACACGCGCCTTGCCCGGAAGAGGTGACGATGGCCTAGGGAGGAGGAGTGGCCATCGTCGCAGTCAAACCCCCAGGGAGGAGGAGGGGGGTCTGAAATCCGTTATTTGCCGTAGGCGGCCTCATGCGCCAGTCGCGAGATCATCGAGCGGCAGATGCCAAGATCGGTCAGTTCTCGTGTGCTAAGCTGAGCCAGCTCGGAATAGGTCTTGTTATACACGCGCCGACGCTCAAGCCGGTCCGTGAATTGCGCCATAAGCCCGCTGAAACGACCAACGTGGCGCTGGGTGCCCAATGTTTCGGCCAAGTGTGCCATGGTTATGCTACCTTCGTCTCTGGGCGCGATCACCTGTTTCGCGCTGTCGAAATGAAGATAACAATTCGCTGCGGCTGCACAATGGAGAATGCTGCATTGCGGCTATGCGCTAGAAGCATGTTTACGCGGGGTAATCCTGAGATTGACCAGTTTATGCACCAAAGGCGCGAGATTTGCTCAAAACGGTTGCAGAACCGGGATTCATCCGGCTTTCGGGGCGACGATCCTACAGGGCCGCGCGCAGGCCGCTGGCGATCTCCTGCATTCTTTCCGGGGCAAGACGCGGTGGGGTGGCGTAAGAATCGGCCCCCTCGGTCATATAGACTTGCGAGGTCACGTCATGCACATGATACATGGGCACGACATGGGCATGTGCATGGGGCACATGGATGCCCGTGTAGAACATCGACACCCGCTCGACCGAATAAAGCCGCTTCATCGCCCGCGCGATCCGTTGCGCGACTGTGGTCACGCGTGTGGCCAGCGGCTCGGGCAGATCCTCGAACCAGATGACATGCTGCTTGGGAATGACCAGCGCGTGGCCCTCGCGGATCGGATGCAGATCGAGAAACGCCATCACATGCGCGTCTTCATGCAGGATATGGGCGGGCACCTCTCCGGCAGCGATCTTGCAGAACAGGCAGTCTTGCACGGGCTCTTGCATGGGGGGCGTCTCTGGCTGGATGGGATGCGGGTGACATTTGCATGTGGTGCATGTGGGTGTAAACCCGATTGCGCAACTGCACCTCTTGTCGCGCGGGCAGAAATGCGCATGTTCTGGGCGACAGACAAAGGATGGCTGACATGACAGTAACCCGCGACACGGTGATGGAGGCGCTGCGCAGCGTCAAACTGCCCGGTGGGGGCGATCTGGTCGGCGCGGATCTGGTGCGCGCGCTGGTGGTCGAGGGCGGTGCGGTGCGTTTCGTGATCGAAACCGAAAGCCCCGAGCACGCGCGCACGCTGTCGGACGTGCGCACAAAGGCCGAGGCGACCGTGCAGGCGCTGGACGGTGTCAGCCGTGTCTCGGTCGCGCTGACAGCGCATGGTCCGGCGGCGAAGCCGAAACAGGCCGCACCAGCGCTGAAGCTGGGCCGCCACCCGACCGATACCCCTGACAAGCAGGCGGTTCCGGGGGTGCGGCATCTGATCGCCGTCGGCTCGGGCAAGGGCGGTGTGGGCAAATCGACGGTCTCGTCAAATCTGGCCGTGGCGCTGGCGCGGCAGGGGTTGCGCGTGGGGCTGCTTGATGCCGATCTCTACGGGCCAAGCCAGCCGCGCATGATGGGCGTGGACCGTCGCCCCGCCTCGCCCGATGGCAAAACCATCATTCCGCTTGTGGCGCATGGCGTGACCATGATCTCGATCGGGCTGATGCTGAAGGAGGGTGACGCAGTGATCTGGCGCGGCCCGATGCTGATGGGCGCGCTACAACAATTGCTGACCCAGGTGGAATGGGGTGAACTGGACGTGCTGCTGGTCGACATGCCGCCGGGCACTGGCGACATCCAGTTGACGCTGTGCTCGAAATTCGATGTGCGCGGCGCGCTTCTCGTCTCGACCCCGCAGGATGTGGCCCTTCTGGACGCGCGCAAGGCGCTGCGCGCCTTCCAGACGCTCAAGACCCCGGTTCTGGGGCTGATCGAGAACATGTCCACCTTCATCTGCCCCAAATGCGGCCATGAAGAGCATATCTTCGGCGAGGGCGGCGTGCAGCGCGAGGCCGCGAAACAGGGGCTGCCCTTCCTTGGCGAATTGCCGCTGAGCGTCGAGGTGCGGCTTGCCGGGGATGGCGGCGTGCCCGTGGCGGCAACCGACAGCCCGGTGGCACGGGCGTATGAGCGCATGGCCAGACGGCTGATCGAGGCGCTCTGATCTGCCCCCGGGGCAAATCTGGAATCAGATGGAATCGACACGAAACCGGCTCGCGGGGCGAATCACTCGACCGTGAACCTGCGTGATTCGCACTTCACAGCGCCGTTTTTCCATGTGATTCTTTTTGTGAGGCCGCTGTGCCGCGCGAAAACTGTGTCTGATTGGCCACATTTCGCCCTATGTTGGAAGTGCGTTGGAATTTTATGGAACTCCGATCCAACTGCGATTATGGCCCCGTAGTCTACGCCTATTTCGTTTAGTTCTTTGTATGTTCTTACTACATTTTGTATTTTAGTGTTCTTTTCTACAGGATGCTGTGGATAACTATTGGAAAACTTAATGCCAGTCAGGCGCAATGAAGTGATCTTTTTTGTTGCTGACCACAAAGTTCCATGGCATTCCAGTTAGCAAGATAAACGGGCAGCAAAGGGGCGACAAAGACCCCGCAGAGGCAACGGTTTCATACAGGCACCCGCTTATCTGGAAGAAGAAAAGAGATCCGGCGCGCTCGCGAGCAGCATCCCCTCCCCCCAAGGAGCGAGCGCCAACCGGGCACCCAGCGATGGGACAGTCGGCGGATCGGGCAGTGGCAGCAGCTCGATCCGCCGTTTTCATTTTGCGCCCCGGAGTTTTTGCGGCGCAGACGATGGCAAAGGAACCGACGACCCGTGTCGCGCAGGTTTGTCAATACCTACCACCAGAAGGTGGACGGCAAGGGCCGCGTGTCGGTGCCCTCGAGCTTCCGGCGGGTGCTGGAACTGGGCGACCCCGACTGGAAACCCGGTGATCGCGCGAATTTCTACATCAATCACGGTCTCGATTATCAGCGCAGGCTGGATTGCTACACAATGCGCGCGATGGAAGAGATTTACGACCGCATCGACCTGATGGAAGACGGGACCGATGACCGGATCGAGATGGAAGCGACCTTCCATTCCAATTCGATGATTGCGGAAATCGACAAGGACGGGCGGATCATCATTCCTCTGGAATTGCGCGAGAAACTGGGGCTGGAGCCCGATGAAGTCGCGAAATTCGTCGGGCGCAACACGATCTTCCAGATCTGGAAGGAAGAGACCTATCAGCAAGCCATAGGTGCCCTGAATGACAGGCTGACAGCCGGCCGCTCGGCCAATTATGACCCGCGCGTCAAGCTGCCGAGCAAATCGCAGCCCGCACCGCCCGAGGACTGATGCTTGACGTGACGGCTTCTCCGCATATCCCCGTTCTGATCGCCCCGATCCTCGCGCATCTTGCACCGATCCGGGGGGGCTGGCTGGACGGAACGCTGGGCGCTGGGGGCTATGCGCGCGCGCTTCTCGACGCTGGCGCGGACACGCTGATCGGGGTGGATCGTGACCCGCTGGCGCTGGAAATGGTGCGCGGCTGGGGCGCGGAATACGGCGCGCGGCTCCGTCTGGTGGCGGGCAATTTCGCGCAGCTGGACGCGCATGCCGGGGAGCCGCTCGATGGCGTGGTGCTGGATCTGGGCGTGTCCTCGATGCAGCTTGATCAGCCCGAACGCGGTTTTTCCTTCACGCGCGATGGCCCGCTCGACATGCGCATGGGCCAAAGCGGTCTTTCGGCGCGAGATCTGGTCAATGACGCGTCCGAGGCCGCGCTGGCCGATATCCTGTTCCACTATGGCGAGGAACGCGCCGCGCGCCGGATTGCGCGCGCCATCGCGCGCGCGCGCGCTGATGCCCCCATCGAGACCACCTTGCAACTGGCCGCGATTGTCAGCGCCTGCCTGCCGCGCCCCAAACCCGGCCAGAGCCACCCGGCGACCCGCAGTTTCCAGGCCCTGCGCATCGCCGTGAATGCCGAGTTTGACGCGCTTGTGGACGGGCTGGAGGCCGCTGAGCGTGCGCTGAAGCCGGGGGGCAAGCTGGCGGTGGTCAGTTTCCATTCGCTTGAAGACCGGATCGTGAAGCGCTTTCTCGCGTTGCGTGCAGGGCAGGGGGGGCGCGCGAATCGTTACGCGCCCGAGACCCCGCAGGATGCGCCGCGCTTTCGCCTGATCGAGAAGCGCGGCATCACGGCTGATGCGCAGGAACTGGCGGCCAATCCGCGCGCGCGCTCAGCCCGGCTGCGACTGGCCGAACGGCTGGATGCACCCGCCGGTCCGGTCGAGCGCGCCAGTCTCGGTCTGCCAGAAATCACACTGAATTCAACGGGGTAAACACGCGATGCGCAGTCTGCTCTATCTCTGCACCGCCCTTGCCGTGATCGGTCTTGCGGCCTGGGCCTATCGCGAAAACCACCAGACCCAGCAGGCGATGAACGAACAGCGCGCGCTCGAGCGCGAGATCGTCGCACTGAACGATTCCATCCGCATTCAGCGTACCGAATGGGCCTATCTCAACCGCCCCGACCGGCTGCGCGATCTGGTCGATGTGAATTTTGAGCGGCTGAAACTTGTGCCGATCACCGCCGATCATTTCGGCGAGATCGGCCAGATCGCCTATCCCATGCCCGAACACCACTCTGATGTGGTCGAGTCGATCGAGGTGTTCGGGGCCATCGAGCATCTGAGCGCCGACAACAGCGAGGAGGACGCGCCATGATCCGCACGCCCCTGCGCCCGCTGGCGCGCGTCCTCAAGGCGCGCGAGACCGGCGAAAACCCCGACCTGATCGAGCGCGAGAACCGGCGCCTGCGTCAGGAGGCCGAGCGCGACAGCGCTCGCACCCGTGCCGAAGGCCGGTTGCTGGCGCTGGCGCTGATATTCGTCTGCGCCGTTGGCGTGCTGGGCGCACGGATGGGGCTTCTGGCCGCGACCGAGCCTGTGGCAATCGCGCGCGGTCTGGCCGAGGACATCTCGAGTGCGCGCGCCGAAATCGTGGACCGGCAAGGTCGCGTGCTGGCCACCAATCTTCCCACCCACGCGCTCTATGCCGAGACCCGGCGGATGGTCGAACCGGGCCGTGCCGCGCAGGAACTGGCGCGCATCTTCCCCGATATCGACGCCGAGCGCATGGTCGCGCGCTTTACCGACCCCAACCGCCGCTTCATCTGGATCCGCACGCGGCTTTCGCCCGAACAGCAACAGGCCGTGCATGACATCGGCGAGCCGGGCCTGCTGTTCGGCCCGCGCGAGATGCGCGTTTATCCCAACGGGCGCATGGCCGCACATGTGCTGGGGGGCGCGCGCTTCGGCCAGCAGGGCGTGCGCGCGGCAGAGGTGATCGGGATGGCCGGGGCTGAGCTGCATTTCGATGACCGGCTGCGCGACCCGGCCCAGCTTGATCAACCGCTCCAGCTTGCGCTCGATCTGACCGTGCAGGCCACGGTGACCGAAGTGCTCGAGGGCGGCAAACGGATGCTGAGCGCGCGCGGGGCGACGGCGGTGCTGATGGATGTGCATACGGGCGAGGTGATCAGCCTTGTCTCGCTGCCCGATTTCGACCCCAATGACCGCCCCGCCCCTCCGACCGAAGGAGAGCCCGCCGACAGCCCGCTCTTCAACCGGGCTGTGCAGGGCTATTACGAGCTTGGCTCGGTCATGAAGACCTTTGCCGTCGCGCAGGCGCTTGACGAAGGCCATGTCACTCCCGACACCATGATCGATACGCGTGGCCCTTTGAGTTGGGGGCGTTTCCGTATCCGTGATTTCCGCGATTACGGGCCGGAGCTTTCGGTCAAGGATGTGATGGTCAGATCCTCGAATATCGGGACCGCGCGCATCATGCAGGAGATCGGGGCCGAGGCGCAGCAGGATTTCCTGCGCAAGCTGGGTCTTCTGGAGTCGATGCCGCTGGAGCTGGCCGAGGCCGCGCGCGCCCGCCCGCTCTTGCCCGAGCGCTGGTCGGATCTGTCGGTGATGACCATCTCTTACGGGCATGGCATGTCCACCTCGCCGCTGGCGCTGGCCGCCACCTATGCCGCAATGGTCAATGGCGGGCGCAAGGTGACACCGACACTGGTGAAACAGAACCGTGTGCCGGGGGGCGAGCAGATCATCTCGGCCGAGACGTCCGCCCAGATCCGTCAGATGCTGCACCAGACCGTGCAGGAGGGCACCGCCTCTTTCGCGCGGATTCCGGGCTATCCGGTGGGCGGTAAGACCGGGTCCGCCGACAAGCCCAACCCTCAGGGAGGGGGCTATATAAAGGATGCCGTGCTGGCGACCTTTGCCTCGGTCTTTCCCTCGCATGACCCGCGCTATGTGCTGATCGTCACGCTTGACGAACCGGTCGACACCACCGGCGCCGAGCCGCGCCGCACGGCAGGCTGGACCGCCGTGCCGGTCTCGGCCGAGATCACGCGCCGCGTGGCTCCGCTGCTGGGCCTGCGTCCGGTGCGAATGGACGAGGCCGAGAGTGCGCTTGCAGTGAGGCATTGAACCCGCGCCGTGAACTGGGGTAACAGGCGCGAACCTGACCCAGACCGGCCCCCTGAAGGAGCGCACATCCGTGACCGACCTGCCCCCCCGCCCGCTCTCGGCCCTCGGGCTGAGCCCCAGCCGGGGGGAGAATGCGACTGTGACGGGGCTCGCGATTGACAGCCGCCAGGTGCGCGAGGGGTCTCTGTTCGCAGCACTTCCCGGCAGCCGGGTCCATGGGGCGGAATTCATCACCTATGCGCTGCGCATGGGAGCGGGGGCGATCCTGACCGACCGTGAAGGGGCGAGTCTGGCGCAGGAGGCGCTGGCCGGGTCCAGTGCGAGCCTTGTTCTGGCCGAAGACCCGCGTGCCGCACTTGCCAGCGCCGCCGCGCTCTGGTTCGGCGCGCAGCCAGAGACGATGGTCGCGGTGACGGGCACGAATGGCAAGACCTCTGTCGCCAGTTTCACCCGCCAGATCTGGGCACATCTGGGCTGTGAAGCCGCCAATATCGGCACGACCGGCGTTGAAGGCTCGTTTTCCGCACCGCTGGCGCATACCACGCCCGACCCGATCACCCTGCACCGCCTGCTGGCCGAAATGGCGCAGGCCGGCGTCACCCATGCCGCGATGGAAGCCTCCTCACACGGGCTTGACCAGCGGCGGCTGGACGGGGTGCGGCTGCGCGCGGCGGGCTTCACCAATCTCTCGCAGGATCACCTCGATTATCACGCCACGATGGAGGCGTATTTCGATGCCAAGGCGCAGCTTTTCGCGCGGCTGTTGCCCGAGGAAGGCGTGGCTGTGATCAACATGGATGACCCGCTCGGGGCCGAGATTCTGGCGCTCGCGGCAGAGATGGGGCAGGGCACGCTGACCATCGGGCGCGATGAGGATTGCGACATCCGCATCCTTGATCAGCGTTTTGACGCGGCAGGGCAGATCCTGCGCTTTTCCTATGCAGGACGTGTCTATCAGGAGCATTTGCCCCTGATCGGCGGGTTTCAGGCAGAGAATGTGCTGGTTTCCGTGGGTCTCGTGCTGGCATGCGGGGCAGAAATGTCGGAAATCTGCATGCGCCTGCCCCGGCTGGAGGGCGTGCGCGGGCGCATGCAGCTTGCCGGAACGCGCCGAAACGGGGCGCCGGTCTTTGTCGATTACGCGCATACGCCCGCTGCGGTGGAGGTCGCGCTCCGGGCGCTGCGTCCACATGTGATGGGGCGTCTGGTGGTGGTTCTGGGTGCAGGTGGCGATCGCGACCGCGCCAAGCGCCCGCTGATGGGCAAGGCGGCGGCTGAGAATGCGGATATCGTATATGTGACAGACGATAACCCGAGAACCGAGGATCCTGTCACTATCCGTGTTGAGATTCTGCAAGCCTGCCCCGAGGCACATGAGGTCGCGGACCGCGCCGAAGCGATCCTGCGGGCGGTGGATACACTGGGTCCGGGCGATGCGTTGTTGATCGCGGGCAAGGGGCATGAAACCGGCCAGATCGTGGGCGATACGGTTTATCCGTTCGACGATGTCGAACAGGCTTCTGTCGCCATCGCCGCACTGGAGGCCCGCGCATGAGCCTCTGGACCGCCTCTGACGCTGCACGCGCCACCGGCGGGCGCGCGACGGCCGACTGGCAGGCAACCGGCCTGTCCATCGACACGCGCAGCCTGAGAGCGGGCGATCTGTTCGTGGCCCTTACCGCCGCGCGCGATGGGCATGAGTTCGTCGCGCAAGCCTTTGAAAAGGGGGCCTCCGCCGCGCTTGTCACCCATCGCCCCGAGGGCGTGCCCGAGGATGCGCCGCTCTTGATCGTGCCCGATGTGATGGATGCGCTGCGTGCGCTGGGCGCTGCCGGGCGCGCGCGTGCGCGGGCGAAAGTGATCGGTGTGACCGGCTCGGCCGGCAAAACCTCGACCAAGGAAATGCTGCGCGAGATGCTGTCGGATTTCGGGCAGGTCCATGCAGCAGAGGCCAGTTTCAACAATCACTGGGGCGTGCCCGTTACACTCGCGCGGCTCGACCCGAATGCGGATTTCGCTGTGATCGAGATCGGCATGAACTCCCCCGGCGAGATCGAGCCGCTGGCCCGCCTTGCCCGCCCCGATGTGGCGCTGATCACCACCATCGCCCCGGCGCATCTGGAAGCCTTCGACGGCATTGAAGGTATTGCGCATGAGAAGGCAAGCATTTTCAACGGGCTGACTCCCGAAGCTCATGCAATCTACCCGGGTGATCTCGCCACCACCCCGATCCTCGCCAAAGCCGCCGCGGACTCTGGTGCCCACGTGCTGCCCTTCGGCAAGGACGCGCCAGAGCTGCGGCTGCACGAGATCACCATCGGCGCAGAGGCGCTCGTCCTGCGCGCGCAGGTCGGGCGGATGCGGGTTGCTGTGCGCCTGCACAATGCCGGGGCACATTTCGCGATGAATGCGCTGGGCTGTCTGGGCGTGGCCCACGCGCTTGGGCTCGACCTTGCGCGCGCGGCGCTTGCGCTGGGGCGCTGGCAGCCCCCTGCGGGGCGGGGCTTGCGCCAGCAAATCGTGATTGACCCGGTCGAGGAGTTGCATTTCACGCTGATTGACGACGCGTTCAACGCCAACCCCGCCTCGCTTGCCGCCGCACTTGAGATGTTGGCCGTGATGACGCCGGGGGTAAGCCTGTCGGGGCGCTCCGGGCGGCGCATCGCAATTCTGGGTGACATGCTGGAGCTTGGCCCACAGGAACAGCAGATGCACGCCGCCGCCGCTGATCTGCCTGCCATGGCGGCGGTGGATCTGGTGCATTGCGTCGGCCCGCGCATGGCCGCGCTGCATGGCGCGCTGCCGCAACGCAAGCGGGGGCGGCATGTGGCGCAGGCCGAGGAGCTGGCGCATATTGCCCATCGGCTTGTCGCGCCGGGGGATATCGTGCTTGTGAAAGGCTCGAAGGCGAGCCTGGTATCACGGGTTGTGGACGGGTTGCGCAGTCTCGACACGGGCGCAGGTTGAATCGGAAGGGACCGACATGCTTTACTGGCTGACCACATTCGCAGACACGTTGCCCGGGTTCAACCTGTTCCGCTTCATCACCTTCCGCGCGGGCGCGGCCTTTTTCACGGCACTTTTCTTCGGTTTCTATTTCGGCAAGCCGCTGATCAACCTGTTGCGCACCCGCCAGACCAACGGGCAGCCCATTCGCGAGGACGGACCCGAGAGCCATCTGTTGACCAAGACCGGCACGCCGACCATGGGTGGGCTGTTGATCCTGTCGGCGCTGACTGTCGCAACCCTGCTCTGGGCGCGGCTCGACAACCCCTATGTCTGGATCGTGCTGCTGGTCACGCTGGGTTTCGGGGCGATTGGCTTCGCCGATGATCTGGCCAAGGTCTCGCGCGGCAATGTCAAGGGCGTGCCGGGGCGCGTGCGGCTGGCCCTGGGGGTGTTGATCGGCATGGGGGCAAGCCTCGCGGCGATGCTGGTGCACCCGCCCAGCCTGCAGGGGCAGCTTGCCGTGCCGGTGTTCAAGGAAGTGCTCTTCAATATGGGTTGGTTCTTTGTGCCCTTCGGAGCCTTCGTCATTCTGGGCGCGGCCAATTCGGTCAATCTCACCGACGGGCTGGACGGGCTGGCCATCATGCCGGTGATGATCGCCGCGACCACGCTGGGCGTGATCGCCTATGCGGTCGGACGGGTCGATTTCACGGCCTATCTGGATGTGCATTACGTGCCCGGTGTGGGCGAGTTGCTGATTGTCACGGCCGCCCTTGCAGGCGGAGGGCTGGGCTTTCTGTGGTATAACGCGCCCCCTGCAGCGGTGTTCATGGGCGATACCGGCAGCCTCGCGCTTGGCGGGGCGCTGGGTGCGATTGCGGTTGCCACCAAGCACGAGATCGTGCTGGCCATCGTGGGCGGGATCTTCGTGGTCGAGACGCTCTCGGTGATCATCCAGGTCGTCTATTTCAAGGCCACCGGCAAGCGCGTCTTCCTGATGGCACCGATCCACCACCATTTCGAAAAGAAGGGCTGGGCCGAGCCGCAGATCGTGATCCGCTTCTGGATCATCGCGCTCGTGCTGGCGCTGATCGGGCTGGCCACGCTGAAAGTGCGCTGAGCGCAACCAGCCCCGTCATTTTCTTGCCAGAAATACTCAAATTGAGCGGTGCGACTCAGCGCAGCGCAGCGCAGAAGGCTTGTATCCGTGTGCAGGCCTCTTTCAGCGCCGCGTCCGAGGTCGCATAGCTGACGCGGAAACAGGGCGAGGTGCCGAAGGCCGCACCGAACACGACGGCGACGCCTTTTTCTTCCAGTAGCGCTGTCGCGAAAGCCTCGTCATTTTCGATCCGGGTGCCGCCTTCCGAGGTCTTGCCGATGCAGCCCGCAATCGAGGGGTAGACATAGAACGCCCCTTCCGGCACCGGGCAGTTCACCCCTTCAGCGGCGTTCAGCATCTCGACGACCATGTCCCGGCGGCGCTGGAAGGTCTTGTTGTTCGCGGCAATGTAGTCCTGCGGCCCGGTCAGCGCCTCGACCGCGGCCCATTGGCTCACCGAGCATGGATTCGAGGTCGATTGCGACTGGATCTTGCCCATCGCCTTGATCAGATCCACCGGCCCCGCCGCATAGCCGATCCGCCAGCCGGTCATGGCATAGGCCTTGGAGACGCCATTCACGGTCAGCGTGCGCTCATAGAGCCCCGGCTCCACTTCTGCAGGGGTGCAGAATGTGAAATCATCATAGACCAGATGCTCGTACATGTCGTCCGACATCACCCAGACGTGGCTGTGGCGCATCAGCACATCGGTCAGCGCTTTCAACTCGTCGCGCGTGTAGCCCGCGCCAGTGGGGTTCGAGGGCGAGTTGAAGATCAGCCATTTGGTGCGCGGCGTGATCGCGGCCTCCAGCGCCTCGGGCGTCAGCTTATAGGCGGTTTCGGCCGTGGCTTCGGCGATCACCGGCTCGCCGCCTGCCAGCAGCACCATATCGGGGTAGCTGACCCAATAGGGCGCCGGGATCACGACCTCGTCGCCAGGGTTCAGTGTCGCCATCAGCGCATTGTACAGAACCTGCTTGCCGCCCGTGCCGACCGTGACCTGTGCGGGCGCATATTCCAGCCCGTTGTCGCGCTTGAACTTGGCGCAGATGGCCTTTTTCAGCTCCGGGATGCCATCGACCGCCGTGTATTTCGTTTTCCCTGCATCAATAGCCGCTTTTGCCGCGTCCTTGATGTTCTGCGGCGTGTCAAAATCAGGCTCGCCGGCACCCAGCCCGATCACGTCGCGGCCTTCGGCTTTCAACTCGGCGGCCTTGGTCGTCACCGCGATCGTGGGCGAGGGTTTGACGCGGGCGAGCGTGTCAGAGAGAAAGGCCATGGCAGAGACTCCGGGCTGATAAGATGTTTGCGACTGGGGCGCGTTGTTTCTATGGTGCCCCACGAACCCGTTCAAGCCCATTCGCAAGTAACAGGGGAAGAGATGACACAGACTGTTGACAGTACCGACTGGTATTCGGGCGATCATGCCACTTTCGGCGACCGGTTGACCGCTGCGCGCGAGGCACAGGACCTCAGCCAGGCGCAGCTTGCACGCCGACTGGGCGTGCAACTCAAGACGATTCAGGCATGGGAGAATGACACCTCCGAGCCCCGAGCCAACAAGCTGCAGATGGTGGCGGGGATTCTCAACGTCTCGATGCGCTGGCTGATGACCGGCGAGGGCGAGGGCGTTCAGGAACCCGCCAGCGCCGAAGAGATCGCAGCCGATGCCAAGGCCGCGCTGGCCGATCTGCGCGAGATGCGCGGCCAGATGACCCGGCTTGCCACGAAGATGGGTCACGCCGAAAAGCGGCTGCGCGTGATCCTGCGCGAGGCGCTTTGATGACGCAAGATGCGCAGGCGACACGGCTCAAGAAACTGCGGATGCGGTCGTGGCGACGGGGCATGAAAGAGATGGACCTGATCCTCGGCCCCTTCGCCGACACCGATCTCGCGGGGTTTTCCGAGCCTGAGCTTGATGCTTATGAACGCTTGCTCGACGAAAACGACCAGGATCTCTATCTCTGGGTGACAGGTGCGCAGCCTTGCCCGGCGCATCTGGCACCCTTGCTGGGCGTGATTTCGAAAGCCGCCGGGGTCGCGCGCGCAGATTAACGCAATCTTTGCCTCTCGTTGCCATAGTAAGCCCGGACTTGGCTGAGAGGGAGTGCGTCGTGAGCATTCAGCAGGATTTCGGGGGCGCGCTCAAGGGCGAGTTCCTGGCCCGATATTTGGACAATCTCGCGCTGCTCGAGCGGTTGCACCGGCTGATGCTCGATGTGATCAAGGACGAATTCGAACGTCTGGGTGCCGCCGATATCAACCCGGTGCAGGCGCTTTTGCTGTTCAATATCGGTGATCACGAGGTCACAGCGGGCGAGTTGAAGACACGTGGCTATTATCAGGGCTCGAACGTGTCCTACAACCTGAAGAAACTGGTCGAACTGGGCTACATGTATCACAAACGCTGCGCGATCGACCGGCGATCCGCGCGCGTGCGCCTGACTCCGGAAGGGCATGAAATGCGTGCGCGCGTGGCCGACCTGTTCCGCCGCCACGCTGAAGAGATGCAGCAAAAGGGCGTGGTGGAATTCGCCATGCTCGACACTGTGGCCCGCACGCTCCGGCGCATGGAGCATTTCTGGAGCGAACGGATCCGATATATCTACTGAACGTGGTCTTGGCCCGGACGCTCCGGTGAAGCGCGCCCAAAGCCCCTGCCTCTGCCCACCACGACCGTCGCGCCCCGTGCGTCGCCCTTGCCGGGCAGAGGCAGGGGCGAAGACGAAGGGTCTACTGGCACTGTCGCTCGGATCGTGGTTTCGGGAAAATGGTGGGCGACCCTGGAATCGAACCAGGCGTGGGTCTCCCCGGCGGAGTTACAGTCCGCTGCCGCACCTTGCAGCTCGTCGCCCTCTGGCGGGTCGAATACCCAAGCGCCCCGAGGGCGTCAAGGGCGGAAACGGGTCGGGCGGAGATATTCGCGCGGTGCAGCCGCGCGCACCGGTCAGCCGGTCACGCGTCCCGGTTTTGGCTTGCGCCGCTCTGGCAGGATGCGCATGTTGGCGGGCATGGGCCGCGAGCAGGGACAGCATTGATGAAAAAGCCCGCCTGGGTGATCGAGAAGGAAAAGGCGCGCCGGGCCGAACGGTCCGAGACGCTGTGGCTGTTCGGGCTTCATGCCGTGCGCGATGCGCTGATGAACACCGCCCGCGACAAGCGCCGCCTCGTGGTGACGCGGAATGCTGCCGACCGGCTCGGTGACGCGATTGCTGCCTCGGGTCTTCCCCCCGAGATCGTCGATCCGCGCAAATTCGACGTGCCGCTCGACCCTGCTTCGGTGCATCAGGGCGCCGCATTGGAGGTGCGCCCGCTCGACTGGGGCGAGACCCGCGGGCTTTGTGCGCCAGAGGGTGGGGCGGGGCTGGTGGTGCTGCTCGACCGGGTGAGTGATCCGCATAACGTGGGCGCGATCCTGCGTTCGGCGGAGGTGTTCGGCGCGCGCGCGGTCATCGCCACCCAGCGCCATGCTGCGCCCGAGACCGGCGCGCTGGCCAAGACGGCCAGCGGCGCGCTGGAACGGCAGCCCTATCTGCGGGTGCGCAATCTGGCCGAGGAGATGGCGGTGCTGCAATCGCTGGGCTATCTGCTGATCGGGCTGGATGGGGCGGCCGAGCAGGGTCTCGATCAGGCGCTTGCCTCGGTGCCGCCGGGCCCGGTGGGGCTGGTGCTGGGCGCCGAGGGGCCCGGGCTGCGTGACAAGACGCGCGAGAGTTGTGACCTGCTGGCGCGGATTCCCGCTGCCGGGGCGTTCGGCTCGCTCAACGTCTCGAATGCCGCAGCTGTGGCGCTGTATGCTGCGCGGTGTGCGCAGCCCGTGACGGGGCAATGAACGGCGGTCAGGTCTCTGATTTCGGTCGGCTGCCCGATGGCGGCAAGGTCGCGCGGGTCACGCTGCGCTCGGACCGGTTATGCGTCAACGTGCTGAGCCTTGGTGCGATCCTGCAGGAGGTCCGTCTGGCGGATGGCCCCTCGCTGGTCACGGGCTTTCCCGACCTCGCGCCCTATCTTGGTGACATGCGTTATTGCGGCGCGATTGTCGGGCCTGTTGCGGGACGGCTAAGCGGGGCCGAGGCGATGATCGGCGCGCAATTATGGCGGTTCAAACCCAATGAGGGGCGGCACTTGCTGCATGGTGGCGCGGGCGGGCTGCATGCCCGGCTGTGGCAGATTGCGGATCTGGGGCCTGCACATGTCACCTTCCGGCTGAAGCTTGGCCATTGCGAGGGGGGCTTTCCGGGGGCACGCCTTTTCGAGGCGCGCTACAGTGTTGCGGAAAACCGGCTCGCGCTCGATCTGGTCAGCCGCTCTGATCGCCCGACCCTGGCCAACCTTGCCCCCCATGCCTTCTGGAACCTGCGCGGGCAGGGCGGGCTGCAGGGCCATGTGCTGCGCGTGGCCGCTGACGAAATCCTGCCGCTTGGCCCGGATCGCTGCCCGCTGGGCGCGCCGGTGCCGGTTTCGGGGCCGTTCGACCTGCGCGCGGGCAGGGCGTTGGGGGAGGGGGCCGCCTATGACCATTGTTTCTGCGTGGCGCCTGCGCGCAGGGCGCTGCGGCCCGTGGCCCGGCTCAGCCTGCCGGGTGATCCGCGCGCCCCGAGCCTGGAAATGGCGACGACCGAGCCGGGCCTGCAGATCTACGATGCCGCGCGCCACCCTGAGAGGCCGTTCTTTGGTGTGGCGCTGGAAAGCCAGTGCTGGCCGGATGCGCCGCGCCATGCAGGTTATCCCTCGATCCTGCTGGAGCCGGAAGAGGGCGCGCGGGTCCAGCGCACGGTCTGGACCCTGCATGAAGATGCGGAAGGAAGCCCATGAGGGTTCTGGCACTTCTGGCGCTGGGCGCGCTGCTTGCGGGCTGTGCTTCGGTCTCGCGCGAGGAATGCCTTGCGGGCAACTGGGATGTGATCGGTCAGCGGGATGGCGCGCGCGGGCTGGTGGCAGAGACAGTTTTCGCGCGCCATCAGACCGCCTGCGCGCGGGTCGATGTGGCCCCGGACCGGGCGCTTTGGGAGCAGGGCTATGCGCAGGGGCTGCGGCAGTATTGCACGCCGCGCAGCGGGCTGGATGAGGGGCGCGCGGGGCGGGCCTATCGCGGGGTCTGCCCGGCGGCGCAGGAGGCGGGTTTCCTGCGCGGGCATGATCTGGGCCGCGCCGCGCATCGGCAGGAGCAACGGTTGCGCAAGATTGACAGCGAGATCCGTCGTATCGAGGCGCGCAATGCCGCGCTCGCGGCGGTGCCGCAAGATCCTCCCGATCCCGCTGCACCGGCCGAGCTTGCCGCCAACAGGTCCGAGCTCGCCTTCCTGCGGCTTGAACGGTTGCAGGCGCAGGCCGCACTTGCGCGGGTCGAGCGTGAGATACGGGCCTTCAGGGCAGGGTTATGAGCCCGCGTTCGCCCTCGGCCACACGGCGCAGCACCAGCGGATAGAGCCTGTGCTCCATTGGCAGGACGCGCGCGGCGAGCGTCTCGGGCGTGTCACCCGACAGGATCGGCACCCGCGCTTGCCCGAGGATCGGGCCGTCATCAAGCTCGGGCGTGACCTCGTGGACTGTGCAGCCCGCCTCGGTATCGCCTGCGGCGATGGCGCGGGCATGGGTGTCGAGGCCGCGATAGTTGGGCAGGAGCGAAGGGTGAATATTGAGGATACGACCTGCATAGGCCGCCACGAACTCCGGCGTCAGGATACGCATGAAGCCCGCCAGCGCGATCAGATCGGGGCGCGCGGCATCAAGTGCGTCGCGCAGAGCCGCCTCGAATCCGGCCCGGTCGCGGCCAAAGGGGCGGTGATCGACCATGGCTGTCGGGATGCCCATGGCTGCGGCTTTGGCCAGCCCGCCTGCATCGGGGCGGTTCGAGAGCACAAGGCAAGTCCGCGCCGGGTGGTCGCCCTGCATCGATTCTGCCAGCGCGACCATGTTCGAGCCCGAGCCCGAAATCAGGATCGCGACGCGCTTGTGGCTCATGCCAGCGTGCCCGTATAGCGGATGTCTGTGCCCTCGTGCACCGTGCCGATGACATGCACGTGCTCGCCAGCTTCTTGCAGCAACTCGCGCAGCGCGTCCGCTGCATCGGGTGCGACGACCAGCACCATCCCGATGCCCGAATTGAAGGTCTTGAGCATCTCGGGCGCGTCAAGCCCGCCTTCGCGCATTAGCCAGTCAAAAACCGGGGGCAGGGTCCAGGTGTCAAGGTCGATCTCGGCCCCCAGCCCCTCGGGAAGCACGCGCGGCAGGTTCTCGGTCAGCCCGCCGCCGGTGATATGGGCGGCGGCATGGACGCCGCCCGCGCGGATCGCGGCCAGCAGTGGGCGGACATAAAGCCGCGTGGGGGCCAGCAACTCGGCCCCGAGCGTTGCGCCGCCAAAGGGGGCGGGTGCGTCCCAGTCAAGCCCCGCGCGCTCGACCACCTTGCGCACCAGCGAATAGCCGTTGGAATGCACCCCGTCCGAGGCCAGCCCCAGCAGCACATCGCCGGCCGCAACGCCTGCAGGCAGGGCCGCGCCGCGCTCCATCGCGCCTACGGCAAAGCCCGCAAGGTCGAAATCCTGTTCCGCATACATGCCCGGCATCTCGGCGGTCTCGCCACCGATCAGCGCGCAACCCGCGCCGCGACACCCCTCGGCAATGCCGGCGATGATGCGAGAGGCGGCTGCGACATCCAGCTTGCCAGTGGCGAAATAGTCCAGAAAGAATAGCGGTTCCGCCCCCTGACAGACCAGATCGTTGACGCACATCGCCACCAAATCGATGCCGATCGTGTCAAGCTGGCCGGTGTCGATGGCGATGCGCAGTTTGGTGCCCACCCCGTCGGTCGCGGCCACCAGAATCGGATCGGTGAAGCCTGCGGCCTTCAGATCGAACAGCGCGCCAAAGCCGCCCAGCCCGGCCATGACGCCGGATCGCGCCGTGGCCTTGGCGGCTGGCTTGATCGACTCGACCAGCGCATTGCCCGCGTCAATATCGACGCCTGCCTGCGCGTAGCTCAACGCCGTCTTGTCACTGGCCATCGGCTGCACCCCCTGCCTGCCACCCTCTGCTCAGCGCGATAGCCCATTGCATCGCGGGGGGCAACCGGCAGGCAAGCACAGCTTGACCCGTGCGGCCAATCTGCTAGCAGAGGCTTCGGCGGGCCTGTAGCTCAATTGGTTAGAGCAGAGCGCTCATAACGCTTTGGTTGGGGGTTCGAGTCCCTCCGGGCCTACCACCCTGCCCAACGCGAGCAGCGGCATCTGTGGTCGCAACGCTGCCGTTTTGAGGGCATTGTGCACAAGAACCCGGCATTTCACCGCAATTTTCCATTTCCACGCTTGACCGGCGAAGGGAAATCGGCACAAATTTGCCGATGTGCTTGATATGGACTGTATCTGGCCATGAATCCCGGGGCATTCCGGGGCAGACCGCCGCGAAGGCGGCGACAACAGAGAGGTTGAAATGAAAAAATCCGTATTCGTCGGCGCTTTTGCCGCCACTGCACTTGTTGCTGGCATGGCACAGGCGCAAATGCTGCAATCCATTCAGGATCGCGGCGAGCTGAACTGTGGTGTTTCCACTGGTCTCGCCGGGTTCTCGGCACCTGATGCCAATGGCGTCTGGCAAGGCTTCGACGTCGCTGTATGCCGCGCTGTCGCAGCCGCGATTCTGGACGACGCGATGGCTGTCAACTTCGTGCCCACGACAGGCCAGACCCGCTTCTCGGCGCTGGCCTCGGGCGAGGTAGACATGCTCGCGCGCAACACCACCTGGACTTTCACCCGCGACATCGACCTGCGTCTGACCTTTGTTGGCGTGAACTATTACGATGGTCAGGGCTTCATGGTGAGTCGCGATCTGGGTGTCAGCTCGGCCACCGAACTCGATGGCGCGACCGTCTGCATCCAGACCGGGACCACGACTGAACTCAACCTGGCTGACTATTTCCGCGCCAATGGCATGAACTACGAGCCGGTTCCGATCGAAACCAATGCGGAAGCGCAGCAGCAATATCTGGCTGGCGCGTGCGACGTCTACACGACCGACGTTTCGGGTCTGGCCGCGACGCGCGCCAGCTTCGAAAGCCCCGACGCGCATGTGATCCTGCCCGAGGTGATTTCGAAAGAACCGCTCGGGCCTGTCGTCCGTGACGGTGACAAGGAGTGGGAAGGCATTGTGCGCTGGACCTTGTTTGCACTGGTCGCAGCCGAAGAGCTTGGCATCACTTCGGCCAATGTCGCTGAACTGGCGCAGGGAACCGACAACCCCGAGGTCAACCGTCTGCTTGGCTCTGAAGGGGAGTTCGGCTCCATGCTGGGGCTCGAGTCCGACTGGGCCGTGCGTGCGATCTCGGCGGGTGGCAACTATGGCGAGATCTTCGCTGCCAATATCGGCGATCAGACCCCGATCGGTCTGGCCCGCGGGCTGAACGCGCTGTGGACCCAGGGTGGTCTGCAATACGCGATGCCCTTCCGGTGATCTGAACTGAGGGACGCGCGCCTGCGGGCGCGCGTCCTCTTCACCTTTTCCGATTTGAGATCAGGCAAATCAGAGTGACACAGCCACAGGGCCCTGTGTCAGGAGGATGCCATGTCCACGAGCACTGACCAGCGATACACCAAGGTTGAGCATAAGAAGAGCTTTCAGCTCAGTATGTTGCTCTATGATCAACGGTATCGCTCGATCACGATCCAGGTATTCTTCCTGTTCATGCTGATGCTGGGCGCTGCCTGGTTGATCGACAATACCGTGAACAACCTGCGCGCCTTGGGCAAGGATTTCAGCTTCGCCTTTCTGAACAACCCGGCGGGGTATGACATCAACCAGAGACCCGTCGAATACAACAGCCAGATGACGCATGGCCGCGCGGCGTTGGTGGGCTTTCTGAACACGATGATTCTGGCCGTCATGGCCTGTGTTCTGGCGACGGTTCTGGGCGTGGTTGCGGGTGTGCTGCGCCTGTCGAACAACTGGATCGTCGGGCGGTTGATGACCGTCTATGTCGAGGTTTTCCGCAATATCCCGACGCTTCTCTGGATCCTGATCTTCGGCGCCATCATGACCGAGGCAATGCCTGCGCCTTCTGCCTTCCGGGGGGATACGCCTGCGGCCAGCATGATCTTCAACGAGTCGGTCGCGATCACGAATCGCGGTGTCTATATTCCCGCCATCATGTTCGCACGCGACCTTGGCAGCCTGCAGGTCGGCCCGGTAGCGCCCTCTATTTCCTGGCTTTTGGTCATCGTCATCATTGCGGCGGGGATCTGGGCCAACAAGCTGCTGATCGCACATGCGACCCGTGTGCAGAACGCGACCGGGGTGCGGCCCAAGACCTGGTGGAAGTCGATCCTGATCCTGTTCGGACCGATCATTCTGTTCTTCATCGCGCTGGGAGCGCATCTCGACTACCCGGAATTGCGCGGGTTCAATTTCGCGGGGGGCACACATCTGCGAAACTCGCTGATCGCCATGTGGCTGGGGCTCGGCATTTATACGGGTGCCTTCATTGCCGAGATCGTCCGCGCGGGCATTCTGGCCATCAACAAGGGCCAGACCGAGGCCGCCTATGCGCTGGGCCTGCAACCGGGCAAGACAATGCGGCTGGTGATCCTGCCACAGGCGCTGCGGGTGATCATTCCGCCGCTGATCTCGAATTACCTCAACATCACCAAGAACACCTCGCTCGGGCTTGCCGTGGGCTATATGGACCTGCGCTCGACGCTCGGGGGCATTACCATCAACCAGACCGGGCGCGAGCTCGAGGGGATGATGCTGATGATGCTCATCTATCTGGCGATCAGCCTGACCATCTCGGGGGTGCTCAATGTCTACAACTCCCGCGTCAAGCTGAAGGAGCGATAAGATGAGCAATATCGAATCGCAAACCATCGCCTTTGTGCGCGATACGATGATCCCGGAGCAGGCCCCGCCGCTCACCGAGGCGGGCGCGATCAAATGGCTGCGCGAAAACCTGTTCTCGGGCTGGTTCAACTCCACGCTGACGCTGCTGTCGCTGGCAATTATCTGGTGGTCGCTGGCGGCCATCGGTCCATGGCTGGTCAATACAGTCTGGAATGCCGGGTCGCTGAGCGAGTGCCGCCGCATCCTGGACGGCACCGGGGGTGCCTGTTTCGCGGTCATCAACGACCGCTGGCACCAGTTGCTGTTTGGCTTCTACCCGTCGCATCTCTACTGGCGTCCGGTGCTGGCACTGGTGCTGCTGTTCGTGGCGCTGGCCCCGATCCTGTTCACCGGGTTGCCGCGCAAGCTGCTGGTCTTTTCGGCGCTCTATCCGTTCATCGGGTATCACCTGCTTTGGGGCGGATCGATCTGGCTGCCGATTTCGGCGCTGCTGGGCTTTGTCGCAGGCGGGATCGCCTTCATTCTTGTGCGCAAGGTCAACGGACTCGCGGCAGTCTTTGCCGCTGTGCTGGCGCCGGTGTTCTGGTGGCTGTTCCTGGCCGGACCCTTTGACAGCGCCATGTCGTCGGTTTTGCCGCTGGGGCTGGATTTCGTCCGGTCCGACCGGTTCGGTGGCTTCCTGATCTCGCTCGTGATTGGGGTGACAGGAATCTCGCTCTCGTTGCCCCTGGGGATTCTGCTGGCGCTTGGGCGACAGTCAGACATGGTGTTCGTGAAATCGGTCTGCGTGATCTTCATCGAGTTCATCCGCGGCGTGCCGCTGATCACGCTGTTGTTCACGGCCTCGCTGCTTCTCAATTACTTCCTGCCACCGGGCACGAGCTTCGACCTGATTCTTCGCGTGATCATCATGGTGACGCTCTTTGCCGCGGCTTATATGGCCGAGGTGATCCGCGGCGGGCTCGCGGCGTTGCCCAAGGGGCAGTATGAGGCCGCCGACGCGCTGGGGCTCGATTACTGGAAGGCGCAGCGGCTGATCATCATGCCGCAGGCGCTGAAAATCTCGATCCCAGGTATCGTCAACACATTTATCGGGCTGTTCAAGGACACGACGCTTGTGGTGTTCATCGGCCTGCTGGACCCGATCGGGCTGTCGAACGCGATCCGCGCCTCGACCGACTGGCAGGGCATCTACTGGGAACTGTTCATCTTCATCGGTGCGCTGTTCTTTATCTTCTGCTTCGGCATTTCGCGCTATTCGATGTATCTTGAGCGCAAACTGAAGACAGATCACAAATAAGCCAAGGGGAAGGCCATGACCGAACCTGTCGTTGATATACCGGTCGAGCGCACGATCGACACCAGCCAGATGAAAGTGAGCGACGAGGTCGCGATCCAGATCACCTCGATGAACAAGTGGTACGGCACCTTCCATGTGCTGCGCGACATCAACATGACGGTGAATCAGGGAGAGCGGATCGTGATCTGCGGGCCCTCGGGCTCGGGCAAATCGACACTGATCCGCTGTATCAACCGGTTGGAGGAGCATCAGTCGGGGCAGATCATCGTCGATGGAACGGAACTGACCGGAGATCTGAAGAATATCGACAAGGTGCGCTCGGAAGTGGGGATGGTGTTCCAGCATTTCAACCTGTTCCCGCATCTGACGATTCTGGAGAATTGCACGCTGGCCCCGATCTGGGTGCGCAAGACGCCCAAGAAAGAAGCCGATGAAATCGCGATGCATTTCCTCGAGAAGGTCAAAATTCCCGAACAGGCGCTGAAATATCCCGGGCAATTGTCAGGCGGGCAACAGCAGCGGGTGGCGATTGCGCGCTCGCTGTGCATGAAGCCGCGCATCATGCTGTTCGACGAGCCCACCTCGGCGCTCGACCCCGAGATGATCAAGGAAGTGCTCGACACGATGATCCAGCTCGCGGAAGAGGGCATGACCATGCTCTGCGTGACCCATGAGATGGGCTTCGCGCAGGCCGTGGCGAACCGGGTTATCTTTATGGATCAGGGCCAGATCGTCGAGCAGAACGAGCCGCGGGAGTTCTTCAACAACCCGAAATCCGAGCGCACCCAGCTGTTCCTGAGCCAGATTCTGGGACACTGAGTAGAGGCGTGTTCCGAGGGCAACTGGAGAGATGAATCAGCATGACAAGAGGCGCGCGGTCTTCAGCCGCGCGCCCTTTTTCATGCAGCAAACCCTGATCAAATCTGCTTTTCGGGCATGAACACCTTGAGCCCGTCAAGCGTGTCCGAGACCTTTATCTGACAGGTCAGCCGCGAACGGACCGGGTCGGGCTCGTAAGCGAAATCGAGCATGTCCTGTTCCATCGGGTCGATGGCGGGCAGTTTCTCGACCCAGTCAGGCGCGATATAGACATGGCAGGTCGAGCAGGCGCAGGCACCGCCGCAATCGGCCTCGATGCCGGGAATGCCGTTGTCGCGTGCGCCCTCCATCACGGTCAGCCCGTTGGCCACCTCGACGACATGCTCTGTCCCGTTGAACTCCACATAGGTGATCTTTGCCATGCAACCCTCTTTGAGCCTGTGTTCTCCGGCAGGAGATAGGCCACGCAAGGGGGATTGGCCAGTCGAAATTCGACCCTGAAAGAACCCGCTTCTTGTCATCATCGGACCCTGTTTTTGCCGGATTCGGGCAGCATTGTTTCCGCATGAGCAAAAGAAACCCGCAAGAATTGAGGCATGCCATGGTCTGTTCGCGAACTGTCCTGCCGTTGATGCTGGCCTTCGGGCTGCTGGTTCCGGTGTCGCAAGCCGGGGCCGAGACGGTCAGTGCCAGTCGGTCAGCGCTGCCCCAGCATGCGAGCCTAATGCTGGCTGATCCGGATGGGCGCGTCTGCTGGGCGCGCTACACGGCGAATTCTGGGCAGGCGCGCAACGGGATGCTGGAAGAGGTGGCCTTTCGGGTGCCTTGCCCCGAGCAGGTGACGTCGGAATTCCTTGGCACACTGCAACGCGCGTTGGCTGCACGCGGATATTTCGAGGGTACTGTAACCGGGCGCTCTGATGCCGAGACGCGCGCCGCCGTGCAGGCGTTCCAACGGGATAACGGGTTCAACAGCCCGATTCTGACCCTGGAGACGGCGCAACGCCTGGGGCTGCTGCCGATCTCGATCAGCCGCAACTGAAACGGGTTTGGCAAATAAAAG
>SKIF01000124.1 GCA_007116575.1 Paracoccaceae bacterium
CAAATCCCCGTCAGCCATTCGCTGATGGGCAAGGGCGTGCTGGCCGATGATCATCCGCTGACTCTCGGCATGACCGGCTTCTGGGGGATGAAATTCACCAATGAAACCACGCTGGCCGCTGACTGGATTCTGGCGTTGGGGACGCGGTTCAAGGAGGCCGATTGTTCCAGCTGGTATCCGGGCTACACGTTCAACATTGGCGGCGACGGGTCAAAACTGATCCATATCGACATCGAGCCGCAGGAAATCGGGCGCAACTATCCTGCCGAGATCGGGGCCGTGGCCGATCTGAAAGCCGCGTTGCGCGTGCTGACCCGTGTCGCGCGCGAAATGCTGCCACAGGGCCGCAAGGCGCCGGGTCTGGCCGAGAAGATCGCTGCTGAGCGCGCGGAATTCGCGGTGCAGAATACCGAGATGCAACACTCTGACGCCTTCCCGATGATGCCCGAGCGCATCCTTGCGGATTTGCGCGCCGCGATGCCCAAAGACGCGATCCTGACCTCGGATGTGGGCTGGAACAAGAACGGCGTGGCGCAGCAATTCGACATTCTGACGCCCGGCTCGATCCTGATCCCCGGCGGTTTTGCCACGATGGGCTTCGGCCCGCCTGCGGCTGTGGGCGCAAAGATCGCCGCACCTGAGCGGGTTGTGATCAGCTTGGTGGGCGATGGCGGCTTCGGGCAGAACCCGGCGGTTCTGGCCACGGCGGTTGCCGAAAATGCGCCGGTGATCTGGGTGATCATGAACAACAATGCCTATGGCACCATCGCGGGGCTGCAAAAGGCGAATTACGGCCTGACCCATGGCACGACCTTTCCCCGCGCAGCCGAGGGCGAAAACCAGACGCCGGATTACGCCGCAATCGCGCGGGCTTATGGCTGCGACGGTATCCGTATCTGTTCTGCTGCCGAGTTCAGGCCCGCGCTGGAGAGCGCAATCGCGAGTGGCAGGCCGACAGTGATCGACGTGGCGATGATCAATAACCCGACACCCACTTCGGGACATTGGAACATCCTCGACATCTACTCGCCCGACGGCACGGGCGGACACGCAACGACGGACTGATTTTTGGAGCGCATGCCATGAAAACCTCGATTTCGTCACTTTCGGTCTCGGATACACTGGAAGACAAACTCGCCGCTTTTGCGGCAGCGGGTTTCGACGGGATCGAGATTTCAGAGCAGGACTTCACTGTTCAGGGCAGCACCCCGACAGAGATCGGCCAACTTGTCCGTCGACACGGGCTGGAGGTCACTCTGCTTCAGACCACGCTCGCGCTGCCCGGAATGCCCGATCTTGAGCAACGCTTCACCCAGTTGGAGCGGCGCTTTGACATCATGGCCGGGCTTGATTGCAGCTTGTTGTTGCTCAAGGCACCCTCGGACCCGCAAAACCAGGGCGGGATTGACCGGATGGCCGCAGATTTGCGACAGACCGCCGAACGGGCCGCCAAACGTGGCCTGCGCATCGGGTTTGAGGCGCGCTCGCAAGCCACCCATATTCAGGACTACCGCGACGCATGGGAAATCGTCCGCCGCGCGGATCACCCGGCGCTGGGGCTTGTCCTTGACAGCTTCCATGTGCTGGCGCGGGGCGTGTCGCCGGAAAGTATCCGCGCTATCCCCGCAGAGCGCATCTTTCATGTCCAGCTTGCCGATGCGCCCGTCATCGAGATGGATTTCGACTTCAAATCTCGGGGCTTTCGCATGTTGCCGGGCGAAGGTGATCTGCCGCTTCTGGCCTTCTTGCGCGCAGTTCTGGCAACAGGCTACCGCGGCAGTTTCGGGCTGGATCTGTCGCAAGATCGTTCGCGCGCCAGCACCCGCAATCTGGCGTTGGACGGGCATCGCGCGCTGATCGGGCTCGCCGATGCAGCACGGCGTAGCGAGCCGGGTCTGAAACTGGCTTTGCCCGAATTTCCCGCGCCCTCGCCGGTCGAGGAGGTGGCTTTCGTCGAATTCGCAGCCAGCCCGGAGCAGGCGCAAACCCTCGGGGAAATGCTGTCATGTCTGGGGTTTGCACAGGTGGCCCGCCACAAATCCCGCGCTGTGACACTCTGGCAGCAAAACGACATCCGGATCGTGGTGAATTCGGAACCCACTGGTTATGCTCATTCCGCGCAAGTCATGCATGGCACCAGCGTCTGCGATATTGGCCTTATGGTTCCCGACGCCGCCTCTGCCGCAGCGCGCGCAGTCGCCCTTGGCGCAAGGCGGTTCCACCAGACGCGGCATCCTTATGAAATGAATATCCCGGCGGTGCGCGGCGTAGGCGGATCGGTCCTGCATTTTCTGGATCGCAAGAGCGACCTCAGGCAGGTCTGGGAGCGTGAATTCACCACTCTGTCCCAAGTGGACGGCATCCAACAGGCAGGCTTGCGCCGGATCGACCATCTGGCGCAAGTCATGCAACTGAACGAATTGCCGGGCTGGGCACAATTATATGCCGTATTGTTCGACATCGACAAGGCATCCGAAACCCGCGTCGCCGATGCTGGCGGCCCGGTCCGCTCTGTTGCCTTGCAAACCCGCGATGGGGCGTTTCGACTGACCCTGAATGGCGTCGATACACACCGCACATTCGCCGGGCGCTTCCTGTCAGACAGCTATGGCGCGTCGGTCCAGCATATTGCCTTCCAGACGGACGACGTATTTGCCACTGCGCATGCCCTGACAGCGAGAGGCTTTGAGGCGCTTCCGGTCCCGACCTCGTATTATGATGATCTGCGCAGCACCTTCGACCTGCCAGCCGATTTCGTCACGCAACTCAAAGCTGCCAATCTGCTCTATGACCGCGACATGATTGGTGGTGAGTTTTTCCAGCTTTACTCAGCACCGCACGGTGACGGGTTCTTTTTCGAGATTGTCGAACGTCGCAATGGCTATGAAGGTTATGGCGCACGAAATGCCCCTTACAGGACAGCGGCCTTGAAACGACGGGCCGTAGGATAAGCCGCTACTGTCAATCTGCATTCAAAACTGACCTGTCTCAGCGGGAGCGAAGCTTACTGTCGCGTTGCCATTGAACCCGGCACACTTCGCAGCGCGTCGGGTTTCAGTCAGCGCTCAAACTGTCGCGCAGCGCGGGAAGGCCGACGCCTGTTGCATCGAACCCTCCATCGACCGCAATAACCTGCCCGGTGATATAACTGGCCTTGTCGCTGCACAAAAAAACGATGGCCTCGGCGATCTCGGCCTCCAACCCATAACGGTTCAGCGGGATCGCTTCGTGATAGGCCGCGCGGATCTCGGGCGTATGCACGGCCAGCGCCATCTTGGTATCGACCGGGCCGGGGGCTACGCAATTGGCCCGCACGCCCCAATGGCCCAGCTCTGCCGCTTGCTGACGTGTCAGATGGATCACTGCGGCTTTCGATGTGCCATAGGCGACACGCAACGTGCTGGCGCGCAGGCCAGAGATCGAGGCGATATTTACAATCGCCCCGCCACTCTCTTTCAGGTAGGGGGCCACCGCTTGACTGGTCAGAAACACACCGTCCAGATTGGTTGCCATTATCTCGCGCCAGAGGGTGAAATCGGTTTCATGCATCAGGCCGAATTCACCGACGGCAGCATTATTGACCAACGCATCTATCCGCCCGAAATGCTGCGCGGTCTCTGTGACCATGGCGCTCACCTGCTCGGGGATCGACACGTCGCAAATGATAGCCCGCACAGGGTCCAGTTCAGCCGCAGCGGCACGCAACGCTGGCGCGTCACGGTCAATCATCGCCACGCGCCAGCCGAGCTCCAGAAGGGCGCGGGTTGTGGCCAGACCAATGCCGCGCGCCGCCCCGGTGACAATTGCGGTTTGCATGGGTGATGCCCTCCTCAGCGCAGCCATTCGACCAGAAACAACGACATTTGCGGCACAGCGGCAACAACAGTTATGCCCAGGAGAGCGGCCACCAGGAACGGCATTGCTCCGCGCGCGACGCTTTCGATCCTGAGTTTGGTCACATTGGCGGCGACATAGAGATTGATGCCGACCGGCGGAGTGATCAGCCCGATGGCCAGATTAACCATTACCAGAACCCCGAACCAGACCGGGTCCCAGCCCAGGCTTCTGGCCACCGGCAAGAAGATCGGCAGAGCGATGAACATGACCGTGATCGGGTCCATGAACATGCCCGCAACCAACAATATCACCATGATCACCAGCAAGATGAGCCAGGCCTGATCAGTCATCCCCAGAAGGGCGCCGGAATATGTGCCGACCAGATTATCGACTGTCACCACCCAACCAAACAAGCTGGCATAGGCCACGATCAGCATCACCACTGCCGAAGAGGCGGCCGCGATTCCAAGTGACTCATAAAGCCGCGCCAAGGTCAGCGTCCGGTAGGCCAAAGCCCCCACGGCCAAGGCGTAGACTGTCGCGACAATCGCCGCCTCGGTGGGGGTGAAAATGCCTGAATAGATCCCGCCAAGGATCACCACCGGGGTCAAAAGCCCCCAGAAGCTGTCGCGGAAGGATTGCCACAAGGCCCGCCCACGCGACAAATCTGCATAGGGGTCCGGGCTGAGCGCGAGCAGGCTGGGGCTGGACGCGGGCGCGTTGTCGCGCCGCGCGAAGGGCAGCACCGCGACCATGGTCAGTGCCATGAACACGCCGGGGATGATCGCTGCGATGAACAGTCGCGAAATCGATGTCTCGGCAATCACACCATAGATCACCAACCCGATCGACGGTGGAATAACGATGGAGAACGCCGCGCCGGTGACAACAAGCCCTGCTGCGAAAGCGCGGTCATAGCCGTCATCTTCCATGCCCTTGATGATCATCGGCCCGATTGCCGCCACTGAGGCCGGTCCCGATCCGCTGACGGCCCCCCAGAACAGGCAAACCACAGTGCCGACGATCCCCATTCCACCTGGCAAGCGCCCCACCAGAATGCGGAAAAATCGGATCATCCGTTCGGCAATGCCAAGGCTGCCCATCAAAACCCCGGCCAGAATGAAGAACGGAATCGCCAATAGTGAAAACCGGGTGATACCCGCAACGATCAGATCGCCAACCAGGTCCAGCCCGAAGCCGATCTGCCACATCGCATACATGGCCGAAAGACCCAGTGCGAAAGCCACGGGCAGACGCAGCGCCATCAGCACAAAGAACAGGATGATCATCTGCGTGCCAGCCGATGTGATGCCAAATATCTCAAACATTTGGCGGTCCTTCGCCGGTGGCGCGGCCAGCGCGTCCGACCTCCCATGCGTGTTGCAGATAGCGCAGGATGACCAGACTGAAAGCGAAAGGCATCGCGGCCTGATAGTACCATGCCGGGATTCCGAGCGCATAAGACCGCATCCCATTGCGGCGCAGGTTCATCACCGCATCCCACGAGAACTGGACCGACAACAGCAGCAGCCAGACCGAAAGCCCCACCGAGATCAGGAAGACCGGCATCCACAGCACCCGCGGCAGACTGTCATGCACAAGCGTCACCGCCAGATGCTCGCCCCGGCGCGCCGCAAGGGCGGCACCGAAAACCGTCAGCAGCAACATGCCATTGAGCAACAGTTCCTCGCTGGCTGCAAAGGACATACTGGTGCCATAGCGCACCGCGACATTGACGAAGCCCAGAGCAGTCATGCCAAGAAACAGGATCGCGCAGACGATTTTCTCGAAGTCGCGCAGGAACAAGCGGATCATCGGCCGGGCCCATGGTCAGGGGAAACCCGCGCGCCGATCGGGCGCGCGGGCAGTTAGAGGGTCAATCAGTCGCTCTCGGCCGTTGCGGCGATGAAGGTCTCAACCAATTCCATGCCGACGCGCTCGGCCCACTGATCGAAAGCAGGTTGGGTCGCTTCGCGGAAAGCGGCGATTTCTTCCGCGCTGGCTTCATGCACTTCCATCCCTTGTTCGCGCAGATAAGCGATACCGTCCGCTGTGCCTTGACGTGTAATCTCGCGCTGGAAGGCCATTGCCTCTTGTGCCGCCTCGCGCATGATCTCCTGAGTTTCGGCGTCAAGGCTGTCCCAGCGCTCTTGCGAAATGCCAAGGAAAATCGGGTCATACGAGTAGTGCCAGGTGGTCATGTAGCGCTGCACCTCATAGACCTGCAGCGGCACGATCACTGCGCCAATCGGATTTTCCTGACCATCGACGACGCCCTGTTGCAGCGCCGAAATCGTCTCGACCCATTGCATCTGCTGCGGGTTGGCCCCCAGTGCATTCATCACGTCAATATACATCGGTCCGGCCACGCGCATGTTCAGGCCGCGCAGATCTTCCGGGGTGATGATCGGACGTGTGTTGTTGGTGACTTCGCGAAACCCGTTCTCGCCCCAGGCCAGAACGACGATTCCCTGCTCTAGCAGGATGTCGGCCATCGCCTGACCGGGTGCACCCTGCACCGCGGCGTCGACCTGATCATAGTTTGCGAACAGATAGGGCAGTGAGAAAACCGCCATTTCCGGCACCAGTGGCGTCACATTGATTGCCGAAGTCACCACCAGATCCAGTGCGCCCCGACCGACCATTTCGGCCTGACGCATCTGGTCGCCGCCGGCAAGCTGCGCATTCGGGAAAACGCGCACGTCAAACGCGCCATTCGTGCGCTCGGCCACCAGTTCTGCGAAGCGCTCAGAGCCAGTGTGCCAGGTCGAGTTTTCACCAGTATTGTGCGACAGGCGCAGGGTTTCAGCGCTGGCAGAGCCAAGGGCCAGAGTTGTTGTCAGGGCAGCGGCCAGCGCCGCCCCCGTCAAGCGTTGAAAGGTCATTGTGGTTTTCCTCCTCCGATGGATGTGGCACTGCATCCAGCCACGCGAATAATTGTCCAGATAGTGGACCGCGTAGTTTGCTTTTTGCAAGAAAAACTTGCGCTATGCCCAAAGAAAAATCAATATGTCAAAAAATGCTGGCCTGTGGTGTGAATTTTCAGGGTGATTGTGGTCCATATTATGAAATACATGGCCGGAGAGCAGGCCCTTGGCGGTGCGCAAAGCGTTGATCGCGCACTTGCGCTGCTGGCGCTGATCGCGCGGCATAGCGCTGACGGCATCTCACTATCTGGGCTGGTGGCGGCGTCGGAACTGAAGAAAGCCACTGTCCGCCGATTGCTGCTGGCGTTGATGCGCGCAGGGCTGGTTGAGCAGGATAACGAGACCCGCGCCTATCATCTGGGCGCGGAAACATACGTGATGGGATTGCTCGCGCAAGGGCGTCACGGGCTGTTGCGTCAGGCCATAGATCAGATTCAAACGCTTGCCCGTGAAACGGGCGACGCTGCATTTCTGTCGGTGCGCCGTGGTCTGCATTCAGTCTGTCTGCATCGCGAAGATGGCGCGCATCCCATCCGGACCTATGCCTTGCTTCCGGGCGGGCATCACCCGTTGGGGGTTGGGGCGGGCTCGCTGGCGATGCTTGCTGCGTTGCCTGATCCCCAGATCGACGACATCATCGCCGCCAACACACCGGAGCTGAGTGCGAACTACCCACGCCTGACACCCGCGATCCTGCGCGACCATATTGCGCAAACGCGAGAGAGCGGCATCGCACTCAATCCCGGATTGATCTTTGAGGATAGCTGGGGCCTAGGGATCGCGCTGCACGGACCGGATGGTCATGTGGTGGGTGCACTGTCACTTGCAGCCGTAGAAAGCCGCATGAAGGAAACGCGCCGCCCTGAACTGACCGAAAAGCTGCGGGTCGCCGCCCGTATCACCGAAGCGCGGCTCGACCGCCGCCAACAGGAGAAGCGTATATGACCGATGCACAGATTATCGGCTGGGGACATACGGTCTTCGGCAAGTCCGACCAACCGGATACCGAAAGCCTGATGGCCGGTGTGGTGGCCGAAGCGTTGGCGCATGCTCAAGTCGCGCCCGAGGATGTGGACGGGGTTTTCGTCGGCGTCTACAATAACGGCTTCCAGAAGCAGGACTTTCAGGGCGCGCTGGTGGCAATGGGGGAACCGCGTCTGGCCCATGTCCCTGCCACACGCTACGAGAACGCCTGCGCGACCGGTTCGGCCGCGTTGCATGGCGCGCTGGATTTCATCGCTGCCGGACGCGGGCGCATCGCGCTGGTGGTGGGTGCTGAAAAGATGACTGCAATCCCGATGTCCGAAGTGGGCGATGTGCTGCTGACCGCTTGCTACCGTCGCGAAGAAGCCGATGTTGAGGGGGGGTTTGCGGGCGTATTCGGCAAGATTGCACAGAGCTACTTCCAGCGCTATGGCGACCGTTCCGAAGAACTGGCGATGATTGCAGCCAAGAACCACGCCAATGGCATGGCCAATCCTTACGCCCATATGCGCAAGGATTTCGGGCTGGATTTCTGCAACACTGTCTCGGACAAAAACCCACGTGTGGCCGGGCCGCTACGGCGCACGGACTGTTCGCTCGTGTCAGACGGGGCCGCGGTTCTGGTTATCGCCGATGCCGATACAGCGGCCCATGCGCCGCGCGCCATCGGGTTCCGGTCACGCGCGCAGGCCAATGACATCATGGCCATTTCCCGGCGTGACATACTGGAATTCCGTGGCGCAGGCATGGCCTGGGCGCAGGCGCTTGACGCCGCAGGCGTGACGCTGGACGATCTCAGCCTGGTCGAGACGCATGATTGTTTCACCATTGCTGAAATGCTGGAATACGAGGCGATGGGTCTGGCTGAACCGGGGCAGGGCCATCGCATCATCCGCGATGGCATCACGCAAAGGACCGGGCGTCTGCCAGTCAACCCCTCGGGCGGGTTGAAGGCCAAGGGCCATCCGATCGGCGCGACCGGGGTGTCGATGCATGTCATGGCCGCGATGCAGCTTATGAATGAAGCCGACGGTATGCAGATCCCCGGTGCGACGCTTGCGGGCGTCTTCAACATGGGCGGCGCGGCGGTGGCGAATTATGTGTCAATTCTGGAGCGCGTGAAATGAGGCTGGACCTGTCACAGGGCATGACACTTTGCTCGACCCGTGTGATGAACCTCTCGCATATGTTGACCGAGAGCGCGCGGCGGCTCGGCGATGCGCCGGGGCTGATCTGGGGAAATGACCAGTGGAGCTGGACCGAGTTGGAGGCCCGCGCCAGCGCGCTGGCGCAAGCTTTGGTGCAGGACTACGGCTTGCGCAAGGGTGACCGCGTGCTGGTGCAATCGTCCAATTGCAACCAGATGTTCGAAGCAATGTTCGCTGTCTGGCGCGCCGGTGGGGTCTGGGTGCCTGCGAATTTCCGCCTTTCCCCTGCAGATCTGGCCGGGTTGGCAGAGTCGGCTCAAGCGCGTTTCCTGCTATGCGGCGACCGCTTTCCCGACCATGCCGCCGCCTGTGCGCCCCAAGTCGAAGCCACGCTTCGCATTGGTGCCGACTATGAGGCGCTGATCGCGCGCCATATGGGCGCCAGCCCGACCCCCGTTGAAGTGCAGCGCGACGATCCGGCATGGTTCTTCTTTACGTCGGGGACGACGGGCAAGCCGAAGGCGGCGGTGCTGACGCATGGCCAGATGGCCTTTGTGATCACCAATCATCTTTGTGATCTGATGCCGGGCACGGGACCGGATGATGCCTCGCTGGTCGTAGCCCCCCTGTCGCATGGCGCCGGGGTCCATCAACTGGCGCAAGTGGCCCATGGGGTCAAAACCATCCTTCCAGCCGGCGAGAAATTCGACCCCGCCGAGATCTGGGAACTGGTGGCGCGCCACCGCGTCACCAATATGTTCACTGTGCCAACCATCGTGAAACTGCTGGTCGAACACCCGTCTGTCGATGCGCATGACCATTCCAGCCTGCGCTATGTGATCTATGCAGGCGCGCCCATGTATCGCGCCGATCAGATACGCGCGCTCGAAGCGCTTGGTCCTGTGCTGGTGCAGTATTTCGGGCTGGGTGAGGTGACCGGGAACATCACTGTTCTACCCCCTGCGCATCATCACCTTGACGATGCAAACATGCGGATCGGTACTTGCGGGTTCGCGCGCACTGGCATGCAGGTACAGATACAGGACGCATCTGGCAATGAACTGCCGACTGGCCAGACTGGCGAGATTGCCGTGATCGGCCCCGCTGTTTTTGCAGGCTATTTCAACAACCCCAAGGCCAATCAGGAGAGCTTTCGCAATGGCTGGTTCCTGACCGGCGATCTGGGCCATATGGATGCGCAGGGCTTTGTCTATCTGACCGGGCGGGCCTCTGATATGTATATCTCGGGGGGCTCGAATATCTACCCGCGCGAAATCGAAGAAAAACTGCTGGAACACCCGCAGTTGTCCGAGGTGGCCGTTCTGGGTGTGCCGGATCCTGTCTGGGGCGAGATCGGCATGGCCGTCTGTGTGCCTGAACCCGGTATCCAGCTAGAGGGACAGGCAGTGCTGGACTGGCTGGCACCGAAGATCGCGCGCTACAAGATGCCGCGCCATGTCGTGCTGTGGGATGCGCTTCCGAAATCGGCCTATGGCAAGATCACCAAAAAGATGATCCGCGAGGAGCTTTCGAAACGCGGGGATCTGCCCGCCGGGTCAGGTTAGGTAGCGATGCGTTTGATTTCCCATCCCGGCCCGCCTGCACCCAGCCGCGCTGATATCGTCCCTTGCGAAGCCGTTGCGCTCAGCCTGAGCCTGCGCGCGGGGCTGACAGTCACGCAGGCTGTTTCCGAGGCGCTGGCTGAAGCCGGCTTCGAATATGGCTATCTGCGCCTTGATGGTGTTGCGCTGGCACCCTTGGTCTATGTCATGCCTGCCCCTGCCTCGCCTGAGGGCCATGCTGCCTGGTACAGCGCGACACATACGCTGGCCAAAGGTCGGATCAGTCATGGCGGCGCGCATTTCGGGCGGCGCGACGGGCGCGGCTTTATTCATTCGCATTCCCGTTGGGAGCCGCTCGGCATGGGGCATCTGCTTTGCGATGACTGCATCATAGCCGATGATGTGACCCTGCAGGGTTGGGGGCTGCGCGGCGCAGGGCTGGTTGCGCAAGAAGACTCCGAGACCCGGTTTACCCTGTTCCGTCCGCAGCCGATGGGGCCTTGCACGCCGAATGCCCTTTTGGCCACCTTGCGCCCAAATCAGGATATTGGCACTGCCTTGTCTGATCTTTGCGAAGGGATGCATGCAGCACGGGTCGAAGGCATCGGCAGCCTTGTCGGAACGACCTTTGAGGTGGCACCCGCCATCGAAAGCCACGGCACCGAGATCCTGATTGTCGAAGGCGCGCTTGTCGAGCAGAGAATGCGTTTGCTCGTGGCCTCGGTCGGGTTCGATGGGCGCTCCGAGCTGGACCTTCTGGCGCCGGGTCGAAATGCGATCTGTGTGACGGCCGAAATCCTGCTGTTGTAAATGCAGGGCATGACATCTCCCGACTGCCGGACGTGGGCGGGGACAAGCCCAAGCCTGCGAAGTTCACGCGCTACCCGACCAGCGTTCGGCCCGCGCACTTGAACCGATGGCGCATCAATAGTCGACCCTCACACCCTATGAAACCACCTGCAAGGTCTGGACTTCGGAGCCGGTCAGTTTCAAGCTTTCGGGCAAACCCGCAAGCCTGCGGGCGATCGCGTCATCCTGCGGGCTTTGGGTGCTGTTGAGCGGGCTTTGGGTGCTGTTGAGCAAGAACCCCAGGGTCAGATACATGCCTGCGGTCGCCATCAGATCCAGCACTCCGTGCCGCCCGACCAGCGCTTCAAGCGCGTGCATCTGCTCAGGCGCAAGGCGCGCTTCATCGAAGAGCGAATCTACAGCCCCCGCCAGAAGCGCGTCGTCCTCGGCCATCTCCGCAACCGGCCCGCGTAGGCTGCGGATTTGTGCTTCACTCAGGCCCGCCTCCAGACCACGGATCACATGCTGACCCCACTCATAGTCACTGCCCAACCTGTAGGCGAGACGCAGGATCACCACTTCGGCGCGCTGGCGCCCCAGGGCGGTGTCGCGGACAATATGCATGCGCAAATCGGTCCAGGCGCGCAGCAATGCGGGATGATGCGCCATCAGACGATAGACGTTCAGTTGCCCGGCAAACCCATCGCGCATATCGGCGATCTCCGCAGGCCATTCGGCATCGGTCAGGGGCGCAAAGGTCATTTGCGCAACCCCGCATCAACCGCCTCTGCCAACCGTCCGGAAATCTCGGAAAGGTCAGCTTCGGTCACGATGAACGGCGGCGCAAGCAGCACATGATCGCCGCGCACACCGTCAATCGTGCCGCCCATCGGATAGACCATCAGCCCACGCGCCATCGCTTCGGATTTGATCTTCGCATGCAGTTTGCGCGACGGATCAAAAGGCGCCTTGGTGTCGCGGTCGGCAACCAGTTCAATGGCCTGAAACAGCCCCCTGCCCCGGATATCTCCCACATGGCTGTGCTGCCCGAACGCGGCCTGCAACTGCGCGTGCAACGCTGTGCCCATGGCCTGAACATTGGCCAGCAGATCATCGCGCGCGATCACCTGTTGCACGGCCAGCCCCGCCGCTGCGGCCATCGGATGCCCCATATAAGTGTGACCATGCTGGAAAAACCCGCTGCCACTCGCGAAAGCGTCGAATATCTTGCGGCTTAGGAGTGTGGCGCCAATGGGCTGAAACCCACCGCCCAGCCCCTTGGCAATCGTCAGAAGATCCGGCGCGATCCCGTCATATTCGCAGGCATAGCGGTAGCCTGTCCGCCCCATGCCGCACATCACCTCATCAAGGATCAGCAGAACGCCGTAGCGATCACAGATCGCCCGGATGCGCCTGAAGTAATCCCCGACCGCCGGAACAGCGCCAGCCGTGGCCCCGACCACAGGTTCTGCGATGAAGGCCGCGACCGTATCGGGGCCAAGCTCCAGAATCTTTGCTTCCAGCTCACCCGCCGCGCGGGCTGCATAGGCCGCATCGGTTTCGCCCTCGTGCTGTTCGCGATACGCAAAACAGGGCGCGATGTGATGCGCCTCCATCAGCAGGGGCTTGAACTGCGCACGCCGCCATTCGTTGCCGCCTGCTGCCAGCGCGCCCAGCGTATTGCCGTGATAGCTTTGCCGCCGCGCGATGATATGGCGGCGCTGCGGCTGGCCCGTCTCGGTAAAATACTGCCGCGCCATTTTCAGTGCGGCTTCCACCGCCTCGGACCCGCCAGACAGAAGGTAGACATGCTCCAACCCCTCGGGTGCATCTGCGATCAGATTATCTGCAAGCTCTTCCGCCACTTGCGTGGTGAAAAACCCTGTATGCGCATAGGCGAGCTTGTCGAGCTGCGCATGCAGCGCCGCGATCACATCAGGATGAGCGTGCCCCAGACAGGACACCGCCGCCCCGCCAGAGGCGTCGATATAGCTTTGGCCTGTGTCATCGGTGAAAGAAATACCGGACGCACTGACAGCGCGGCGAGGCGGCGTGTGGATCGAGCGGTGCAACAGATGGGTCATGATGTTTCTCAGCCTTTTGAGGGGTGATAGGTGTTGAAGGCGGCAAGCTGACGGTCCAGACCGTCAAGCCGGGCCAGAAGTGCAGGGTCATCACCACGCGCGACAAGTGCGACCAGAATCTCCGCCAGCGTGAAAGCCGGGGCCATGCTATGCAGGAAGGACGCGCTGTCAGTTGACACGATCAGCGCAGGATCGCCTTGGGATATCAGCGGCGACAGCGGTGAATCCGTCAGCGCAACAACGCGCAGGCTGCGCGCGCGCGCCTGTATGACTGCGTCAACCACGGCGCGTGTATAGGGAGCAACCCCGCAGACAAACAGCACATCGGTTTCGCGCGCCTGCGCGAGCGCGTCAAACCCAACTCCGCCAACGCCATCAAGCAGAACCGCGCGATCAGAGATCAGCGAAAGCGCATACCAGACGTGCCACGCCACTGCGTGACTGGACCGCATGCCAAGGCAGAAAACCCGGCTTGCCCCAGCCATCAGGCTGGCGGCCTGAGCAAGCGTGGTCAATGTCGCTGGATCGCCGAGCGCGCCAACCTGCGCGGCCCCGTGCTGCACCATGGCTTGCGCCGCAGCTTCCGGTGTGCCCGCCTGAAGCCTGTTGCGCCGCGCTGCTGTGGCAACAAGACCGGGCTGCCGGGCGGGACGCAGCGCATCCGCATGCAGTGCGCGCACAGTATCATAGCCGTCATAGCCCAACGCCTGTGCCAGTCGCGTCATGGTCGCAGGCTGAACCCCTGCCCGCCCCGCCTGTTCGCGCATGGATAACAGCGCTGCATCATGGGGATGCGCCTCAATCCAGCGCGCAGCCTTTTGTAACTGCGCAGGCAGGCTGTCAAATCGCGCGGCGAGAGTCTGAGCAAAGGAGTCTGTCATACGGGGAAGTTATCACGTTGAGATCGTAATGCAACAAATGTTATACAGTATGATTATATTGTTGCAAATCCATCGATCTGCGCACGACGAAATACCAGCTGGCTGAACAGGCTCAGCGCACAATGGCCGGATCTAGGCCAATCCGAAAAACGCTTCGCTCTGCCGCGCCATAGATGGGGGCTGATGCCGGGACTGAACACCTAATCCTTGCATGGAGCTGCGCATGAGGTATCTCGGCAGGAGATGGAGTTGCGCAGGCTCACCAGCCCTGCCGCGGCATATGCAGTTCGCGACCGGGCAGATCCTTCTGCCCGCCTGCCAAACGACCGGCGCGCGGGAAGGTGGTGGGGCGCGTCGGTTGCGCAGGAGGCGGGCTGCCCTGTTGTATTAACGGAGTTTTCAGCCCCCGCCCCGATACTGCCCCGTGTCCTTCTGGTCTGTGATGTCTGCATGACGGTTTCGACTTCGTTTTCCGACAGGCTGTCGCGCGAGCGGCGTGCCCGGCTGCGCGCGGAGCGCCTCTATGAGCAGGTCCGGAACGAGTTACGTCAGGCGAATGCGCGCTTGAAGGATCATGCCTACAGCCTGTCAGATCAACTTATCGCCCAGCGTGCGGAACTGGCTGCGATGCGCAGTCATGCCCGGACATTGGAGGGCCGCAATACCCAGGTCGCGCAGGATCTGCAGATCGCGCATTCCGAGGTGGATCTGGCCAATCTGCGCTTGCGCGAGGCGGTCGAGACTTTGTCGGACGGCTTTGCGGTCTTCGACCGTGACGCCAGCATGATCCTGGCCAATCAAGCCTATCTGAGCGTGTTTCGCCACTTTCCAGAGGTCAAGCCGGGTATCCGGTATCGCCGCGTGCTGGAGATCTGCGCGCATGAAGGGCTGGTGCTGCTGGATGAGCAGGCCCCGGATGTCTGGGTCGAGGCGATGCTGGCGCGGCTTCGCGCCCCCGCGATTCCGGCGCAGGAGTTGCATTTCACCAATGGCATGTCGATCCGGATGGTGGACCGGCGGGTTGCCAATGGGGATATCGTGTCGCTGGTGCATAACATCACCGAGACCTTGCGCTATCAGGCTGAACTGATCGAGGCACAGGCGCGCGCCGAGGCGGCGGCCGAGGCGAAATCGGCCTTTCTGGCCAATATGAGCCATGAGATCCGCACACCGATGAACGGGGTGATCGGCATGGCCGAATGCCTGTCCGAGACCACGCTTGACCCCGAACAGCGTGGCTATGTCGAGACAATCTGTTCCAGCGGGCAGGCGCTGGTCACGATCATCAATGACATCCTGGACTTCTCCAAGATGGAGGCGGGCCGGATGGAACTGCATCCCGCAGTCTTCGATCTGGAAAAGACCATTCATGACGTGCTGGCCCTGCTGTCGGCCAATGCCCGTGCGCGCCAGATCGAGCTGATCTTCGACTATGACATGTTCCTGCCCGGCCGTATGGTCGGAGATGCAGGACGGATCCGGCAGATCCTGACCAATCTGGTGGGCAACGCGCTCAAGTTCACCGAAAGCGGTTATGTGCTGGTGCGCGCGGTCGGCGTCGGTGAGTCCGAGTCCGCGCAGGTGGTGAATATTACGGTCGAGGATACTGGCATCGGAATCGCTTGCGAGGATCAGGAGGCGATCTTCAGCGCCTTCAGCCAGGTCGAGCAGATGGCCAATCGTCGGTTCGAGGGGACCGGGCTGGGGCTGGCAATCACGCAGCGGATCGTGACCATGATGGGCGGTCGGATCTGGGTCGAGTCTGAACCCGGCGTCGGCTCTTGCTTTGGCGTGTCGCTCGAACTGGAGGTCGATACGCCCGCGCCCGCGTGTGATACGGCCAGCCTGCCTGAAGGTATCGGCAAGGCGCTGATCGTCAGCGATCATCTGATCAGCCGCGAGATCGTGACGCGGCGCTTGCAGAGTCTGAATGTGCAGGTCACGACGGCGACGAAGATCGACGTGGCGCTGCGGCAACTGGAAACCGCGCTGCCTGACCTGGTGCTGATCGATCAGGATCTGTCCGACGCGCCGCTGCCGGATCTGCTGGTGGCGTGCCAGAATGCCGCGCCGGATTTGCCCGTGGTGATGCTGTGCTCGGCCCTGCCCGAGGCGAAACCGTTGTTGCATCAGGGCCTGTTGCGCGCGGCCCTTCCCAAGCCGATGTTGTGGCGCGATCTGGTGCAGGTTTTTGCCCTGCCTGAGGCTCCGGAAGCCACGCCGGATGATCCGTCCAGAGCCATGGGGCGTTCGGCCCGGACCATGCGCGTGCTCTATGCCGAGGACAACCGCACCAACCGGCTGGTTTTCGAGCGGTTCCTGAAAGGGGTCGCGCTGGATCTGCATTTCGCCGAGGATGGCGAGGTCGCGGTCGCGAAATTCCGCGAATTGCGCCCTGATATCGTGTTCATGGATATTTCCATGCCGCGCATGGACGGGCGCGAGGCGACACGCCAGATCCGTGCGCTGCCCGAGGGGCGCGATGTGCCGATCATCGCGCTGACCGCCCATGCGTTTCAGGAAGAGATAGACCGCATCCTCGCCGCGGGCATGAATGCGATGCTGACCAAGCCCCTGAGCAAGGCGGAACTGCTGCAGGCGCTGCGTGATCATGCGCCAGCGGGGTTCGAGCCCGGGCCGGATCAGATCTCGCGCAGGAAGACTGGCGATTGAGGCTCCGAAAGTTCTGACTCAAAGCGATAGCCCGCAATATCGAAATCGCGCAGCGCCTCCGGGTCGCTCAGCCGGTTCTCGAGGATGAACCGCGCCATCGCGCCGCGCGCCTTCTTGGCAAAGAAGCTGATCACGCGCGGCTCGGCCCCGTCGCGCTGGTCCTTGAAGACCGGCGTGATGATGGGCGTTTGCAGCGCATCGCGTGCCACGGCACCGAAATATTCCTGCGAGGCGCAATTCACGATGGCCTTTGCACCGGCCTTGTCGGCAGCATCATCGATCGCCTTGGCCAGCCGTGTGCCCCAGTAGTCATAGAGCGACCTGCCCCGCCCGGTGGCCAGCCGCGAGCCCATTTCCAGCCGGTAGGGCTGCATCGCGTCGAACGGACGCAACAGCCCGTAAAGCCCCGACAGGATGCGCAGATGCCCTTCGGCCCATTCGAGCGCATCGGCGTCGAGCGAGGCTGCGTCGAGCCCGGTATAGGTGTCGCCCGCAAAGGCGTGGATGGCCGGGCGAGTCGCTTCGGGGGCGGGGTCGGGGGCGAATTGCTCGAACCGTTCGAGGTTGAGCGCGGCCAGATTGTCGCTGATCTTCATGAGCTTCTTCAGCCCCCCGGCCCCGAGCTTGCGCGCCTCTGCGGCCAGATAGGCGGCATCGTCCTGAAACGCGGGTCGCGACAGCGCGCGGGGGGTGCCACGCGCGCTCCAGTCGAGTTTCTTGGCGGGTGAAAGCAGGACAAGCATGTAACATTCAGCCTTTCGGGACGGTTCGGCCTGTAGTTAGACATGCAGCGCGGTTTGTCCAGATGGGCAAGTGTCGCGCCTTGCCCTTCATGCCGCTGCCCATTAGGTTTGCGCCAACCCGAGCCCAAGGAGTGCCCGATGCTGTCCCTGATCCAGATCATCCTGCTTGTCCTGAGTGTCGCGCAGTGGATCGTCATCATCCATATCATCATGAGCTGGCTGATCAATTTTCAGGTCATCAGCCTTGGCAGCCCGATGGTCGCCTCGATCTGGGACGGGCTGAACCGGCTGGTCGAGCCGGTCTATCAGCGCATCCGGCAATTCCTGCCCGATCTGGGCGGGATCGATCTGGCACCGCTGGTTGCGCTGATCGCGATCTATGCGCTGCGGATCGTGCTGATCAACAACGCGACTGTCTTTATCTAGGCCGATGCAGGCCCCCGATCTTGCGCAGCCGCCCGAGGCATTGCTGGCTCATGTCTTCGGCTTTGACGCGTTTCGCCCCGGTCAGCGCGAGATTGTCGAAGCGGTCATGGCCGGGCGCGATACGCTGGCCATCATGCCCACCGGTGGCGGCAAGTCGCTGTGCTATCAGCTTCCGGCGCTGAGCCGCGAGGGCGTGACGCTGGTCATCTCGCCGCTGATCGCGCTGATGCGCGATCAGGTGCGCGGGTTGCAGGAGCTTGGCGTGGCAGCGGGCGCGCTGACTTCGGGCAATACCGAGACCGAGACCGCGCAGGTGTTTGATGCTCTGGCGCGGCGCGAGTTGAAGCTGCTCTATATGGCGCCCGAGCGGCTGGCCTCGGGCGGCACGCTCGATCTGCTGCGACGCGCGGGGTGCCGCCTGATTGCCGTCGATGAGGCGCATTGCGTCAGCCAGTGGGGCCATGATTTCCGCCCCGATTACCTGCGCATCGGCGATCTGCGCCGCGCGCTTGATGTGCCGCTGGCCGCCTTTACCGCCAC
>SKIF01000072.1 GCA_007116575.1 Paracoccaceae bacterium
CCCCCCGCACCCCCCGAGGATATTTTTTCAAGGATGAAGGGGCAGCACAGATGAAGAGAGGCGCTGATGTTTGAATTCCTGCGCAAGGCGCGAGCGCCCGAGATGGCGTCGGGGGCGGTGAGCGAGGCCAAGGCCTCTGCCGTGGGGCCGCTGACTGCGGGGCGGATCCGCGACAAGGGGGCCGTCTTTGGGGCCGCAGGCGCGGCCTGGACGGCGCGCGACGGGGTGTCGCTGGCGCGGGCGGGCTTTCTGGGCAATCCGGTGGGCTTTCGCGCGGTGCGGCTGATTTCCGAGGCTGCGAGCGCCCTGCCGCTGGTGGTGCAGGACTGCGCGCGCCGCTACGAGAGCCACCCTGTGCTCGATCTGATCACGCGGCCCAACCCGGCGCAGGGGCGGGCAGAGCTGTTCGAGGCGCTCTATGCGCAACTGCTGCTGTCGGGCAATGCCTATCTGGAGATGGTCACCGACGCCGAGGGGGCAGCGCGCGAATTGCATGTGCTGCGCTCGGACCGGATGCGCGTGGTGCCGGGCGCCGATGGCTGGCCGGTGGCCTATGACTATGCCGTGGGCAGTGCAAAGCACCGCTTCCATCTACGCGAGGGCCGTTCGCCGGTCTGCCATATCCGCGCCTTTCACCCGCAGAATGACCATTACGGCCTCTCGCCACTGGAGGCCGCGCGGCGCGCAGTGGATGTGCATAACGCGGCCTCGAACTGGTCCAAGGCGCTTCTGGACAATGCCGCGCGGCCCTCGGGCGCGATTGTCTACAAGGGACCCGAGGGGCAGGGCTCGATGAGCAATGAGCAGTTCGAGCGGCTGCAGGCCGAGATGGAGGCGCATCATCAGGGCGCGAAGAATGCCGGCCGTCCGATGCTGCTGGAAGGGGGGCTCGACTGGAAGCCGATGGGCTTCTCGCCCTCGGACATGGAGTTTCACCGCACCAAGGAGGCCGCCGCGCGCGAGATTGCCATCGCTTTCGGTGTGCCGCCGATGCTGCTGGGCATTCCGGGCGACGCCACCTATGCCAATTACCAGGAGGCCAACCGCGCCTTCTACCGGCTGACCGTGCTGCCCATGGCGATGCGGGTCACCGCTTCGGTCGCGCATTGGCTGTCGGGTTTTGTCGAGGGCGATGTGGCGTTGAAGCCCGATCTCGATCAGGTGCCCGCGCTGGCGGTCGAGCGCGAGCAGCAATGGCGGCGCGTGGGCGAGGCGACTTTCCTGAGTGATGCCGAGAAACGCGTGCTGCTGGGCCTGCCGCCTGTGGTGGATGGCGCATGAGCAGCGCGCGCCGCGCGGTCGGGGGGTCGCGTTACCTGTATGACAGTTTCGAGGCCGCGCAGGCGCGTATCGACGCGCAGGAGCGCGTCTTCGAGGCCCGCAAGGAGGCGCTGGAATTCCGCATAAGGCGGCTGGAGGGCGCGCTGGAGCGGGTCGAGAAGCGGCTGTTTCTGGCGGTTTACGGGGTCGCTGCAGGGGTCTTGATCCATGGCGCGCTGGCGCTGGTGACGGCGCTTTAGGGAAAGGGTTTGAGAATGGAGACGAAATTCATGCGCCCCGAGGCCGGGATCGTGCTGACCGGCAGCGACGAGATTGCGGGCTATGCCTCGGTCTTCGGGTTGCGCGACAAGGGCGGCGATATCGTGTTGGCCGGGGCCTATACGGCCTCGCTCAAGCGCCGCAGAGAGCGCGGTGAGCGCGTCGCGATGCTCTGGCAGCATGACCCGGCCCAGCCCATCGGGCTTTGGGATGAGGTGGTCGAGGATGGCCACGGGCTGTTCGTGAAGGGCCGCCTGCTGCCGGACGTGGCCCGCGCGCGCGAGGCGCGGGCGCTGATTGCGGCGGGCGCGCTGGAAGGGCTCTCGATCGGCTATCGCACCCTGCGCGCCGAAAAGACCCCCGATGGCGGGCGCAGGCTGATCGAGCTGGACCTGTGGGAGGTCTCGCTCGTGACCTTCCCCATGCAGGCCGAGGCGCGCGTGTCGCAGAAATCCGACCTTGCGCGCCAGATCGCGCGGCTGAGCGCGCAGATGCGCGCCGCCCGCGCCGCTGTTGCGCGGCTCTGAGCGCGCGAGCGTGCGCTGCATTGACAGGATCTTGGGCTGGCCGCGCTAGTCTGGCCCCGGATCGCAACACAGGCTTCCCCAGATCAGGAGAGCGACATGACCGACCCCGCGCCCCAGGCTGCGGGCCCGAGCGGCGCGGATGCGCCCGAGGCCCCGGAGCTGGAGATCAAGACCGCGCTGCACGATTTCGCGCAGGAATTCGCGGAATTTCAGACCGAACTCACCCGCAAACTTTCCCAAACAGAAGAGCGACTGACCATGCTGGACCGCAAGACTGCCCTTTCCCCCGCCCGGCCCGTGCTGGCCCAGGCCGATGCAGGCGAAACCCTGCACCACAAGGCGTTCGACGCCTATCTGCGCCGGGGCGATGAAGCGCCCATGCGCGGGCTCGAGATCGAAACCAAGGGGCTGAGCACGCTGCAGGCGGCCGATGGCGGCTATCTGGTCGACCCCGAGACCGCCGAGACGATCCGCTCGACGCTCGCCTCCACCGCCTCGATCCGCGCGATTGCGAGCGTTGTGACGGTCGAGGCCACGTCCTTCGACGTGCTGATCGATCACAGCGATGTCTCGACCGGCTGGGCGACCGAGGCCAGCACGATTGCGGAATCCGACACGCCCAAGATCGACCGTATCCCGATCCGGCTGCACGAATTATCGGCCATGCCCAAGGCCAGCCAGCGCCTGCTCGATGACAGCGCTTTCGATGTCGAGAGCTGGCTTGCGGGGCGTATTGCCTCGAAATTCGCCCGCGCCGAGGCGGCCGCCTTCATCCATGGCGATGGCGTGGACAAGCCGCGCGGCTTTCTCGACCATGACACGGTCGATGACATGATCTGGACCTGGGGCAACCTGGGCTATATCGCGACCGGTGCGAATGGGGATTTCGCCGCCGCCAATGCCGCCGATTCCATCGTCGATCTGGTCTATGCGCTGGACGCGACCTATCGCGCCAATGCGGTTTTCGTGATGAACTCCAAGACCGCAGGGGCCGTGCGCAAGATGAAGGACACCGATGGCCGCTTCCTGTGGTCGGACGGTCTGGCAGCAGGCGAGCCTGCGCGGCTGATGGGCTACCCGGTGCTGGTGGCCGAGGACATGCCCGACATTGACACCGACAGCTACGCCATCGCCTTTGGCGATTTCGAGGCCGGCTACACCATCGCCGAGCGCCCCGACCTGCGCGTGCTGCGCGACCCGTTCAGCGCGAAACCCCATGTGCTGTTCTATGCCACCAAGCGTGTGGGCGGTGATGTGTCGGATTTCAAGGCGATCAAGCTGCTGAAATTCGGCGAAGCGTAATGCGCCATCCTGTCCTGTGCGCGGTCCGCGTGCAGGGCAGGCAGGGTGCCCTGGCTTGGCCTCCGGCCTGTCCGGTTCACACCGTTCGCGCCCCCCCGCACGAGCAGGTCGGGCGTGATCCGGGGCACCCGTCTTTCCCGAATATCTGCGAGGCGAGCCAATGGATCTCAGAGAGACAAGCCCCATCCCCGGAGCAGCCCTGCCGATTGCTGCGCTGCGCGAGCATCTGCGCCTGTCCTCGGGCTTTGCCGATGACACGACGCAGGACGCGCTCCTGGAACACTATCTGCGCGCGGCGGTTGCGGCTGTCGAGGGGCGGATCAGCCGCGCGCTGATCGCGCGCGATTTCCTCTTGCGGCTGACGCGCTGGCGCGATGGCTATGCCCAGCCCCTGCCGGTGGCGCCGGTGGTCGCGGTCGCCTCGGTCACGCTGTTTGACGCGGCAGGGGCGCCCACGCTGGTTGACCCCGCGCGCTATGGGCTTGACGCCGACGGGATGCGCCCGCGCATCGAGGCCACGGGCAGCGCGCTTCCGGGTATCCCGGCGCAGGGCCGTGTCGAGATTGCCTTCAGCGCCGGGTTCGGCCCCGACTGGGCCGACATTCCGGCCGATCTGCGCCAGGCCGTGCTGCTGCTGGCCGCGCAATATTACGAGAGCCGCGAGAGCGGCGGGGCCGAAGACATGGGATTTGCCATCCGCGCGCTGCTGGAGCGCTGGCGCGACCTGCGGCTTGGGGGCCGGGTATGAGCGCCGCACCGCAACTGACCCGCGCGCTGGTGCTGGAGTCGCCCGTGACCGCGCCCGATGGCGCGGGGGGCTTTGCCACCGACTGGCAGGCGCTGGGCACGCATTGGGCCGAGATCCGTGCAGGCACGGGCCGCGAGCGGCTCGCCGCCCTTGGCCCCTCGGGCGAGGTGCGGCTGCGCATTCTGGTGCGCGCGGCCCCGCATGGCTCGGACCGTCGCCCGCGCCCCGATCAGCGGTTTCGCGAAGGCGCGCGGCTGTTTCGCATCCTTGCTGTGGCCGAGGCGGATGTGCAGGGCCGCTATCTGATCTGCACCGCGCAGGAGGAGCTTCCCGCATGAGCTATGTCATCGCCCCCGCGCTGCAAAGCGCCATCTACCAATATCTGAGCAATGACAGCATCTTGCAGGCCGATCTTCACGGGGCGCTTTATGACGCGATCCCGCCCGCCACACCGCCCGCGACCTATGTGCTGATCGGCGCGGAAGAGGCGTTTGACCGCTCCGACAAGACCGGACACGGGGCCGAGCACCGGCTGGTGATTTCGGTCCTGACCAATGCCACTGGCTTTCTGGCCGCCAAGCATGTCGCCGCGCGCATCTGCGAATTGCTCGACGCACCCGCGCTGACGCTGGCGCGGGGGCGGCTGGTCGCGCTGTGGTTCGACCGCGCCGAGGCCCGCAAGATCGAGGGCGACCAGACCCGCCGGATAGACCTGCGCTTCCGCGCGCGGGTCGAGGATGACTGACACCATTTACAGGAGGTGGCCCGATGGGTGCACAGAATGGCAAGGATCTGCTGATCAAGGTTGACATGACCGGCGACGGGCAGTTCGAAACAGTGGCGGGCCTGCGCGCAACCCGCGTGAGCTTCAACGCGGAAGCCGTTGATGTCACATCACTTTCCAGCGCCGGGGGTTGGCGCGAACTGCTGGGCGGTGCAGGCGTGAAATCCGCCGCCATTTCGGGCTCGGGCGTGTTTCGCGACGCGGGCACCGACGAGCGTGCGCGCGCGATCTTCTTCAATGGCGAGACGCCCGATTTCCAGATCATCATCCCCGATTTCGGCATTGTCGAAGGCCCGTTTCTGATTGCCGGGCTGGACTATTCGGGTTCGCATAACGGCGAAGCGACATTCGAGTTGTCGCTGGCTTCGTCGGGGCAACTGACCTTCGTGGCGGATTGAGGCGCGCCGTGATCAACCCCCATGCAGGTGAGGTGATGCTCGAGATCGACGGCCAGAAGCAGCGGCTGAAGCTGACGCTCGGGGCGCTGGCGGAACTGGAAAGCGCGCTGGGCGAGGAGACGATCCTCGATCTGGTCGCGCGGTTCGAGGAGGGGCGCTTTTCCAGCCGTGACATGCTGGCGCTGATCGTGGCGGGCTTGCGCGGTGGCGGCTGGCACGGGAGCGCCGAAGACCTCACGACAGCGGAAATCGGCGGCGGTTTGCCGGGCGCGGCGCGTGCGGCAGCGGAACTGCTGGTGCGCGCCTTCACGCCGCCCGCATGAGCACGCCGCCGCTCGACTGGCCTGCGCTGATGCGGCTGGGCCTGCGCGACTTGCGCCTGCGCCCAGGCGATTTCTGGGCGCTGACGCCTGCCGAACTGATGCTGATGGCGGGGCTGGATGCCGCCCCCGGACCGCTGACCCGCGCACGGCTGGAGGAACTGGCCGCGCGCTACCCCGACCACAGGAAAGGCGAGAGCGATGACCCGAATAAGTGATCTCGAGGCGCAGATCGCCGCGCTGGAGGCGCGGCTGGGCCAGACCACGGGTCTGGTCGCGGATTTCGACAGTGAGTTGGCGGGCCTCTCGCGCAGCCTGACCTTTACCGGGCGCGAAGTGGACAGCCTCTCGCGCAGCTTCTCGACCGGGCTGCGCCGCGCTTTCGATGGTGTGGTGTTTGACGGGATGCGGATGCAGGACGCGCTGCGCGGGGTGGCGCAGTCGATCTCGGCCAATGTCTACAACACTGCGATGCGCCCGGTACAGAACGCCTTTGGCAGCCTTCTGGCGCAGGGTGTGGCGGGCGCGATGGGCTCGATCATGCCCTTTGCCCAGGGCGGGTCCTTCGGCGCGGGGCGCGTGATGCCCTTTGCCAAGGGCGGCGTGGTCAGCCAGGCCACGGCGTTTCCAATGCGCGGCGGCACCGGACTGATGGGCGAGGCAGGGCCAGAGGCGATTCTGCCACTGGCGCGCGGGGCCGATGGCAGCCTTGGCGTGCGCGCGGGGGGTGAGGGGCGCGCGGTCAATGTGACCTTCAACATCTCGACGCCCGATGTCGCAGGCTTCAACCGCTCGCAGACCCAGATTGCTGCGCAGATGTCGCGCCTGCTGGCGCAAGGCAACCGCAACCGCTGAGGAGAGCGCCATGAGTTTTCACGAGATCCGCTTCCCGGCCAATCTGAGCTTTGGCGCGCTGGGCGGGCCCGAACGCCGGACCGAAGTGGTCGAACTGGCCAACGGGTTCGAGGAACGCAACACGCCCTGGTCGGCCTCACGGCGGCGCTATGACGCCGGAATGGGCCTGCGCGCGCTCGATGATCTGGAGGCGCTGGTGGCCTTCTTCGAGGCGCGGATGGGGATGCTGCACGGCTTTCGCTGGAAGGACTGGGGCGATTACCGCTCGGCGCGGGCCTCACAGCCGATTGCGGCGACCGACCAGTTCCTCGGCCTCGGCGATGGCGAGAGCAAGACCTTTCAACTGCGCAAGGGCTATGCCTCGGGCGCGCAGACCTATTGGCGCGTGATCACCAAGCCGGTGGCCGGCACTGTGCTGGCTGCGATCGGGCCGGAAGCGATGACGTTGGGCGACGATTACACGGTCGACCCCGCAACCGGCATTGTCACATTCGAGCGCGCGCCCGAGCCAGGGGCCGAGATTCACGCCGGGTTCGAATTCGATGTGCCGGTGCGGTTTGACACCGATCTCATCCAGATTTCGATGGCGAGCTTCAAGGCGGGTGAATTGCCGAAAGTCCCGGTGGTGGAGCTGCGCCAATGAGCCTGATGGAGCATCTGGCCACTGGCCATACCACGGTCGCCCGTGCCTGGGCACTGACCCGCGCTGACGGATTGGTGCTGGGATTCACCGACCATGACCGCGACCTGAGCTTTGACGGGATGCGTTTCGTCGCGGGCGCGGGGCTGACAGCACGCGCGCTGGAGCAGGTGACAGGGCTTGCGGTGGACAATTCCGAAGCTGTGGGCGCGCTGCGCGAGGCCGGGCTGACCGAGGCCGACATCATGGCCGGGCGCTATGACGGTGCAGATCTGCGGATATGGGAGGTCAACTGGGCCGATCTCAGCCAGCGGCGGCTGGTCTTTCGCGGTTCCCTGGGCGAGATCACCCGCGCGGGCGGGGCCTTCCGGGCCGAGCTGCGCGGCCTGTCCGAGCCGCTGGGCCAGCCGGGGGGGCGGGTGTTTCATGCGGCCTGTTCGGCGGTGCTGGGCGATGCGCGCTGCCGCTTCGATCTGGATACGCCGGGGTATTCGGCCGAGGTGCCGCTTCTGGATGCGCCCGATGCCTCGCGGCTGCTGGTTGCACCGGTTCCAGACCTGGCCGAGGGGTTTCTAGCGCATGGGCGCGTGGTCGTGCTGTCCGGCGCGGCGGACGGGCTGGTCGGGCTGATCCGCGAGGACCGCACGCGCGCGGGCGCACGCGAGATCACGCTTTGGGACGGGCTGCGCGCGCCACTGGCGCAAGGTGACATGCTGCGGCTGGAAGCGGGCTGCGACCGTCAGGCCGTCACTTGCCGTACCAAGTTCAACAATTTCCTGAACTTTCAGGGGTTCCCGCATATTCCGGGCGAGGATTGGCTGATGGCCTATCCGCGGCAGGGCGGCAACCATCAGGGCGGGCAGCGGCGCGGATGAGTGAGATTGTCACGCTGGCGCGCGGCTGGATCGGCACGCCCTTTCACCACCGCGCCTCATTGCGCGGGGCAGGGGCGGATTGTCTGGGACTGTTGCGCGGGCTGTGGCGCGCGCGCTTTGGTGCCGAGCCCTGTGCCGTGCCGCATTACGCCCCCGGCTGGGGCGAATGTGACGCGGACGAGCATCTGCACGCCGCCCTTGCCGCGCATTTCCGCCCCGCTCATACGCCCGCGGACGGGCAGGTTCTGCTGTTCCGGCTGCAGCCTCGCGCCCGCGCCCGCCATATCGGCATCCAGAGCGCGCAGGGCCGCGCCTTCATCCATGCCTGCCCGCGCGCGGGCGTGGTCGAGGCACCGCTCTCGGCCCCATGGGCGCGACGCATCAGCGCGCGGTTCGCGTTTCCGCCGCTGGCGCAAGACCAGGACAAGGAGTAAGCGATCATGGCGACAGTGGTTCTTTCGGCCGTGGGGGCGGCAGTCGGCTCGAGCTTCGGCGGGGCCGTGTTCGGCTTGTCGGGCATGGTCATCGGGCGCGCGATCGGCGGGACGCTGGGGCAGGTGATCGACCAGCGGCTGATGGGCGGTAGCGGCGGCTCGCAGACAATCGAGGGCCCGCGTATCGAGCGGCTGCGCGTCACGGGGGCCAGCGAAGGCAGCCCGGTGCCGCTGGTCTGGGGCCGCGTGCGGCTGGGCGGGCAGGTGATCTGGTCGAGCGACTTTCTGGAACGGCGCCGCACCAGCGGCGGGGGTGGTGGCGGCAAGAACCGTCCGCCCCGCCCGCGCGTGACCGAATACAGCTATTCCATATCGCTTGCCGTGGCGCTTTGCGAGGGGCCGATCCTCGGGATCGGGCGGATCTGGGCCGACGGGCGCGAGATCGCGCCTGCCGATCTGAGCCTGCGGCTTTACACCGGCAGCGACGATCAGCTTCCCGACCCGCTGATCGAGACCATCGAGGGCGCGGGCCGCGTGCCCGCCTATCGCGGCATTGCCTATGTCGTGATCGAGGATCTGGAACTTGGCGAATATGGCAACCGCGTGCCGCAGCTGAGCTTCGAAGTGATCCGCGGCGTCGCGAATGACACAGCCCAGGGCTTCGCCGAGCATGTGCAGGCGGTCGCGCTGATGCCCGGGAGCGGCGATTTCACGCTGGCGACAAGCTCTGTGCAGTTGCGCAACCCCTCGCTCTTCGATGGCGGCTATGACCCGGACAACCCCATGCTGGCGCGGGTTCTGGGCGGGCCGGATGCGTTGATCAATGTCAACACGCCCTCGGGGCTGACCGATATCGAGACGTCGCTGGACGCATTGTCGCGGGAATTGCCCGCCTGCGGATCAAACCTGTTGATCGTGTCCTGGTTCGGCTCGGATCTGCGCGCGGGCGAGTGCCGGATCGAGCCCAAGGTCGAGTTTTCCAACCGGACCGCCAGAAACGCGCCCTGGTCCGTGGCCGGGCGCAACGCCTCGCAGACCCCCCAAGTCGCGCGGCTCGACGGGCGTCCCGTCTATGGCGGCACGCCCTCGGATGCCTCGGTGCGCGAAGCCATCGCCGCGCTCAAGGCGCGCGGGCAGTCAGTGGTTTATTACCCGTTCATCCTGATGGAGATCATGGCGGACAACACGCTGCCCGACCCATGGTCGGATGCCGACAGCCAGCCCGTGCTGCCCTGGCGCGGACGAATCAGCACTGAAAAAGCCCCCGGCCAGCCCGGCAGCCCCGATGGTACGGCGCAGGCAGAGGCTGAAGTGGCGGCGTTTTTCGGCACGGCTTCGGCCAGTGATTTCCATGTGTCCGGTACGCGGATCACCTATTCCGGCCCGTCCGAGTGGCGCTACCGGCGCTTCATTCTGCATCAGGCGGCACTGTGCAAGGCGGCGGGCGGGGTGGATGCGTTCTGCATCGGTTCGGAAATGCGCAGCCTCACCCAGATCCGCGGCCCTGCCAACAGCTTTCCGGCGGTGGCGGCGCTGCGCGCACTGGCTGCCGAGGTGCGCGCCATACTGGGGCCGCACACCAAACTCACCTACGCCGCCGACTGGTCGGAGTATTTCGGCTACATCACAGCTCAGGGCGACCGTTTCTTCCACCTCGACCCGCTCTGGGCGGATGACAATATCGACGTGATCGGCATCGACAATTACATGCCGCTGTCGGATTGGCGCGATGGCAATGACCACGCGGATGCCGCCTGGGGCAGCATCTACAATCTCGACTATCTGCGCGCCAATGTCGCGGGTGGCGAGGGGTATGACTGGTTCTACGCGTCCGAGGCTGACCGCCGCGCGCAGTTGCGCACACCCATCGAGGACAGCAGCGACTGGCAGGAACACTGGATCTGGCGCAGCAAGGATTTGCGCGGCTGGTGGGAGAATGAGCACCATGACCGGGTCGGAGGCGTGCGCGCGACCGAGCCCTCGGCATGGGAGCCGCGCTCCAAGCCGTTCTGGTTCACCGAATACGGCTGCCCGGCCATCGACCGGGGCACCAATCAGCCCAATGTCTTTCTCGACCCGAAAAGCTCTGAAAGCTTCGCGCCGCATTTCTCGCGCGGCTGGCGCGATGATGCGATCCAGATGCAATACATGCGCGCAGTCAATTCCTATTGGGCGGACCCGGTGAACAACCCGGTCTCGGAACTCTATGGCGGGCCGATGGTGGACATGTCGCGGGCTCATCTCTGGGCCTGGGATGCGCGGCCCTATCCCTGGTTTCCGGGCAATACGGCGCAGTGGTCGGACGGGGCGAACTGGGCGCGCGGTCACTGGATCACGGGGCGCGCGACGGCCCAGCCGCTTGATGCGCTGATTGTCGAGATCTGCGCGCGGGCCGGGGTGCGCGATGTCGATGTGCGCGCGGTGCATGGTGTGGTGCGCGGTTTTGCGGTGGCCTCGGACCAGAGCCCGCGCGCGATGCTGCAGGCGCTGATGCTGGCCTATGGGGTCGAGGCCGCCGAGCGCGACGGGCGGCTGATCTTTGCAATGCGGCAGGCGGTGCCGCGTGCGAAGCTGGGCCGCGAGCACCTGTTGCGCCGTGATGCCGGTGATCTGGCGGTGATCCGCGCGCCCGAGGCCGAAATCAGCGGACGGGTGCGCATGGGCTATGTCGAGGAGGGCGCGAGTTACGATCTGCGTGTGGCCGAAGCGATCTATCCCGACGAAAGCGCCGATCGCGCGACCGGCAGCGATCTGCCTTTGGTGTTGACCGAGGGCGAGGCGCGGCTGGTCGCCGAGCGCTGGCTGAGCGAGGCACGGGTGGCGCGCGACACGGCGCGTTTTGCGCTGCCGCCCTCGCGCGATCTGGGCGCGGGTGATGTCGTGGCGCTGGAGGGTGATGGGGGAAGCGCGCTGTGGCGGATCGACCGCGCCACGCTCTCGGGCGGGCGCGAGATCGAGGCGACGCGGGTCGAGGCGGCGCTCTATGAGCGTGGCGAGACGGCGCGTGCGGGCACTGCGCTGATGGCCCATGCCGCCCCCCTGCCGGTGCAGCCGATCCTGATGGATCTGCCGCTGATCCCCGGCACTGAGGCCCCGCAGAACCCCTGGATCGCGGTGAGCGCGCATAGCTGGCCGGGGCTGGTGGCGGTGCACCGGCGCGGGTTGCAGGATGCCTTCACGCTGGAGGCGTTGCTGGCCGCGCCCGCCCGCATCGGCTTGACCGAGACGCCGCTTTTCGCGGCCCCCCCCGGCCTGTGGGACCGTGGCCCCGCCCTGCGCGTGCGGATGCTGAACGGCGCGCTCGACAGTGTCGCGCCGCGTGATGTGCTGGACGGGGCCAATCTGATGGCCATCGGCACCGGTGGGGAGTGGGAGCTGCTGCAATTCGCCGAGGCTGACCTGGTCGAGCCGGGCGTCTATGATCTGCGCAACCGGCTGCGCGGGCAGATGGGCAGTGACGCGGTGATGCCGCAGGCCTGGGGCCCCGGCGCGCTGGTGGTCATGCTCGATACACGGCTGGCGCAGATAGCGCTGCCGCTCGACGCGCTGGGGCTGGTGCAGAGCTATCGTGTCGGCCCCGCCAGCCGCCCGCTCTCGGACCCCAGCCAGAGCGATGTCGAGGCAGAGTTTGCGGGCGTGGGCCTGCGCCCCTACCGGCCCGCACATCTGCGCGCGGAGGTGCTGCCTGATGGCGGGCTGCATCTGCGCTGGATCCGGCGCACGCGCGAGGGGGGCGATGCCTGGGGCAGCGCCGAGGTGCCGCTGTCGGAAGTGGCGGAACGCTACGAGGTGCAGGTGCGCAAGGGGGGCGCGCTGCTGCGCAGCGCGACCGTCACTGCGCCCGAATGGGTCTATGGCGCGGAGGCGCAATTGGCCGACGGGGCAGGGGCGAGCTTCGTGCTGGATGTGGCGCAGGTGTCGGATGTTGTGGGGCCGGGGCCCTTTGCACGGCTCGAGGTGGGGCCATGACGCCGCGCGCGCAGGCGGCCCGCCCGTCCACCCTCGCTGCGGCCCTTCGGGCCGCTGCTTGCCGTCTGCGCGCGCGGCGTCTGCGATGGATGCGCCATGCGTGAGATCACCCATGGCGACATGCGCGCCTGCGCGCGGGTGCTGCTGGGCCATCCGCGCGCGGAATGGGCGCGGCTGATGGCGGTGATGCTGAGCGAGGCGCATTGCGCCGACCGTTACCGCCGCGTCTTTGCCCGCGCGCATCCGCAACTGGGCAATGGCACGCTGATGAGCGTGGCGCTGGCGCGTGCGCCCGCGCCCGAGCCCCCGGCCTCGGATACGCGTTATCTCGTGGCGCTGGCGGCGGCGACCGAAGCGGTGCTGGACTGGCGCGCGGCGCGGGGATGAGGGCGGTGCAGGGGGGCTGAGGTGCTTGCGTGAGACCTCTGCGTAACGCGGGTCAGTCAACACATATCCCACCTGGGCCCGCAAGACCGGGCAGCGCCTGCCTGGGGCGGGGCCTGTGTCGGAGAGGCGCGTACCACCTCCATCTGATCCCCTCGGTCACATGCAGGGCCTGAGCGCGCATGACGGAAGGCAGCCGCGACGCCGTCAGGCGGATACCGTATTACTCGATCACCGCTGCAATCGCCGTGCGCAGGGCGGGGGCGAAATCGGGGTGGCCGTAGATGTCGTTATGGCCGGCCTGCAGGGTCTCGACCCGGCGCGGGGCGCGGTCTGCAGCGGCCAACCCTTCGGCGAGGGCATGTGCGCGGGCGGGCGGGATGATCGTGTCGCGCGCGGCGATGATCAGCGCCACCGGGGCCGGGGTTGCCGTCAGCGCCTCGAGCGCTGGCATGTCATGGCGGAAGAGCAGGCGCACCGGCGCCCAGGGGAAGCTCTGGCGCGCGACCGCGGCGAGGCTGTCGAAGGGGGTGACCAGAACCGCGCCCTGCAGCGGGCGGGTGCGGGCCAGATGCGCGGCGACCCCGCTGCCGATGCTGAAGCCCACCGCCACCACCTTGTCCGCGTCGAGTTGGTCGAAGATCGCCTCGGAATCGGCCATCAGCGCGCGCGACGACGGGCGGCCCGTGCTGGGCGCGTAGCCGCGATAATGGAAAGCCGCAACCGGGTGATCGGGCGCGATTCGCTGCAGGAACAGCGCCACATCCTCGGCATTCCAGGCATTGCCGCCAAAGCCCAGAAGCAGCGGCAGACCGGGGTCGCGGCCGGGGATGCGCACGCCGTGCAGCGTCGCGCCCTGATGCGTCACTTCCAGCCGCTCGGCGGTCTCGGGCAGGGCGGGGGCAGGAGCGACCATGGCACGGGGAAACAGCATTGGCCCCTGCAGCAGCGCGATCAGCCCGACCAGCGCCGCATAGAGAAAGAGCGCAAAGCCGAGGGTCTTGAGCAATACCATGCTCAGCCGCCGCCGAGATCGGCGCCCGGAATATGCGGCTTGAGGTCGACCAATGGCGTGCCGTCAAGCGCGTCGATGGCGTCGATCACGATGCGCCCTGCGGCCATGTCGATCTGGACCACCCGCACCACGCCCATGCCGATGGGATTGGGGCGCACGGGCGAACGCAGTGCAAAGGTGCCGGCACCCTCGGGGCGGTGGCGCGGCGTCTGGCGCAACAGGTCGCGCCGGGCATCATGCATCCAGTAGAGCGCGACCATCAGATCGCCCGGTGTGACGCCGTCGAGCGCGGGGCGGAAGGGGGCGGCGATATGGAGCGTGGCGGGCTGGCCGGTCTCGCGCGCGGCGCGCAGGTTGCGCGGGCAGGTGGCGCGCTCGGTCCAGGGGCTCTCGATATGGCCGATGAAACAGATCTCCGCGCGCATCTCGAGCGGCGCGTCAAGCACCAGTTCTCCCTCGCGCAGCCCGCTCATGCCGGGTCACTTTCGGAATCACTTTCAGATCGGCCCCGAAACCCTTGCGCTACAACATATTTTTCTGAACTGTCGGCGCGGCTGGCAGGGGGTTTGACATTGGCGACCTTGCGGAAGCGCTGTTTGAGAAGCTGCTGCAAGTCGCCCTCGGCCCCCCCCGCCAGCACCTTGGCGACAAAGGTGCCGCCCTCTTCGAGCACGTCAAAGGCGAAATACGCCGCGGCCTCGCACAGTGCCATGATGCGCAGATGGTCGGTCTGCTTGTGGCCCGAGGCGGCCGCTGCCATGTCCGAGAGCACCACATCGGCGCTGCCCCCAAGCCGGTGCTTGACCTGTTCCTCCGCGCCATCTTCGAGAAAATCGAGCACATGCGCCTCGGCCCCCGGCACCGGGTCGATCTCTTGCAGATCGACGCCAAGGACGAAGCCCTGGCGCTTGCCGGACGCCTCGCCCAGCGCATTGACGCGCTTGACCGCGACCTGCAGCCAGCCGCCGGGCGCACAGCCCAGATCGACCACGCGCGCGCCGGGCACAAGGAAGCGATACTTGTCGTCAAGCTCGATCAGCTTGAAGGCGGCGCGACCCCGATAACCCGCGCGCCGCGCGGCGGCGACATAGGGGTCGTTCAACTGCCGTTCCAGCCAGCGAGTGGACGAAAGCTTGCGCCCGCGCGCGGTCTTGACCTTGACCTTGAGGTCGCGCTGGCCGCGCCCGGATGTGTTCTTGGGGTTCATCGCCATACGGGCCTTTCTTCAGCCTTCAAGGTCGAGCGCGCCATCGCTGCTCATCTGCGCATAAAGAAGCCCCTCGCGCAGGCCCCGGTCGGCGACCGACATGCGCTCGGTCGGCCAGACGCGCATCAGCGCCGTCAGAATGGCCGCACCCGACATGATCTGCGTGTGCCGCTCGCGCCCGATGCGCGGGTCCTGCCGTCGCCCGATCGGGCCAAGGGCGAGATACTCGCGAATCACGGCATCGACCTGGTCGGAATTCATCACCAGCCCGTCCACCTTGTTGCGGTCATAACGCTTGAGCCGCAGATAGGAGGCGGCGACCGTGGTGATCGTGCCCGAGGTGCCGATGATCTGGAATCCCTTATGCGCGGTCGCGTCGCGATAGGGGGCGAAGGCTTCGAGCTGTTCCTCGAAATACCAGCTCATCAGCGCGAAGCGCGCGGCGTCGTCATCGACCTCGCGGAAATAGTCCTTCAGCGTGGCCACGCCCAGCGGCACGCTGATCCAGTCCACCACATGTGGCAGGCCGGGTCTGGACTCGCGGTTGAAACTGCCGTGATGCATGCCCAGGATCGCCGCGCGCCGCTTTTCCGGGGCGACATTCGAGAGGTCAATCCAGACCAGTTCGGTCGAGCCGCCACCGATATCGATCACCAGCAATTGCTCGGTCTCGGCCGAGACCAGCGAAGCGCAGGAGACCACGGCCAGCCGCGCCTCTTCCTCGGCGGTGATGATGTCCAGCCGCAAGCCAGTCTCGCGCGCGGCGCGGCGGATGAAATCGCGGCTGTTGCGCGCCCGCCTGCACGCTTCGGTCGCCACAAGGCGCATGTTCTGGACACCATGATGTTCCAGCTTGGTGCGGCAGATACGCAAGGCCTGCAGCGTGCGCTGCATCGGCTTGTGCGACAACAGCCCCGAGGTCTTCAGCCCGGTGCCCAGTTCGACTGCCTTGGAAAAGCTGTCCACAACTTCAAATTGCGCACCCCGGGGGCGGGCAATCAGCATTCGACAACTGTTCGTGCCCAAATCCAGCGCCGCGTAGAGCGGCGATGCGCGGGATCCGGAGTGGCGCGGTGCCTGCACCTGTGTCGAGGCCACGGCAGGGCGTGCCGGGCCGGGCCTTTGGGTCGAAGCAGCGCCCGCGCCTGCGGGACGCTCGGGCGGCATGGTCGCCCTCCAATTTCGTGTTGCACTCATGGTACTGCGCGCCCTGCGCATACGCAAGACTTTGCTGATGGCGAAATTTGCGCCAGGGTCGCAGCAGCCCGTGAATCGGTCGCCTGCCTGCGGGCGTGCGGCGCGCAGGGTGGGCAGAAGGGCGGCAGGTCAGTCAGGAAAGGATGCCTCATGGCGCAACTGGTGGTGGTGTATTGGCGTGATATTCCGGCGCAGGTGATCGTCGGCAAGGGGCGGAAGGCGCAGAAGGTGCAGCTTTCCGAGCGTTTCGAGCAGGCAATCGACCGCTGCGCGATGAAGGTCGGCGCGAAGGATGCGGACGCCTATCTGGCCGAATGGCGCAAAGCGCCGCCGGTCGAGGTCGCTGGCAGCGATGAAGATGTCGCGAAAGCCGCCGCGCGCGATCTGGAAGCAGCGTATGACGCGGACAGGCTGCGCGCGCTGATCGCCAATGATGGCTGGGCGCGCGGGGCCGGAAACGAGACCTGATCCCGTGACCAGACCGCGAATCCTGGAGGCCCTGATGGCGCTTTTGAACTTCCGCCGACCCGCCGCCGCCCCTGCCCATGGCCAGCCTGCCACCCGACCCGAGGTCGAGGTTCTGATGCAGGGATTCTCGATGGAGGTGATGCCGCGCACGGCCGAGAAGGTCGCGGATTTCCGAGCGCTCTTGCCTGCGGGCACGCGAGTCTACATCGCCCATATCGAAGGCACCCCGATTGAAGAGATGGTCGCCACGGCCGCGCGGCTGCGCGAGGCGGGCATGGAGCCGATGCCGCATTTCCCCGCGCGCATTATCGAGGGCCGCGCGGAACTGGCCGACTGGGTCGCGCGCTACCGTGGCGAGGCCGATGTGCACGAGGCGCTGATGCTGGGCGGCGGGGTCGCGACGCCCAAGGGCACCTATGACAATTCCATGCAGCTTCTGGAAACCGGGCTGTTTGACGATTTCCGCCGGTTGCATGTGGCGGGCCACCCCGAGGGCAACCGCGATATCGACGCCTCGGGCGGGCAGGGCCCGCTGATGGAGGCGCTTCGCTGGAAACAGGATTTCGCGCAATCCAGAGGCATCGAGATGGCGATTGTCACGCAATTCGCGTTCGAGGCCGCTCCGATCATCGACTGGACCCGCGCATTGCGGCGCGAAGGCATCACGCTGCCGGTGCATCTGGGCATTGCCGGGCCTGCCAAGCTGCAGACGCTGATCAAATTCGCCATCGCCTGCGGTGTCGGCCCGTCGCTGCGCGTGCTACAGAAACGTGCGCGCGATGTGACCAAGCTCTTGTTGCCGTTCGAGCCGACCGAACTGGTGCAGGCGCTGGCCGATCACAAGGCCGCTGACCCGGATTTCGCGGTCGAGCGGTTGCATTTCTTCCCGCTGGGCGGGATCAGGACCAATGCCGAATGGACGCAGGCGCATGGTGGCGCTGCGGCCCGTCCGGCCAATACAGGGAACGAACAGGCATGACCCGCACTGTCATCGAATCGGCGACCCGCACGGTTGTCATCGGCTTTGACGAGCCTTTCTGCGTCATTGGCGAGCGCATCAACCCCACGGGGCGCAAGAAACTGGCTGCCGAGCTTGAGGCGGGCGATTTCACCACGGTCGAGCGCGACGCGCTGGAACAGGTGGCCTGCGGCGCAACGGTGCTGGATATCAATTCCGGTGCCGTGTTCTCGAACAAGATGTCCGAGGACCCGCGCTATGCCGACAATAATTTCGTCGAACCACCGCTCATGCGCGAACTTTGCGCGCGGGTGCAGGCGCTGGTGGATGTGCCGCTGTGCATCGACTCGTCCGTGCCCGATGCACTGAAAGCGGGGCTGGAGGCGACCAACGGGCGGCCGCTGCTGAACTCGGTCACGGGCGAGGAAGAGCGGCTCGAAGCGATCCTGCCGCTGGTGAAGAAATACAATGTGCCGGTGGTGGCGATCTCGAATGACGACACGGGCATTTCCGAGGACCCGGATGTGCGCTTTGCGGTGGCCAAGAAGATCGTCGAGCGCGCCGCCGATTACGGCATCCCGGCGCATGATATCGTGGTCGATCCGCTGGTGATGCCCATCGGCGCGATGGCGACGGCAGGGCATCAGGTCTTCACGCTGGTGCGGCGGCTGCGCGAAGAACTGGGCGTGAACACGACCTGCGGCGCGTCCAATATCAGCTTCGGCCTGCCCAACCGGCACGGCGTCAATGCGGCCTTCCTGCCGATGGCGATCGGGGCGGGCATGACCAGTGCGATCATGAACCCGGTCCGCGCGGTCGAGATGGAGGCCATCCGCGCCGCCAATCTGCTGATGAACCATGACGCCAATGGCGGCGCCTGGATCGGGCTGTCGAAGGTGCTCGACAGTATGAAGGACAGCGGGACGAGTTTCGCCGAGGC
>SKIF01000079.1 GCA_007116575.1 Paracoccaceae bacterium
CGTCAGGCCGAATTTGCCGAGCGCACCAAGCTGTTCATGGACGAGCTGGATATCGATGAGATGATGGCGCAGCTTCTGGTGGCCGAAGAGTTCACCTCGCTCGAGGAAGTCGGCTATGTTGACATGGACGAGTTGCTTGCCATCGACGGCTTCGACGAGGAAACCGCCGAGGAGTTGCAGGCCCGTGCGCGCGAACGGCTGGAAGCCATCGCCAATGCCGCGCTCGAGAATGCCCGCGCGCTGGGGGCCGAGGACAGCCTGATCGGCTTTGATGGCCTCTCGCCGCAGATGGTCGAGGCGCTGGCCAAGGACGGCGTCAAGACGCTGGAGGATTTCGCCACTTGCGCCGATTGGGAACTCGCCGGGGGCTGGACCACAGTGGACGGGCAGCGCGTCAAGGATGACGGCCTGCTCGAGCCCTTTGACATGAGCCTGGAAGAGGCGCAGCATCTGGTGATGACCGCGCGCGTGATGTTGGGCTGGGTCGATCCGTCCGAGCTTGAGACCGATGCTGACGCGGATGACGCAGAAGCAGAGGCAGAGGCGGACGAGGGCGAGGCCATCGCGGAGGAGGCGCGCTGAGCGGCGCGCCAAGGCCGATGACGCGCGGCGGAAAACGCAAGGATCGCGACGGGCCGGAGCGGCGCTGCATCGTCACTGGCCAGTCGCAATCGGCGCGCGGGCTGGTGCGTTTCGTGGTCGGGCCGGACGGGGCCATCGTGCCCGATGTGGCGCAGAAACTGCCCGGTCGGGGGATCTGGGTCAGCGCCGACCGGGATGTGCTGGCGCAGGCGATGCGCAAGAAGGCTTTTGCCCGCGCCGCCCGGCAGGCGGTCACGGTGCCCGAGGGGCTGGCCGATCTGGTCGCCGAGCTGCTGTGCGGGCGGGTGCTGGAACTGCTCTCGCTGGCGCGCAAAGGCGGGCAGGCCGTGGCGGGGTACGAGAAGTGCCGCGATTTGGCCCTGAAGGACGAGATGGCGGTGCTGGTGCAGGCCTATGACGGATCGGAGCGGGGCAAGACCAAGCTGCGCCCCCCGGCGGGCCCCGAGAGCCACATCACCTGCCTGAGCGCGCGGGAATTGGGTTTTGCATTTGCGCGTGATCATGTGATACATGCCGCGCTTCGCGCTGGCGGACTTGCTAAAGCTGTTGTAGAGGAAGCCGCAAGACTGGAAGGGTTGCGCAAGGAAATCGGTGGATACGCCACCGGAGAGGACAAGACGGACGCATGAGCGATACAGACGGTAAGAAGACACTCGGACTGGGCGGCAAGAGCGGCCAGGTGAAGCAAAGCTTCAGCCATGGCCGCACGAAGAATGTCGTGGTCGAGAAGAAGCGCAAGCGCGTGGTCGTGCCCAAGCCAGGGCAGGGCACGCCAGCTGGCGCACAGGGTGCAACGCCCGCGCGCCCCGATCCGGCGCGCCGTCCTGCAGGGATCTCGGATGCCGAGATGGAGCGTCGCCTCAAGGCGCTGGCAGCCGCCAAGGCCCGTGAGTCCGAAGAGGCCGCTGCGCGCGAGGCAGAAGAGCAGGCCCGCGAAGAAGAACGTCAGCGTCGCCGCGAGGAGGCTGAGGCCCGCGAGCGCGAAGAGCGCGAGCGCGAGGCCGCACTGCGCGCGAAGGAAGAAGAAGACGCCCGCGCCAAGGCCGAGGCCGAAGCCGAGGCGACGGCAAAGGCGACGCGCAAGGCCGAGCCACCTGCCGCCGCTGCGGCACCGGCGGCACCGTTGTCTGAGCGCGCGCGTCCCGCGTCTGCGCAGGAGGCCCGCAAGGCACCCAAGCGCGGCGACGACGACCGCCAGAGCCGCGCCAAGCCGCGCGACGATTCCGGCGGGCGCCGCGCAGGCAAGCTGACGCTCAAGGACGCGCTTTCGGGCGAGGGCGGGCGGCAACGCTCACTGGCTGCGATGAAGCGCAAGCAGGAGCGCGCGCGGCAGAAGGCGATGGGCCAGAACGTGTCGCGCGAGAAGGTGGTGCGCGAGGTCCAACTGCCCGAGACCATCGTGGTGCAGGAACTTGCCAACCGCATGGCCGAGCGTGTTGCCGATGTGGTCAAGGCGCTGATGAAGATGGGCGTCATGGCGACCATGAACCAGACCATCGACGCGGACACAGCCGAACTGATCATCGATGAGTTCGGGCACAAGGTCCTGCGCGTCTCGGATGCCGATGTCGAGCAGGTCATCGCGCAGGCCGAGGACAAGCCCGAAGACCTGCAGCCGCGCCCGCCGATCATCACCATCATGGGCCATGTCGATCACGGAAAGACCTCGCTTCTGGACGCCATCCGCCAGACCAATGTCGTCTCGGGCGAGGCGGGCGGGATCACCCAGCATATCGGGGCCTATCAGGTCACGACCGAAGGCGGCGCCGTGCTCTCCTTCCTCGACACGCCGGGCCACGCAGCCTTCACCTCGATGCGCGCGCGTGGGGCGAATGTGACCGATATCGTGGTGCTGGTGGTGGCAGCAGACGATTCTGTGATGCCCCAGACGATCGAGGCGATCAACCACGCCAAGGCCGCCAAGGTACCGATGATCGTTGCAATCAACAAATGCGACAAGCCTGCGGCAGACCCCAACAAGGTGCGCACAGAACTTCTGCAGCACGAGGTCGTGGTCGAGGCCATGTCAGGCGATGTGCAGGATGTCGAGGTATCGGCACTGACCGGGAAAGGGCTTGATACCCTGCTAGAGGCGATTGCACTGCAGGCCGAGGTTCTGGAACTGACAGCCAACCCCGACCGTACAGCGATGGGGGCCGTAATCGAGGCCCAGCTCGATGTGGGCCGCGGCCCGGTGGCGACGGTGCTGGTGCAGAATGGCACGCTGCGTCAGGGCGATATCTTCGTCGTGGGTGAACAATGGGGCAAGGTGCGCGCGCTGATCAACGATCAGGGCGAGCGCGTCAAGGAAGCCGGACCGTCCGTCCCCGTCGAGGTGCTGGGCATCAATGGCACGCCCGAAGCCGGTGACGTGCTCAATGTGGTCAGCTCCGAAGCCCAGGCGCGCGAGATTGCCGAATACCGCGCGCAGGCGGCCAAGGACAAGCGCGCCGCAGCCGGCGCGGCCACTACGCTCGAACAGCTTATGGCCAAGGCCAAGGCCGATCAGGACGTGGCCGAACTGCCTGTGCTGGTGAAAGCCGATGTGCAGGGTTCGGCCGAAGCGATCGTGCAGGCGCTGGAGAAGATCGGCAACGACGAGGTGCGCGTGCGCGTGCTGCATTACGGTGTGGGTGCGATCACCGATACCGATGTGGGTCTGGCCGAAGCTTCGGGTGCGCCGATCATCGGCTTCAATGTCCGCGCCAATGCTTCGGCGCGCAATTCGGCCAACCAGAAAGGCGTCGAGCTGCGTTATTATTCGATCATCTATGATCTGGTCGATGACATCAAGGCAGCGGCCTCGGGCCTGCTCTCGGCGGAAGTGCGCGAGAATTTCATCGGCTATGCCGAAATTCGCGAGGTGTTCAAAGTCTCGGGCGTGGGCAAGGTTGCCGGGTGCCTTGTCACCGAGGGCGTCGCGCGCCGTTCGGCGGGCGTGCGCCTGCTGCGCGACAATGTGGTGATCCACGAAGGCACGCTGAAAACGCTCAAGCGTTTCAAGGACGAGGTCAAGGAAGTGATCTCGGGCCAGGAATGCGGCATGGCCTTCGAGAATTACGACGACATCCGCCAGGGCGATGTGATCGAGATTTTCGAGCGCGAGGAAATCGAACGCACGCTGACATAGGGCATACCGTAACGCGAATTGAAAAGGGGGCCGCGTCGGCCCCCTTTTGTCATCGGCCCGCTACAGTATGTAACCCCGCGCATTGGCACTCTCGTCTGCAAGCCCTTTCGACGCGGGCAACCTCAAGGGGCAGATTGGTGCTGCAAAGCCAAAGGCCCCGGCTTGTGCCGGGGCCTTCGTGAATAGGCATAGCGGCTCAGCTCGCCGCGTATTTCCGGGCGGGCTCGTCGAATTCCGACACGGCCGAGAGGCGGAACAGACCGTTCGCCGCCCGTTCCAGCCGTCCTTCGCGCAGCAACAGCCCGAAGCCGCGCAGCATGTCGTCGCGCGGGACGTCCTTGCCCTCGTTATTGGCCATGACATAGTTCATCAATTCGATCCGCGTGAATTCCTCGCGGTCCTTCTGATGCGTCACATAGGCTGCGGCGGCCTCGATTTGTTCGTCCAGCAACCAGGCATCGACCTCTTTGGCAAAGGCCCGGAAGGCGTCGAGATCGTCAGGCGACAGCGGTGCATTGCCATCTTTGGTCAGATAGTCGATTCCGCTGGCGGAGTTGGCCTTCACGCGGCGCGGGCGAATCGGGCCCGAACTGGTTGGTGCGTCGATGCGTTGCTCCGAGACCAGAACCAACGGCGCGCGCTCGTCCTGCGGTCGCGCGCTGCGCGCCCGGCCCATCGCTGCCGGACGGCGTGGCATCGGAGCAACACTTGTTTCCGGGGCGGCAGAAGGCGCGGAGGGTTCTTGCGCCGCTGCCTGCTCGGTCACAGCCTCGTCATCCACAGCAGTCTTGCGCAGGCTTTCGTCAGGTTTGTGCGCGGGGCGGGGGCTGAGCGGCACGTCCTCATCTTTACGCTCGTCGCTGTCAAGGCGTTGACGCTCATCTGTCTTGCTGATCGCGGCATCCATCAACTCGGGCGTGTCCATGTCCACGCGATAGCGATCAATTTCGCGCTGCTGCTCGATATCAACCCGGCGCGGGCCAGTCGCCTCTTCCTCGGCGCGGGTGGCATCCACGGCGACGCGCATGTGCTCGAACGCATCGCGGCGGCGGCGGCTGTCGGCAGTGCCCAACTCACTCCGGGCGACCTCCATCAGCCGGTCGGCATCGGCGTCGGTCGCGGACTGGATGACCTTGAGCTTCGCGCGGGTATCTGGCGTGCGACGAGAGGCGACCTCCTGCTCGATACCGGCGAGTTCGCCCAAGAGATCGGATTCCGCATCCGGGTTCAAACCGGTGTTGCCAAGGATAGACCGGATCTGGTCGCGCAGATCTTCAGCCGAGGTCGGCGAGTCATCGTTCAGCGCGGTCTCGACCTCATCTGCAGGCTCTTGCGCGCCCTCGTCGACATCATCATCGTCGAAATGGTCATCTGCGTCGATATCGTCATCGTCAAAGCCCTCGAATGTATCGCCTGATGTGTCAATCTTCTCGGGCGCATCAAGGGTTTCCGGCTCTGAGGCCAGGTCGTCATACAGCGGCTCATCATCTTCGTCATCTTCCGCTTCGCTGCGGTCGAAATGCGCGGAAAGGCTGGAATCTGCGACCGCTTCATCCGCGGATTCCTCCAGCAACTCGCGGCTTTCGTCGAAATCAGGCTCAAACGCGGAGGGGGCTTCATCCTCGGGTTGGTCCGGTTCCGAGGCGGCCAGCCTTTCCGACAGCGCTTCGATATCAACCTCAGCATCGGCGGCAGGTGCTTCCGGCTCGGCCGGTGCAAGATCTTCGGCAAGCGCACCGTTGTCAGCCAATTCCTGCGCGGGGTGATCCACCTCGTCGGAACTGGATGCGCCATCCTGTGCTGCCATGTCATCATCTGCAGCGCTTCCTGCGTGCGCATGGCCTGCAACAAGGCCCGCGCCAAGGGCTGCCGCAGTGGCCGGAGTCGCCCCGGAACCTGCGACTGCGCTTCGGATGCGAGCGAGCTTGTCGCTGAATTCCTGTGGTCCCGGCGTGTCGACAGCTCCGTGCTGGTCCGCGCCCTCGTCTGCCGATGCAGCGGCGGGCCGTGCCGGTTCGGGCGCGGCGGGTTGCGGTGCCGGCGTGGGGTCTGCGGCCGCAGTCGCTGCTTGTGGCGCAGTTTGCGGCTGAATGGCCTGCGCGACTTGCGTCGGCGTTGCGGGCATCGCGGCACCAAGCGTCGGTTGCCCGGACTCGGGTCTCAGGATGATACCGTTTTCCTGCACCCGCGCCTCGACGCGGTGCTGGATCTCGCGTTCGGCGATCCGGTGCAGCATTTCGGCATCCGGCGTCGGGGGTTCGGCCCCGAAATAGCGATCACCCGCAGCGAGGTCGCGGAAATACTCGGCAATGGCCTGCATCGTGCCGAAGGGTTCGTCGAACCCTTCGAGCGTGCATGAAAACGTGCCGTAGGACACGGTCAGAATCTTGTTTGGGGGAACCATACCATGCTCACTTATCTTGACCTGTATGCCCGCAAACTGACAAACCACAAGAGCAATTAGATGGTCAGACTGGGGTATTTTGATGATCTGACTATGACCATCATTGCCATGATTCGACGTCCAGAACAGATTACAGGAATGCAGCCAATGGTCCAAGAACACAGTGGCGTGACGCTTGTCGGTGGGGGTGAGCTGACTGACAACGACCTGAGGCTTGCTTTGTCATTGGCGCCGCAGTTGGTGGCCGCGGATGGCGGCGCGAACACGGCGTTGGCGTTGGGTCATCTGCCCGAAAAGGTTATCGGCGATCTCGATTCGCTTGATCCGGCGCTGCGCGCGCGGTTGGGTGCAAGGGTTATCCATGTGCCCGAGCAAGACAGCACCGATCTGGACAAATGCCTCGCCCGGATTGCGGCCCCGTTCATCCTGGCGCTTGGCTTTGATGGCGCGCGGCTGGACCATACGCTGGCGGCGATGACCTCGCTGGTGCGGCATGGACGCTCACGGGTGGTGATGCTGGCGGCGCAGGATATCGTGTTTCTGGCGCCGCCGCGTCTGGTGCTGCCGTTGGCGCGCGACGCGCGCGTGTCGCTCTATCCGATGGGGCCGGTCACGGGGCGTTCAGAGGGGTTGCACTGGCCAATTGATGGCATCAGCTTCCGGCCCGAGGCGCTGGTCGGTACCTCAAACCGTGCAGATGCGCCGCAGGTCACGCTGGAATTCGATCAGCGCGGGATGCTGGTCCTGCTGGAGCGTGAGTGGCTGCGTCCGGTGCTCGACGCGCTGCGTGCTGCCGATGACTGGGATTGAGCGCGCGGCTCAGAGAAGCGCGCCAAGCGCCACGCCCAGCCCGACAAGCCCCGCGCCCAGCAGCGCCGCGCCCGCTGGCCCCAGCGTCCGAGCGGGCGAGGCCTTCTCGGGGCGGTTGGCCCGGGCGATCAGCGCCTCCTCGAACAGGTGCGGCAGATGTGGGCCGAACCGGGCCAGGATGCGCGCACTTTCCGTCAGGTCGCGCGCCAGCGCCTTTGGTCCGATGCTCTCGCGGATATACTCTTCGACCACTGGTCTGGCCACATGCCACATGTTGATCTCGGGGTTGAGCGAGCGTGCCACCCCCTCGACAACCACCATGGTCCGTTGCAGCAGAATCAACTCGGTCCGCGTCTCCATTCCGAAGCGTTCGGTCACCTCGAACAGATAGGCCAGCAGGCGCGCCATCGAGATATGGCGCGCATCCATGCCGAAGATCGGCTCACCCACCGCGCGCAACGCACGAGCGAATTCGTCGATATCGCGATCGGGCGGCACATAGCCGGCCTCAAAATGCACCTCTGCCACGCGGCGGTAATCCTTGCGGATGAAGCCGAACAGGATCTCGGCATAGGCGCGGCGGGTGAAGCTGTCGATCCGGCCCATGATACCGAAATCGAAGGCGATGATCTCGGCCGAGGCAGTGACCTTCATGTTGCCCTGATGCATGTCACCGTGAAAGAACCCGTCGCGCAGTGCGTGACGCAGGAACAGCGAGAGTACGCGCGTGCCAAGCTCTGCCCGGTCGATGCCGAGCGCGTCGAGCGCGGCGTTGTCACCCATCGGCACGCCTTCGGCCCAGCCCAGCGTCATCACCCGGCGCGACGACAGGTGCCAGACCGGGCGCGGCACAGAAAAGCCCGCGTCGCCATCAGTATTGGCGGCAAACTCGGCGGCAGAGGCGGCTTCGAGCCGCAGGTCAAGCTCGCCCTCGACGACGCTTTCGAAATGCGCGATCACGTCGCGCGGGCGCAGACGGCGGGTCTTGGGCAGCAGCGCCTCAATCAGACTGGCGGCGAAATAGAAAGCCTCGACATCACGTAGGAAGGCACGTTCGATCTTCGGTCGCAACACCTTGACGGCGACCTTTTTCCCGGTCTCTGCCTTGATCGCCCAATGCACCTGCGCAATCGAGGCCGCCGCGACCGGCTCGGAAAACTCGGTGAACAATTCGGTCACCGGCTGGCCCAGTTCCTCGGTCACGACCTCTATCGCGGTGCTGCGCGGGAAGGGAGGCAGCTTGTCCTGTAAATAGCGCAACTGATCGGCGAGCTCCGGCCCGACCACATCGGGACGAGTGGCGAGAGTCTGGCCGAACTTGATATAGGCCGGGCCCAGCGCGGTGAGCGCGCGTGTCAGTGGCGGCAAATCCGGGTCGCCGCGCAGGCCCAGAAACTTGAACGGCCAGCCCAGCACGCGGGCCGCGAATCGCAGACGTGGCGGGACATTCATCTTTTCCAGCACCACGGCCATCGCGCCAGTGCGTTCGAAAGTGGCACCGGTGCGGATCAGCCGCCAGAGATTGAGAGGCGCGCGCAGCACGTCAGATCTTCCAGCCTGAATGCAGCGCCGCGATCCCCATCGAGAGATTGCGGTATTTCACAAGGTCAAATCCTGCGGCGCGGATCATGGCGGCAAAACGGTCCTGATCGGGAAAGCGGCGGATTGATTCGACCAGATACCGATAGCTGTCGCGGTCGCCGGTCACCACCTTGCCCATCTGCGGGATGACATTGAAGGAATAGAGATCGTATACTTTCTGCATCAGGTCATTGGGAATCTGGCTGAATTCCAGCACCATCAGCCGCCCGCCGGGGCGCAGCACCCGAAAGGCCTCGGTCAGCGCGTCCTCGACTCGCGTCACATTTCGGATGCCGAAGCTGATCGTGTAGACATCGAAGCTGTTATCGGCAAAGGGCAGCGCCATCGCATCGCCCGCGATCCAGTCAAGCTGGTGGGCCATATTCGCTGCTTCGGCGCGTTTTTGTCCCTCGGCCAGCATTGGCTCGGTCAGGTCGAGCACCGTCGCGCGTGCACTCTCGCCCGCGCGCCCCAGAAAACGAAAGGCAATGTCGCCCGTGCCGCCCGCCACATCCAGCAGGTGCTGGCCGGGGCGGGGGGCAAGCCAATCCATCATCGCGTCTTTCCACAGCCGATGAATGCCCCCCGACATGAGGTCATTCATCACATCGTATTTCGATGCGACCGAGGAAAACACGCCTTGCACAAGGCCGGCCTTCTGGTCTTCGGCCACGGTCTGAAAACCGAAATGCGTGGTCTTGTCGCTGTCACTCATACGTCCACCGCGATGCTGCGCGCCCCTTGCCGGGGTGTTCCTGCTCTCCTTATAGGAGGAACGGGGGCCGTTACAATGCGACCCCTTCACCGCAAGGAGCCTGCCCATGCCAGAATTGCCCGAGGTCGAGACTGTCCGCCGGGGCCTGCTGCCTGCGATGGAGGGTGTGCGCATTGCGCGGGCCGAGTTGCGCCGGGGCGATCTGCGCTGGCCGTTTCCGCCCGACATGGCCGCGCGGCTGACCGGGGCGCGGGTGGTGCAGTTGCGGCGGCGGTCGAAATACCTGCTGGCCGATCTCGACCGGGGCGAAAGCCTGATCGTGCATCTGGGCATGTCGGGGCGGATGGTGGTTTCGGGGCTGGCGGCACCGCATGTGCCCGGGCAGTTTCATTTCGATCATCCGGCGGTCGAAAAGCATGACCATGTGATCTTGCATATGGAAAACGGTGCGCGCGTCACGTTCAACGATCCGCGGCGCTTCGGGGCGATGGATCTGAGCGCCACCGAGGCGCTGGAGGCGCATCCACTTCTTGCGACCATCGGGCCGGAGCCGCTGGGCAATGCCTTTCATGCCGCTTATCTGGCCGCACGGCTAAAGGGACGGCGCATGGCGATCAAGGTGGCGCTGCTTGATCAGCGAATCGTTGCGGGCCTCGGCAATATCTATGTCTGCGAGGCACTGTTTCGCGCAGGCATCAGCCCGCGCCGCGCTGCTGGTCGGATCGGCGCAGCCCGGATCGAGCTGCTGACACAGGCCATCCGCGACACGCTTTCGGAGGCGATCGAGGCGGGTGGGTCGAGCCTGCGCGACTACCGCCAAGCCAATGGCGAGCTTGGCTATTTTCAGCATTCTTTCCGCGTCTATGGCCGCGAGGGAGCAGCCTGCACCACGCCCGGATGCGCGGGCACAGTGCGCCGGACGGTGCAGTCTGCGCGTTCAAGCTACTATTGCCCGCGCTGCCAGAGATGACTTGAACCCAAACACCAAGCTGTTATGCCAATGGGCCTGATCGCAATAACCAAGGTGCCGTTAAATGGCCTATGAAACGCTGATCGTTGAAATCGAAAATCATGTCGCACTGATCCGGCTCAACCGCCCCGACGCGCTCAATGCCCTCAACAGCACTCTGCTGGCCGAACTGGCAGAAGCGCTCGCATCCGCCGACAGGAATGACCGGGTGCGCTGCATCGTGATCACCGGTTCGGACAAGGCCTTCGCCGCGGGTGCCGATATCAAGGAGATGTCGGACAAGGGGTTTGTCGACATGTTTGAGGCCGATTTCTTCGCGCCCGAATCCGATGCTCTGACCCGTGTGCGCAAGCCGATCATCGCCGCAGTGGCGGGCTACGCTCTGGGCGGGGGCTGCGAATTGGCGATGATGTGCGATTTCATCATCGCGGCGGACACCGCCAAGTTCGGTCAGCCCGAGATCAATCTCGGTGTGGTCGCGGGCATTGGCGGCACCCAGCGTCTGACCCGCTTCGTGGGTAAGTCCAAAGCAATGGACATGCACCTGACGGGCCGTTTCATGGATGCCGAAGAGGCCGAGCGCTCGGGGCTCGTGAGCCGCGTCGTGCCCGCCAAGAAGCTGATGGAAGAGGCCATGGCCGCTGCGGCCAAGATCGCCGAGAAATCGCAGGTCACGGTCAAGGTGGTCAAGGAATCGGTCAATCGCAGCTATGAGACCACGCTGCGCGAGGGTATCCTGTTCGAACGCCGCGTGTTCCATATGCTCTTTGCCTCCGAGGACCAGAAAGAGGGCATGTCGGCCTTTCTCGAGAAGCGCCAGCCGCAATTCCGCGACCGCTAGCGCGATTTTCCTGTTTTCATTGGCGCGCGGCTGCCCTATAGGGCAGCCAGACATGCGCGTGGGCCCGCTTAAGGCATGAATCGTCACTGGTCGTTCCGACCAGTCGGGTCTGGCGTTATCTTGACATTGAACCAGACCAGACAGACGAGAGACCCATGGCCAATACGCTCCAATCCAAGAAACGCGCCCGCCAGATCGAGCGCCGCACCGAAGTCAACAAGGCGCGCCGTTCGCGCATCCGCACATTCCTGCGCAATGTCGAAGAGGCCATCGCCTCTGGCAATCAGGACGCTGCAAAGGCCGCCTTCCTCGCGGCTCAGCCGGAACTCGACCGCGGTGTCACCAAAGGTGTGCTGCACAAGAACACGGTCGCGCGCAAGAAGTCGCGCCTTGCTTCGCGCATCAAGGCACTGAGCGCCTGAGGCGGCACAGACTGTTTCGGCATCCGTGACAAGGCGCCTGCGGGCGCCTTTTTCATATGCACATGCTTTGGCTCTCCGACACAGCGGAAGCGATTCGTTTTTGATCTCGCAATGGTCAAGCCTCAAGTTCTGTTGCACCCCTGCGCGCGATATTGCTACCGTCCCAATGCGAGTCGTTTTTGGGCCTTGGGGGAACGAGGACGCTTGACGCCGCGTATGTTGCGCGTGTGAATAACGTCTCGAAACCTGCATGGCTGCGGTCTGCCGCAGTCAGGAGCAGTGTTTCAGGCATCAGATTATTTTTTCTGGTCCACCTGCAAGCACAAGCTTGTAGCAGGGGCTAAAGCCGGTTGCCTTCATATGTCGGTTTGCCGACTGGGAGGCATGGCGTGTGTCCGGGGCAGGCCGTGGCGGCGGCTGTGTGAGAACAAGAACAGGTTGGGGGCGATGGCTGCAGAACTTTGGGCGGGGATTTCGGATGAGCTTCGGCAGGAGATGGGCAACAGCAATCACAAGAGCTGGATAGAACCTCTCGAATATGTCGAGATCAGCGCCGATAGCCTGCGTCTGCGCGCGCCCTCGCGCTTTGTTGGTGACTGGGTCAAGCGCAATTACCATGATCAGATCATCGCCCATCTGCAGAAAACCGGGTTGGGAGTGAAGCGGCTGGATTTCGAATTCGGCCCGGCCCACAGCCCGAGTGCTGCGGCACCCGAGCCCGCACGGCCGCGCGCCGCGTCCGATGACGGACTGCAGAGTGCCCCACTGGACGCGAAACTGTGTTTCGAGAATTTTGTCGTTGGCAAACCCAACGAACTGGCCCATGCCGCCGCCCGCCGCGTCGCCGAAGGGGCCGAGGTGACGTTTAATCCGCTCTTTCTCTATGGCGGGGTTGGCCTCGGCAAAACGCACCTGATGCAGGCCATCGCCTGGGAGCTTCAGGAAAAACGGCCCGATTTGCAGGTGCTGTATCTCTCGGCCGAGCAGTTCATGTATCGTTTTGTTCAGGCCTTGCGCGACCGGCAGATCATGGATTTCAAGAACCTGTTCCGTTCAGTCGATGTGCTGATGGTCGATGACGTGCAGTTCATTGCCGGCAAGGACAGCACGCAGGAAGAATTCTTCCACACCTTCAACGCACTTGTGGACCAGAACAAGCAGATCGTGATTTCCGCGGATCGCGCCCCCGGCGAGATCAAGGATCTGGAGGCGCGGATCTCGTCGCGGCTGCAATGCGGGCTGGTGGTGGATCTGCATCCCACGAATTACGAGCTGCGCCTGGGTATCCTGCAGCGCAAGGCGGCACTCTTCTCGCAAAGCTATGGCAGCATCACCATCGATGAGGGCGTGCTCGAGTTTCTGGCGCATCGCATCACCTCAAACGTCCGGGTGCTGGAGGGCGCGCTGCAACGACTCTTCGCCTTCTCCAGCCTGATCGGACAGGAGGTCACGCTCGACATGGTGCAGGATTGCCTGTCCGACATTCTGCGCAGTTCGGAACGGCGCGTGACGGTCGAGGAGATTCAGCGCAAGGTCGCGGAATACTACAATATCCGGCTCTCTGACATGCTCGGTCCCAAACGCACCCGCACCATAGCGCGTCCGCGTCAGGTCGCGATGTATCTCTCCAAGGAACTCACCTCGCGTTCGCTGCCCGAGATCGGGCGTCGTTTTGGCGGGCGCGATCACACCACGATCCTGCATGGTGTGCGCAAGGTCGAGGAAATGAGCGGCAGCGATACCCAGATCCGGGAAGATATCGAACTTCTGCGCCGCTTGCTGGAAAGCTGACCCGCGCACTGCGCGCAATCAGCGAAAAAACGCTTGTCGTCAGGGCAGAATTGGCTAGGCTCACGCTCCCCGGGCGCAAGACCGCCTGAGGCAGAAAAGGATCGAGGGCATGAAGATCAGTATCGAACGGGCGGTCCTGCTCAAGGCAGTCGGCCAGGCGCAATCTGTCGTCGAGCGGCGCAATACCATTCCGATCCTGGCCAATGTTCTGATCGAGGGCGACGAAGGCCAGATCAGCCTTCGCGCGACAGATCTGGATATAGAGGTGCTGGACCGCGCCCCCGCCATGGTTGAACAGTCCGGCGCAACCACTGTTTCGGCGGTCCTGTTGCACGAAATCGTGCGCAAGCTGCCGGATGGCGCGCTGGTCGAGCTGGTCAATGATGCGCGCACGGGTCGGTTGCAGGTGACTGCGGGACGCTCCTCGTTTTCGCTTGCGACCCTGCCCAAGGAAGATTTCCCGGTCATGGCCTCTAGCGAATACACCGCCAATTTCTCGGCTTCGGCGGGTGATCTGCGCCGTCTGTTTGACAAGGCGAAATTCGCAATCTCGACCGAAGAGACGCGCTATTACCTGAACGGTGTCTACATGCATATCGCCGAGGCAGAGAACGGGCGCGTGCTGCGCTGTGTGGCGACCGACGGGCACCGACTGGCACGCATCGACGCGCCTCTGCCCGAGGGGGCCGAAGAGATGCCGGGTGTGATCGTGCCGCGCAAGACCGTGGGCGAATTGCGCAAGCTGCTGGATGACGACGAGATGCAGATCGCGGTCTCTGTGTCGGAAACCAAGGTGCGCTTTGCCACGCCCGATATCACATTGACCTCCAAAGTGATTGACGGCACCTTCCCCGATTATACCCGCGTCATCCCGACCCAAAACACCCGCAAGCTGGAAGTGGACGCAACCGAGTTTGCCCGCGCCGTGGACCGCGTGGCCACCGTTTCGTCCGAGCGCTCACGCGCAGTGAAACTGGCGCTGGATGAAGACAAGCTGGTGCTGTCGGTCAATGCGCCGGATGCCGGGGCGGCCGAGGAAGAGCTGATCGTCTCCTATGGTGACGAGCGGCTGGAGATCGGCTTCAACGCAAAATACCTGCTCGAGATTGCCAGCCAGGTGGATCGCGAAAACGCCGTGTTCCTGTTCAACAGTTCGGGCGATCCGACACTGATGCGCGAGGGCGATGACACGAGCGCGGTCTATGTCGTGATGCCGATGCGGGTGTGAGCGGATGACAGGCCGCTCTCCCCGGTGAGACAAGACGGTCCTTCAAAATGGCCTCGCCTTCGGCGGGGCTTTTTTTCTCTGGCATCGACGCGCATTTCTTTCTACCGCTGAGCCATGGCCGTGCATGTCGCCTCTCTGACGCTTTCGCATTTCCGCTCGCATCTGCGCACGCGGCTGGAGCTTGACGGGCGGGTGGTGGTGCTGTCGGGGGCCAATGGCGCGGGCAAGACCAATATTCTCGAGGCGGTCTCGCTGCTCTCGCCGGGGCGGGGGCTGCGTCGCGCAACGCCGGACGAGATCGCGCGCCAGCCCCAGGCGCTGGGCTGGAAGCTGCGGGCGGAAATCGCCACTGATGGCGGACCGCGCCAGATCGAGACCTGGGCCGCGCCGGGCGCGGCGCGACAGGTGCAGATCGACAGTAAGTCCGCCGCACAGATTGCGCTGGGGTCAGTGATGGCGATGCTCTGGCTGACCCCGCAGATGGACCGGCTCTGGATCGAGGGCGCAGAGGGGCGGCGGCGGTTTCTGGACCGGATCGTGCTGAGCTTTTGGCCCGAACATGGCAGCGAGGTTCTGGCCTATGACAAGGCCATGCGCGAGCGCAACCGACTGTTGCGCGAGGGGGTGGGTGATGGTGCGTGGTATGCTGCGCTAGAGGCGCAGATGGCGCAGGCAGGCGCGCGGATCACGGCCAACCGGACCGAGGCGCTGGCCCTGCTTGCGGACCATGCGCGGGAAGATGGCCCCTTCCCGGTGGCTGATCTGACACTTGAGGGGGCCGCGCCTGACGGTGCGGAAGATCTGGCAGAGGCGCTGGCCGCGGGGCGCAGGCGCGACATGGCGGCGGGACGCAGCCTGACCGGACCGCATCGCGCTGATCTGGGCGCGATCTGGGCCGCCAAGGGAATGGCCGCCGCGCAATGTTCGACCGGCGAGCAGAAGGCGCTTTTGATCTCGGTCGTGCTTGCCAATGCAAGCGCGCTTGCCGCCGAGCGCGGCACGCCGCCGGTGCTGCTCTTGGATGAGGTCGCGGCGCATCTTGACGCGAGTCGCAGGGCCGCGCTCCATGATGCGCTTAGCGCGCTGGGTGTGCAGGCTTTCCTGACCGGCACCGGGGCGGACCTGTTTTCGGACCTGGGCCCACGCGCGCAGCATTTCCGCGTCACCGAGCGCGAGGGCCACTCACATCTTGAGGAGATATCCCCATGAGCCTTTCGCAACAACGCATCACGCTTGTCACGCTGGGAGTGGCCGATCTGGCCCGTGCGCGTCGCTTTTATGAAGGATTGGGCTGGAGACCCGCCGAGGCCATGGAGGGCATGGCCTGCTACCAGCTTCACGGTCAGGCACTGATGCTGTTCGGGCGCGAGGCGCTTGCTGCGGATCAAGGCAGGGCAGGGGCCAGCCTCGGCACCGGGGCGATGACGCTGGCGCAGAATTTCAACAGCCCCGCCGAGGTGGACGCCGCCTATGCAGCCGCGCTGGCCGTCGGAGCGCAGGCGCTCAAGGCGCCTGAACCTGTCTTCTGGGGCGGGTATTCGGGGTATTACGCCGATCCTGACGGCCATGTTTGGGAAGTGGCACATAATCCGTTCTGGCCGCTGTCCGCCGATGGCAGCCTGACACTGCCGGTGCCCGAATGACCGTCACGGCGCTTGAACTGGTCTTCTATGCCGGGGCGATCCTGATCCTGTTCCTGACGCCGGGCCCGGTCTGGGTCGCGCTGACCGCGCGGGCCATGTCGGGCGGCTTTGCCTCGGCGGCCCCGCTGGCCGTTGGGGTCGCGCTGGGGGACATGCTTTGGCCACTGGCCGCGATCTTCGGGCTGACCTGGGTGCTCTCGGTCTATGGCGATCTGCTCGAGGCGCTGAAATGGGTGGCGATGGCGATGTTCGTCATCATGGGGGTGCAACTCATCCGCCATGCCAGGGCGCAGCTTTCGGCCGACAGCCGCCTGACCCGTCCCGGGGCCGTCGCAGGTTTTGCCGCCGGGGTGACAGTGATCCTCGCCAATCCCAAGGCGATCCTGTTCTACATGGGCGTGCTGCCCGGGTTCTTCGACCTCAGCCGGGTGACATGGCCCGATATCGCCGCGATCCTGCTCGTCTCGGCCTCGATCCCCATTGTCGGCAATTTGCTGATGGCGCTGGCCATCGACCGCGCCCGCGCCTTGCTGCGCTCGGGGCAGGCACTGGCGCGGATGAACCGCATCGCAGGCGCGCTGCTGATCGGTGTGGGGGTGGTGATCGGGCTGACCTGAGCCGCCCGTTCGCTCATGCGCCTCACTGCCCGCGCAGCAAGCGCTCCATCTCGATCGGTTGCGGGCTGCCCGCCAGCCGCGAGCGGTAGATGACCAGCGATTCGGCCACGCGCATGATGTAATTCCGTGTCTCGGCAAAAGGCACGCTCTCCACCCAAGCGACAAAATCCACGCTGGCATCGCGCGGGTCGCCCAGACGCGGTATCCATTGCCGCGGCCTGCCGGGGCCCGCGTTGTAGCCTGCTGCAACCAGTGCCAGCGAGGGGCCGAACTCGTCGCGCAATTCCGCCAGATAAGCCGCGCCCAGCCGCGCGTTCAGGTCGGGGTCGCGGGTCAGATCACTGGGCTGAAACGGCACTCCGAGCTTGCGCGCCATCATCTGCCCGGTGCCCGGCAAGACCTGCATCAGCCCGCGCGCATCTGCCGGGCTGACAACGCCCGGATCAAATTCGCTCTCGCGCCGCGCGATGGCCTTGACCAGATCCGGCGGGGCAGGGAGGTCGGCGGTGGCGAGGTCTGTGACAGGAAAATAGGCCCGCGGTAGCACGATTTCGCTTTGCACGGCGATTTTTGCGATATTGAGCGCGAAATTTGGCTCTCCGAGCTCGAGCATCAGATCCGCAAGCGCGCCCAGGGTCGGCTCATCCTCGATCTGCCGGGCAAGAAACAGCGCGAAGCGGCGGGCTTCGTGCCACTGTCCGGCTTCGCGCAGCAGCATTGCAGCCTGCAGCAGATCCGAGTCGGCCAGTTCGGTCTCTCGCCAGTCGGGATAGTCGGGGCCGCGGATCAACCCCGGGTCCAGCCTCATCCCGAGCCGGTCCGCAGCAAGCTGGCCATAAAATCCGGTCTGGTGCTCGGCCCCGAACTCGAACGAGACCTGCGCAAGATCGGCATTACCCAGCGCGTCATGCGCCAGCCCTTCCCAGAATCCGGCGCGGCCAAGGCTGATCGGGCTGGACGAGCGCACGCGCAGATTGCTGAAATGGTTCAGCGCGTCCTGCGGGCGGTCAAGCTGACGCAGGGCGATGAACCCGGCCAGAAACGCCAGATCGACGAAGTGCAGCCCGTCCTCCAGCCCGTTTGGCGTTGCAAGGTCATAGGCAAGCTGGAAATCGCCTTCGGACATGGCGCGGCGGACAAGCGCGATCCGGCGTGCGCCCCAGGCCTCGGCTTGCCCGAGCCCGGCGTCGTGGCGTGACTGTTCGAGGATCAGCGCCATTGCGCCGTCGGTATTGCCTGCCCGCATGCGGAATTCGAACCGGTCGCGCATCAGGCCGGGGTCGTGCTGATGCATCGCAGGCACGGCGGCCACCAGCGCATCGACGCCGCTGGCGCGCGCCTGCAGCGCGATGCGCGCGCGCGCGAC
>SKIF01000122.1 GCA_007116575.1 Paracoccaceae bacterium
CGGTGGTGGTGCCACGCCCCAGCCTGACGCGGAAGGTTTGCCCGCGCTGCGACCGGGCCTGTGCCGCGCACACCTGATGTGATGCTTCAGACACAAGATACGCGGTGACGGCTTCGAGCCCAGAGCGGACGGTCAGAGCCCGACAGGTTTGTTTTTGGGGCATTCTGCGAAAATTCGGCGTTGTCGCGGTTTCCGCTGCGTAAACCCAAATATGGCCGACGGCTGCTGGTGCAAAGCCTCAGATGCGGTTGCCGGAATAGGTTATTCGCCGCAGTATCCATTCGAAGGGCCCCAGCGTGAAGCGGGTCCGCCAGATCGAAAGGGCAATGATCAGACCAGCTGTGACAGCGATAGCGATTGCGGTGGCCGTTAGCCTGTCCACGTTTTCCCAAAGGCCAAAGCCATAGCCGGAGAATATGGTGGTAAGAATGATCGACTGACCAAGATAGACACTCAAACTCGACCCGCCTGCGGTCAGCGCCCGTGCCATGATAGGCCTCGGTGGGCGAGAGAGCTTAGCAATCACGCCGAGATAACCCAGCGTTGCCACCGGTGCGGCTGCTATCGTGATTGCCAAACCCAGTTCCGGTGGCCCCCATTGCCAGATCGCCGCCCCGATCAGGCTGATCGCGACCCCCGGCACCAGACAAAGGCGCCGCGCGCGTCGCCAGAGCGGATGTCGTGCATTGTCGATCATGCCCGACTTGACCGCCGCCCGCCCGAGGCAGAACCAACCAAGCGCCGCTACCCCTTGGATCACAAGGAAAGCCGAGACGGTGAAAGCGAAGCCGACACTGCGGAACAGGGCTGCTTCAAAGAACCCGCCTTCTGTCAGAAGATTGTGTTCCAGCGCGACGATATCAGGTGGGGTTTCGGGTGCGACAAGCAAGAGCGGTGGCGCAATGAGAATTTGCAAGATCAAAAGCGCTCCTCCGACCCGGACCAGACGCGCGACCTGCCAGTCGCGGAACAGGTAGAGAATTGACCCCGTCACCGCGTAGATCGTCAGGATGTCGCCGGGAAAGAACAGGCATCCATGCGCGATCCCGAGGATCAGCAGGCCGATCATTCGGTTGCGATAGAGCCGCCCAAAGGACAGGCCCTGCCGCTGCGCCGAGCGCATCAGGAACCCAAGGCCCACGCCGAACATGAACGAGAACAACCCGTATGACTTGAACAGCGCCAGCCCATTCACCAGCAAGAGTGTGAGCCTGTCCAGCCCCGTCTCTCCGCCGGGTTCGGCAAAGCTGCCGACGGCAGAGAAGGCGATGAACTGGATATTGACGACAACAATCCCGAACAGCGCGATCAGTCGAAGGTAATCCGGCATCAAGGAGCGTGCGACCCTCTTCTTGGCTGCGCCGGGCGGCAGGATAGGGTCTAGCAGTCCCTCAGTCATATCGCCCCGCTCCAGAATTGGATTTGGCAAAGACTCGCATAGAATGCGAGCGACCGGAAGGTCCCGCATTGCTGACAGTCGACGCCCCGGGCGGCAGGTTTCGTCAGGTGCGAAACAGCAGGCATCGGGCATTGATGGAACAGCGCGTGCAAGCGTCGAGTGCAGCAGCGCGCCGCAAGCGCTCAGCCCCGCAAGCGCCCTGCCCGGCCGCCGCGCCGCACCGAGAGCCTCGGCTTGCGCGAGGGCAGTTCCGCCATGATCGCGCGGCGCAGATCGGGGGCCATTTTCGACCATGTCGAGATCTCGTCGATCGTGCGCAGGCAGCCTGCGCACAGCCCCGATTCCGGGTGGATCACGCAGATCTTCACGCAGGGGCTTTCGATTTCGTTTCGTGCCCAGCTATGGTCTGTCATGTGTCCTGCCCGCCTTGCCTGTCGCACACCATACCCGGCCAGCTATGCCGGACCAGTCCCAAAAGCGACCAGTTCAGACCTGTTGCCGCCGGATCACGCCCAGGCGGTCCAGTGCGCCTTGCAGGATCACCCCGGCCGCGACATGGTCGATCACCTGCGCGCGTTTGCGCCGCGAGGTGTCGGCCTCCAGCAGCGCGCGTTCGGCGGCCACGGTCGAAAGCCGCTCATCCCAGAAGCCGATGGGCAACTCGCTCAGCCCCGTCAGGTTGCGCGCAAAGGCGCGGGTGGACTGGCAGCGCGGCCCCTCGGAGCCATCCATGTTGCGCGGCAGCCCCAGAACCAGCCCCCCGATCTCGCGCGCGGCCACGATCTCCAGCAACGCCGCCGCATCAAGCCCGAATTTCCGCCGCCGGATGGTCTGCAGCGGCGTTGCGACCGACAAGAGCCGGTCCGAGACCGCCACGCCGATGGTTTTCTCGCCCAGATCGAGCCCCGCCAGCGCGCGGCCCTGCGGCAGCGCCTGCACAAACGCCTCGAAGGGCTCGAATACGGCCATCAGGGCGCGCCGGTGCTCAGCCCGGCCTCGGCGGCGGCGGCATTGATCAGCGCCAGATCCTCGGCCCGCGCGGCAAAGACCTGCCGCGCCTCGTCAACAATCTCGCGCGCCTGCGCCTCGCGCCCCAGAACCGAAAGCGCGCGCACCAGCTGCGCCCAGTCTTCCGCCGTGCCGCCCTCATTGGCCAGCCGCGCCGAAAGATTGCCGACCATGCCTTCGATCATGGCTGCGCGGTCCTCGGGTTCCATTGCCTCGGCGGCCTCCAGATCGGCCTCGCTCGGCCCGCGCGAAGCGGAGGGCAGTGGCGGCAGCGTGAAGCGCGGCTCGCCCGAGATCTGCGCCAGTTCCGGCAGGGCGGCGCGGATTTCGGGCAGCCAGGGCGCATCTGCGGTGCTTAGCTCGTGCAGCCTGCGCCAGATGCGAAAGGTCATGTCGGGTCGCCCGGTCTGGGCATACATCCGGCCTGTATAATAGAGCGCCACCCCATTTGCCGGGTCGCCGCGCAGGATCTGTTCAATCACCGCCTCGGCCTCGGGCGAGACAATCCCGCCCGCGCCGATCACCATCAGGTCCAGCAACTGCGCCTGATCACCGGGCGTGGCCCCTGCCCCCTGCAATGCGACCACACGCTCCTGCGCCGCGATGGCCTGCGCGAAATTCCCCAGCCGCGCCTCGTTCTGCGCCAGCAAGCGCCAGCCGGTCACATCTTCGATGCGGATCGCCATCACCTCGCGCAACTGCTCCACCATCGGTTCGAGTTCCGCGCGTCCCTCGAAGGCAGGCGGTTCGGTCATGGTTGCGGAAAACCGCTCTTGCAACTCGGCCTGACGGGGCCGGTCGCGGCGGATCTCGGCGGCCTGCGCGTGACGTTCGAGCAGCGGCATGTCGCGATAGCCCGGCACGCCGACTTGCATGTAGAGAAGCCCCCCGCCCAGCACTGACAAAAGCACAATGGCCAGCGCGACCATTCGCATCGCGCGCGGGGCCGGGCCACCCACCGGGCGCGCGCCCTCGCCCCGGTCAAGATCGAGGATGCGGCGCGAGATCTCCAGCCGCAGCCGCTCGGCCTCGGCCTCGCCCAAGGTACCGCGCGCAAGGTCGCGCTCGACCTCGGCCAGCTGGTCGCGATAGACCTTCATCGCGCGGTCGCGCCCGTCAGCCACGGCGATGGCACCGGCACGCATCACTGCCCGCCCCAGCACCAGCGCAACCCCCAGCGCGATCAGCGCAAATCCGGCATATGCCGCAAGTTCTGACATGATTGCTCCTGTGTTGCGGCCCTTGTCTAACGCCTCTCGCGCAGAGGAAAAAGCGCAAAACCGGGGCCTGCGGCTCACAATCGCGTCTCTCGCGACGGTAGGTCGCAGGCGGGTGCGATTGTGACGCTTCTGGAAAACCACTGCGAGACCGGCTAGGCCAGACAGGCCAAGACTTTCAGACCCGGAGCCTGCGCGCGCATGAAACGCTATTCCGCCTTCGCCATCGCCCGAGAGGCTTTTCGCCAGCATAGCGGCTGGCAGCACGCCTGGGCGAGCCCCGAGCCGTGCGAGCGCTATGACGTGGTGATCGTGGGCGCAGGCGGGCATGGGTTGGCGACAGCCTATTACCTGGGCAAACGCTTCGGCATCACCAATGTCGCCATCATCGAGAAGGGCTGGCTGGGCGGTGGCAATACCGGGCGCAACACCACCATCATCCGCTCGAACTACCTGCAGGACCCTTCGGCGGCAATCTACGAGAAATCCCGCGCGCTTTATGAGACGCTGAGCCAGGATCTGAACTACAACATCATGTTCTCGCCCCGCGGCGTGATGATGCTGGCCCAGACCGAGCACGAGAAGCGCGGCTATCTGCGCACCGAACGCGCCAATGCGCTGCAAGGTGTGAAAACGCGCTTCATCCAGCCCGCCGAGGTCAAACGCCTGGTGCCGATCATCAATATCGACGGGCCGCGCTACCCGGTGCTTGGTGCGCTGTGGCAGGAACGCGCGGGCACCGCGCGCCATGACGCGGTCGCCTGGGGCTATGCGCGCGCCTGCTCTGACATGGGGATGCATGTGATCGAGCAATGCGCGGTGACGGGCGTCGAGTCGGCGAACGGGAAGGTCAGCGCCGTCAACACCACCAAGGGGCGCATCGGCTGCGCCAAGCTCGGCATCGTTGTCGCGGGCCACTCGGGCGCGCTGGCCGATATGGCGGGCTTCCGCCTGCCGGTCGAATCGGTCGCGCTGCAGGCGCTGGTCTCGGAGCCGATCAAGCCCTGCATGGATGTGGTCGTTATGGCCAATACCGTGCATGGCTACATGAGCCAGTCCGACAAGGGCGAGATGGTGATCGGCGGGGGGGCTGACGGGTTCAACAACTACACCCAGCGCGGCTCGTGGCACCATATCGAGGAAACCGTGCGCGCGCTGGTCGAGACCTTCCCGATGATCTCGCGGCTCAAGATGCTGCGCCAATGGGGCGGCATCGTCGACATGACCGGCGACCGTTCACCGATCCTGTCGAAAACCCCGTTGGAAGGGTGCTTCATCAATTGCGGCTGGGGGACGGGCGGGTTCAAGGCCACACCCGGTTCAGGCTGGGCGATGGCGGAACTGATCGCCAAGGGCCACTCGCCCCTGACCGACGCCTTCTCCCTCACCCGCTTCCGCGAGGGCCACTTCATCGACGAGAGCGTCGCGGCGGGGGTGGCGCATTGATGTCCCCCTGCTTCCCCCCAGCGGCATCTTCCTGCCAGGCTGCGTCCGTCCGGCTGACCGAGCCTCTCGCGCCCCGCCCGTTCCATTTTCTTGCCCCAAATACTCCGGGGGTGCGGGGGCAGCGCCCCCGCCCGCTCGGTCAG
>SKIF01000056.1 GCA_007116575.1 Paracoccaceae bacterium
CTGATGGACTGAGGGCAACTATCCAAAATCCAACATGGGAGATAACAGATGAAAACACCCGCACTCACACTTGCAGCGCTGGCCTTGATGGCCTCAGGTGCCATGGCCCAGGATGTGGTCCGCATCGGGACCGAAGGAGCCTACCCTCCGTGGAATTTCATCAATGACAACAACGAAATCGTCGGGTTCGAGATTGATCTGGGCAATGAGATCTGCCGTCGCGCGGAACTGACTTGCGAATGGGTGCTTAACGATTGGGACACGATCATCCCGAACCTTGTCGCAGGAAATTATGATGTGATCATGGCTGGCATGAGCATCACTGAAGCGCGCAGCCAGGTGATTTCCTTCACGACCAATTATCTGCCGTCGGACCCGTCGGCTTACATGGCGCTGGCAGGCACGGATGAGTCCGTCATTGAAAACGGCGTCATTGCTGTGCAGTCCAATACGGTGCAAGCAGGTCTTGTCGCGGATGGATCCGCCGATGGGCTGGAATTCCCGACACCAGATGAGACCATTTCAGCCGTGCGCAACGGCGAGGCCGACGCCGTGCTTGCGGACAAGAACTTCCTGCAGCCCTATGTCAATGATTCAGGCGGCGATCTGGTCTTCATCGGGGAAGACCTTTATCCCGGTTCTGGCACCGGGGCCGGTATCCGTCAGTCAGATAATGAGCTGCGCGAGGCTTTCACAGCCATCATCATGGAAATGCGCGAAGACGGCTCGCTCAATGCGATGATCGAAGAATGGTTCGGTGACGGGATCGCCAAGTTCTGATCACGCCCTTCAGCCCCTGCGCGACGGCTTCAAGCGTCGCGCGGGACAGTGACGGACCATTGCCATGTTCGCTTTCTGCACGGATCCTGCAACACTGCCGCAATGGCAATGGTTTGCCTGCTACCTGACCACGGCCACGCATTTCGCCTTCTACCGTTCGTTTTTGATGGTGCTGTTGCTCCTTGCGATCACAGCACCCGTAGCGCTGGGCATGGGGCTTTTGGGGGCGATGGCGGTGCGTTCGCGCATCTGGCCCGTCAGTTGGCTGGGCAAGGGCTATGTCAATATCGTGCGCGGCGTGCCCGATATCGTCTTCTTCATGTTCGTGCCGATTGCGCTGGGGCAGGGGATCGAATGGATCTTTCACCATATCAACTGCCCCGACTGGGACCAGCCGATCCGGCAGGGCAATGATTTCATCGTCTGCCGCGAGGCCAAGGTGCCGCCGGTCGGCTCTCCTGCCTGGGTGCGCGATTTCTATGCCTTCTCGATGGCCGTGATTGCCTATGCACTCGTGTTCGGCGCCTTCGCCGCGAACACGCTCTATGGTGCCATGCAGGCCATTCCGCGCGCACAGGTCGAGACCGCCGAAGCCTATGGCATGACCCGCACACAGGCGTTCCGCCGCGTCGTGCTGCCGCAGATGTGGGTCTATGCGCTGCCGGGTCTGTCGAATATCTGGCAGATCCTGATCAAGGCCACGCCGCTGCTGTTCCTGCTGGGTCTGCAGGATGCGGTGTACTGGGCGCGCGAGCTGGGCGGGCAGAAGACCTCGCTCTATACTTATCCGCATCCCGACTGGCGGGTGTGGTATTTCCTCGTGCTGCTGTGCTTCTACCTGTTCCTGACATGGGGCTCCGAGCGCGTCTTCGCGCGGCTCACTACACGGCTGTCGCGCGGGCAGGCCACGGCGGCGGGCGAGCGGCTCAGAAAGGCGGCGGCATGACCCGGCCCCTGCCTTTCATCTTGCCGGAAATACTCGGCTGGGCGGCGCTGCCCAAGGAGTGGACCCGATGAGAACCTGCGCCGAGAGCTTTGACGCCTATATCCTGCGTGCGCTGGGTCGGAACTGGGGTGAGCGGCTGCTGCCGCGCGGGCTGGATATCACGTTCTGTGATCAGATCATCCTGATCGCAAGCGGTCTGATCTGGACAGTGTATTTCGCGGCGCTGGCCATCTTTATCGGCTTCTTCCTCGCGGTCGCGGTTGCCGTGGCGAAGTTCAGCGAGAACCCGTGGCTCTCGCGCCCGGCAGCAACTTTCATCTTCATCTTCCGCGGCTCGCCGCTCTTCATCCAGTTCTTCTTTTTCTACTCGGCTTTCGTACTGCTGCCGCGCGCGGGTATCGATATCCCGCTGGGCTTTGTGACGCTGACGGTCCAGACTTCGGCGCTGACCACGGCGCAGGTTGGCGGGCTGATCGTGCTGGTGCTGAACACCACCGCCTATTCGGCGGAGCTGTTCGTCGGTGCCCTGCGCTCGATCCCGAAAGGCGATCTGGAAGCCGCTGATGCCTATGGCATGACCGGCGTCACGCGTTTCCGGCGCGTGGTCTTTCCCTCGATGCTGCGGCTGGCATGGCCGAGCTATACCAATGAGGCGATCTTCCTGACCCATTCCACGACCCTTGTGTTCTTGTCGGCCTTTCCGGCGCGCGAACAGGCGGGCGAGGCCTTTTACTATGCGCGGTATTTCGTCGATCAGACATTCAATCCCTTTGTCGGCTATCCTATTGTAGCGGCGTATTTCATCGCTCTGACACTCGCGATTGTCGGTCTGTTCGGGATTGTCAATCGCTATCTGAACCGGCATTTGCCGCAAGAGCGGCGCCAGCGTATCCGCTTCCGCCCGCAATACCTGCGCTAGACGAGGGATCATGCAGAATATCCGCATCGCCATTCCCGACCTGAACGGGCAGGCCCGCGCGAAGCGCGTGCCGGCTTCTGCCGAGGCGAAGCTCATGCGCGGCGAGGCCAAGATGCCGCTTTCCGCGCTCAATCTCGATATCTGGGGTAATGACATCGAGGGCAGCCCGCTTCTGTTCGAGACCGGTGATGCGGACGGAATCCTGCGCCCGACCGAGCGCGGACTCCTGCCCATTCCCTGGCTCGGACCCGAGGCGATGATGCTGCCGATGGGGATGTATCATGCCGATGGCCGCCCCTTCGAAGGCGATGCGCGCCATGCGCTGGCAAGCGTCGTGGCGCAGCTTGACGCGCGAGGGCTGCGCGCCGTGACGGCGACCGAGCTTGAATTCTACCTGATCGACGATTCCAGCCCGGACTTCCAGCCGCCCGCCAGCCCAGTCTCCGGTCGCCGTGCTTTCGGCGCGGCGACCCTCTCGATGCGGATGCTGGACGAATTCAACGCCTTTTTCGACGCGCTCTATGCGGGCTGCGAGGCGATGGGAATCGCTGCCGATACGGCCACTTCCGAAGCTGGTCCGGGCCAGTTCGAGATCAACCTTGTTCATGGCGACGACCCGCTGCGCATGGCCGATGACACCTGGCTGTTCAAGATCCTCGTGCGCAGGCTGGCGCGCGCGCATGGCATGGCCGCAAGTTTCATGGCCAAACCCTATGCAGAGGCGTCGGGCAACGGGATGCACTTGCATGCCTCGCTGATCGATGCGCAGGGGCGCAATATCTTCGACGATGGCGGGCCCGACGGCACGGAGGCATTGCGTCACGCGATTGCCGGCGTGCTGCGCGCGATGCCCGCTTCGACCCTGATCTTTGCGCCCCATGCCAACAGCTATGCGCGGCTGGTGCCGCACGCTCATGCACCGACCGGGGTGTGCTGGGCCTATGAGAACCGCACGGCCTCGGTGCGGGTGCCGGTCGGCGCGCCGAAGGCGCGTCGCCTCGAACACCGGGTCGCGGGGGGGGATGTGAACCCCTATCTGCTGATGGCGGTGGTGCTGGGCGCGATGGTCTCGGGGCTCGAGGATGCGAGCGAACCCCCTCCACCGATCACGGGCGATGCCTATGCACAGGATATGCCACGAATCCCGTCTTGCTGGGGCGAGGCGCTGGATCGGTTCACCACGAGCCCCGAGATGGCACGAATTTTCGACTCGATGCTGATCGACAATATGCGCCGCACCAAACTGCAGGAGATGGCCGGGCTTGAGGCCCTGTCGGAGCAGGAGGTCCTCGCGCTGTATCTGGAGGCTGTTTGAGAGGCTGGGGTCAGGCGGGGATTGGTGTGCACAGGGCGGGGGCTTGCGCGGTACCGGAAAAAGCGCCCGCTTGGGGTGCCGCCCACCCGCCCATGACCTGCTCGCGGGCGCTGCCCATGCGTGTGGCACATGGGCGGGCGGTGCCGCCCGGGAAGATCGGAATGTGTCATGCATGACAATAACAGTCAGGGCGGCTTGCCTCTCGGCCACCCGCCCTGTAGCATTTGATCAAATTCTGAAAGTGAGTCCAGATGAAGATCGGCATCCTGCAGACCGGAGAGGCCCCCGAACCGTTGCGCGATGAGCCGGGCGATTACCCCGCATTGTTTGAACGCCTGCTCGGCGGGCAGCGCTTCGACTTCGCGACATGGCATGTCGAGGCAATGGCGTTTCCCGCCTCGATCCACGAGGCCGATGGCTGGCTGATCACCGGCTCACGCCACGGGGTCTATGAGGATCACTCCTTCATCCCGCCGCTTGAGCAATTCATTCGCGATGCCCTCGGCGCGGCGTTGCCGGTTGTCGGCATCTGTTTCGGCCATCAGATCATGGCGCAGGCGCTGGGCGGGCGGGTCGAGAAATTCGCAGGCGGCTGGGCAGTGGGCGCGCAGGACTATGATTTCGGTGGCGAGACGCTGGTGCTGAATGCCTGGCATCAGGATCAGGTCATCGTGCCCCCCGAGGGCGCGCGGGTGCTCGCCCGCAACGCGTTTTGTGCCTATGCCGCGCTTGGCTATGGCGCAACGGGGCTTTCGGTGCAGGCCCATCCCGAATTCGAGGATGATTTCATCACCGGGCTGATCGAGACGCGCGGGCGCGGGCTGGTACCCGAACCGCTTCTTGTGGCGGCCGAGGCGAAAATGGGCGGGCCGCGCGATTCACGAGTCCTCGCGCGTCGCATAGCCGAGCATTTCAGAGCCCATGCCCGGGCCGGATCGGAGACGAGATGAGCGACTGGAGAGCACAGATCCCGCAAGCCGCGCAGGAGTTTCTATCCGGCCGCAGGCTGGACGAGGTCGAATGCATCATTGCCGACATGGCCGGCGTGGCGCGTGGCAAGGCGATGCCTGCCTTCAAGTTCGATGACATGTCGAAATATTACCTGCCCACCTCGATCTTTCTGCAGACAATCACCGGCGGCTGGGCCGAGTTCCGCGACGGGGCCGATCTGGAACCTGACATGATCATGCGCCCCGATTTCAGCACTGCCACTGCGGCCCCCTGGACTGCTGACTGGACGCTGCAGATCATCCATGATGCCGAGGACACAGACGGCGCACTGATCCCGACCGCGCCGCGCAATGTGCTCAAGAAGGTGCTCGCGCTCTACCATGCCGAAGGCTTGCAGCCGGTTGTCGCGCCCGAGATGGAGTTCTTTTTCGTTGCCCGCAACACCGACCCCAACATGCCGATCATCCCGCCCATTGGCCGAACCGGGCGCCCTGCTGCTGCGCGACAGGCCTATTCGATCTCGGCCGTAGATGAATATGGCAAGGTGATCGACGATATCTACGATTTCGCCGAGGCGATGGGGCTCGAGATCGACGGCATGATGCAGGAGGGCGGTGCGGGTCAGGTCGAGATCAATCTCGTGCATGGCGACGCGCTCTTGCTGGCCGATCAGGTGTTCTATTTCAAGCGCATGATCCGAGAGGCGGCGCTGCGCCATGACATGTTCGCGACCTTCATGGCCAAGCCGATCGAGGGCGAGCCAGGCTCGGCCATGCATATCCATCATTCCGTCATCGACACGGCCAGCGGGCGCAACCTGTTCTCGACCGAGACCGGCGAGAACACCGAGACCTTCCTGCATTTCATTAGCGGGCTGCAGCGTCACCTGCCAGCGGCAGTGGCCTTGATCGCACCCTATGTGAACAGCTACCGCCGCTATGTCCCCGATTTCGCGGCCCCGATCAATCTCGAATGGGGCTATGACAACCGCACCACAGGGCTGCGCGTGCCGATCTCGTCACCGGCCTCGCGCCGGGTCGAGAACCGGCTGGCGGGGATGGATTGCAACCCTTATCTGGGCATCGCTGCCTCGCTGGCCTGCGGCTATCTGGGGCTGAAGGAAAAGCTGCAGCCGCGCGAGGAATGCCGTACCAACGCCTATATGGACGAGGATGAACTGCCCCGCACGCTGGGTGGCGCGCTTGATCTGTTCGAAGACTCCGAACCGCTGCACGAGATTCTGGGCCCTGAATTCTGCAAGATCTATGCCGCCGTGAAACGCGATGAATATGCCGAATTCCTGCAGGTGATCAGCCCTTGGGAGCGCGAGCATCTGTTGTTGAACGTATGAACCTGCTCTTTGCCAATGACCGGGCGGGCGCCTACCCGCCCAGCTATTATGCGGCAACGGCCACGCCCCTGTCGCCCTGTCCACCGCTGAAAGGCGCGCGGCGGGCGGATATCTGCGTGGTTGGCGGCGGCTATACCGGGCTGTCGGCGGCGCTGCATCTGGCCGAGCGGGGCTATTCGGTGCTCCTGCTCGAGGCGCACCGTGTGGGTTTCGGGGCTTCGGGGCGCAATGGCGGTCAAGTCGGGCCGGGCCAGCGTATCGAACAGGATGCGCTGGAGCGCATGGTGGGCCGCGCCGATGCACGCAGGCTGTGGGATCTGGGGCTCGAGGCGCGCGATCTGGTGCAGGCGCTGATTGCGCGGCTTGATATCGACTGCGGCTACCGGCCCGGTGTGCTGCATGCCGAGTGGAAGGCCGCCGATGCGCCCCATGCCCATGCCTATGCCGAGAAACTGGCGCGTGAGTATGACTATGCGGAGGTCGAGGCACTCGACCGCGAGGGCGTGCAGGCCATCGTCCGGACCCGCGCCTATCAGGGCGGCACGCTTGACCATGGGGCAGGGCATCTGCACCCGCTGGCCTATGCGCTGGGGCTTGCGCGTGGGGCCATCGCCGCCGGGGTCGAGATTTTCGAGAATTCACTGGTGGTGGATATCCGCCCCGGAGCCACGACCCGCGTGCAGACGCAAAGCGGCGCGGTCGAGGCCGATCACGTCATCCTCGCCGCCAATGGCTATATGGGCGGGCTGGCCCCGAAGGTGGCGGCCAGGGTCATGCCGATCAACAATTTCATCATCGCCACGGAGCCCCTGCCCGAGGGCACTGTGCTGATGCGCGATGTGGCCGTGGCCGACAGCAAGTTCGTGATCAATTACTTTCGCCTGTCACAGGACCGGCGGCTCTTGTTCGGCGGTGGCGAGAGCTATGGCTACCGCTTCCCCGACATCACCCGCACGGTGCGCAAACCGATGCTGGAAGTGTTTCCGCAACTCGCGGACACGGCCATCGACTATGCCTGGGGCGGGACGCTGGCAATCACCCGGACACGCCTGCCCTGCTTCATGCGGGTCGCGCCCAATGTGCTGTCGGCCTCGGGCTATTCGGGGCATGGTGTCGCGCTGGCGAGCCTCGCGGGCCGGATCATGGCCGAGGCGGTGGCCGGACAGGCCGAGAAGTTCGACCTGATGGCCGGGCTGCGCCTGCCCGCCTTTCCCGGTGGGCGGGCCTTGCGCAGCCCGCTTCTGGTGCTGGCGATGACATGGTTCGCCCTGCGCGACCGGCTGGGGCTGTAGCGGTTCACCAGTGACCCGTGCTCTCCATGCTGGCCCAGGGTTCCTGCGGTGGCAGGGGGTCGCCCTCTTGCAACAGCTCGATCGAGATATTGTCGGGCGAGCGCACAAAGGCCATGCGCCCGTCGCGGGGGGGGCGGTTGATGGTCACGCCCGCCGCCTGCAATTCGGCGCATTTGGCATAGATATCCTCGACCCCATAGGCAAGATGGCCGAAATGGCGGCTGTCCGATGGCAGCCCGTCATCGCCATCCCAGTTCCAGGTCAGTTCCACCGGGCATTCGGGCTGTCCCGGCGGGGCCATGAAGACCAGCGTGAACCGCCCAGCCTCGCTGTCATGGCGGCGCGTCTCTTCCAGCCCCAAAAGCTTGTAAAAGGCGATAGATTTCTCCAGATCCTTCACCCGGACCATGGTATGCAGATATTTCATTGCAGCACTCCTCTGTCGTTGCCCGTGAGCATATCGCGCGCAGCAAGCTGTTCAAGCGGTGCGGTCTTTTCTCTTGCGCGGGGTTGCACCAATATGCGAGATCTTACCACCGCATTTGGTAGGCAGGGGGCACCATGAGGCAGTATCTTGACGCCTTGCAGCATATTCTCGATCACGGCACCCCGTCCGATGACCGCACGGGCACCGGCACGCTGTCGGTATTCGGGATGCAGATGCGCTATGATCTGGCCGATGGCTTTCCTCTGGTCACGACCAAGCGCGTACATCTGAAATCTGTCATTCACGAGCTGTTATGGTTCCTGTCTGGCGATACCAATGTCGGATATCTGCAAGATAACGGCGTCACCATCTGGGATGAATGGGCCGATGAAACGGGCGATCTGGGGCCGGTTTATGGCCGGCAATGGCGCGATTTCGGGGGCGTCGACCAGATTGCCGCGCTGGTCGAGCAGATTCGCATCACGCCCGACAGTCGCCGCATGATCGTCTCGGCCTGGAACCCGGTCGATGTGCCCGAGATGGCGCTGCCGCCCTGTCACACGCTCTGGCAGGTGCGGGTGCTCGGGGGCAAGCTGCATCTGCAGCTTTACCAGCGTTCGGCCGACATGTTCCTTGGCGTGCCGTTCAACATCGCCTCCTACGCGCTGTTGCAGATGATGCTGGCGCAGGTGACAGGCTACACGCCGGGAACCTTCGTCCATACGCTGGGCGACGCGCATATCTATTCCAACCATATGGAGCAGGTGCGCACCCAATTGGCCCGCGACCCACGCCCGCTGCCGCAGATGCACCTTCTGCGCCGCCCCGAGAGCCTGTTCGATTTCCGCTATGAGGATTTCGCCATCGAGGGCTACGACCCGCACCCCGCCATCCGCGCGCCCGTGGCGGTCTGAGATGCTGAGCATTATCGTCGCCCGCGCGCGCAACGGAGCCATCGGGCGCGACAACGCCATCCCCTGGCACGCGCCCGAAGATCTCGCGGCCTTTCAGCGCGAGACGCTGGGCGGGGCGGTGATCATGGGGCGGCGGACATGGGAAAGCCTGCCGCGCCGTCCGCTGCCGCGGCGGCTGAACATCATCGTCACCTCGCGGCCCGAAGCCCACGAAGACGCGCTGTTCCTGCCGCTCGATCAGGCCCGAGAAGCGGCCCGCGCGCAAGGCTATCTGCGGCACTATGCGATTGGCGGGGCAGGGATCTACCGCGCTTTCCTGCCGCTCGCTGACCGGCTGCTGATCACCGAGGTCGATCTGGACCTGCCCGATGCCGATACCTTTTTCCCTGATTTCGACCTTGCCGACTGGCGGCTGACCGCGCGCCATGTGCTGCGCCGTGATGCTCCGGCCTGCACGCTGAACGAATATCTGCGGCGCTGATCCTTGCACTGGCCTGTCCGAGTGCTTACCCATTGAGGAAACAGCATGACGGAGGGTCGAGATGCAGATTCAGGTCAACACCGACAACACCATCGCCGGGCGCGAGGATGTCGTGCGCTTTGTCGAAACGGTGCTGCAGTCGAAACTTGGGGCTGTCTCGGGCGAGATTACTCGTATCGAGGTGCATCTGAAGGACGAGAACGGCCCCAAGCACGGCCCCGATGACAAGCGCTGTATGGCCGAAGCGCGGCTGCAGGGCCGCCAGCCGGTCAGTGCAACTCATACGGCTGACAATATCCAGTCGGCCTTGACCGGGGCGGTGGACAAGCTGCGCAATGTGCTCGACCGCGAAATCGGGAAGGCGCGTGCGCGGCGCTGAGCATCAGATAGCGGCGCTGCGGCTGCGGGTGTGTGCCTAACGGGCCACACCTGTCGGTTTCGCGAACATCAGCATGTCTTGTGGCATTGGCTGAGTATCTGTCCATATATTGAGGGGCTTGTCGCCGCCCGTCGGCGTGTGGCGCGGTTTGACTGTAAAGGTTGCATCGCTCCCGCGTGCGGCCAATGCGCTCCCGGTCCAAAAAAACCATCCCACGCCCAATAACATTGCAAAAATTGATATTGTTTGGTTATAGTCATGGTTAAGTCACGTTTAGGACAAGAATAACAAGCAGTAATCAGGCCGTAGCTTTTCACGAAGAAGAGGCATGGCACAGAGGCAAGGGCAAGAAATGGGCGGGTCTTCAGACCGACGCACCCAGGTGATCCTGCGCATGGTAATCCGCCTTGCGCCGATCCCGTGTGTCGTACCGCCCGGCGGGCAGGGGCATGAGAGCAGTTAATATCGCACAGATTTCACCTCGTCTGAGACGGGTCGTCCTGTCGGTACTCGGAGTCGTCGCGCTCGCGGGGTGCGAGATTTCATCCAGTTTCAACCCTGACAGCCCGACCGAATTGCAAGAGGCGTTGACCGAGTACCGCCCGGTCGCCGTCACCCGCACCTTTATCGATGTGCCGCAGGCGCTGATCGTGTTGGAACGCAATCTCGGTGATGCGATCGAGCAGCGAGTGACCCTGCCCAACGCCACCACGCTGGCGGGCGAGAATGTCATCATGCTGCGCGCCCAGACCTCGGGTCGCGGGGCACGCTCGCGGTTTCAGCTCGACGAGATGTTGTCGCAATTCGGGGGGGCTCCCTCGCCCTTCAGCACGCTCACGGAAGGCGCGATGACCGCACGCTCGGATTCATTTGGCGACATCACCTATAGCGTGCTGCGCCCCGGCGGCGATCTGATCTGCGTGCTGGCCTTCCGCCGGGCGCAGACCGGTGCGCGCGCATTGCCACGCGGCGCACGCGCGCTGGACATCATGATGCGCAACTGTGTTCCGGGAAGCGTGGACGACGCATTGCGGCCACTGGGCGAGCGCGCTTTCAGGCTGGGTCTGCCCCATGCGGGATAGGTATATCTGTAAGGGGTTTGAGTAGATGAGTTTGCTGATTGCCACCAGGAGACTGAGACTAAGCGAGATTCTTCTCGCTCTCGTCTGGTTTGCGCTGGTGATCCCGCTGGCGGTCATGGCGACTATTCCGACATCGACCGCCGCGCAGGGGGCTTTCGGGCTGTTTGCCGTGGTGGCGGTGGCGCTGCTCAAGCCCTTCACGATGAAGAATATCCTGGTACGTTTTCTGCTGCTGGCCGTCGCCAGTACGCTGGTGATGCGCTACTGGGCCTGGCGCGTGACCGAGACGCTGCCGCCGATGGACATGCCCTTGTCCTTCGGTATTGCTGTGGCGCTTCTCATCGTTGAGACCTATGCGATCTTCATCTTCTTCATCAGCTCATTCATTTCGGCTGACCCCGTGCGCCGCACCCTGCCGCCCAAGGTGCGGGCGGCCGATCTGCCCACAGTCGATATTCTCGTGCCCAGCTATAACGAGCCAGCGGAAATGCTGGCAATCACGCTGTCTGCGGCCAAGAACATGCATTACCCCGCCCACAAGCGGACTGTGGTGCTGTGCGATGACGGCGGGACCGATCAACATTGCAACAGTGAAGACCCGGCAAAGGCGCGCGCGGCGCGGGCGCGGCGTGCCGAGTTGCAGGACCTTTGCGCCCAATTGGGCGTGGTCTATTCGACCCGCGCGCGCAACGAGAACGCCAAGGCCGGCAACATGTCCGCCGCGCTCGAGCGGCTCGATGGCGATCTGGTCGTGGTGTTCGACGCCGATCACGTTCCCAGCCGCGATTTTCTGGCCCGCACCGTCGGGTATTTCGTGGAAGATCCGAAGCTCTTTCTGGTGCAGACGCCGCACTTCTTCCTCAATGCCGATCCGATCGAGCGCAATATCTGCCTGCGCCCCGACTGCCCGCCGGAAAACGAGATGTTCTATCATCAGGGCCATCGCGGCCTCGACCGCTGGGGCGGCGCGTTCTTCTGTGGTTCGGCTGCCGTGCTGCGTCGCGCGGCGCTCGATTCAGTGGGCGGCTTCTCCGGCGAGACAATTACCGAGGACGCCGAGACCGCGCTGGAGATCCATTCACAGGGCTGGAAGAGCCTCTATGTCGATCACGCCATGATCGCTGGGCTGCAGCCCGAGACCTTTGTCAGCTTCATCCAGCAGCGCGGGCGGTGGGCGGCTGGCATGATGCAGATTTTCATGCTCAAGAACCCGCTGCGCCGCAAGGGCATGAGCCTGACGCAACGGCTGTGTTACCTCAACTCGATGACCTTCTGGTTCTTCCCCGTGGTGCGGATGGTCTTTTTTCTTGCGCCGCTGGCCTATCTGTTCTTCGGGTTGCAGATCTTCGTCGCCACGATCGAGGAAGTGCTGGTCTATATGGGCGCCTATATGGCGGTCAGTTTCATGGTTCAGAACGCGCTCTATGCGCGGGTCCGGTGGCCGCTGATCTCCGAGATCTACGAATCCGCGCAGGCTCCCTATCTGGCGGGGATCGTGCTTCGCACCGTGTTCAAGCCACGCGGAGCCAAGTTTAACGTCACCGCCAAAGATGAGACGCTCGAAGAGGATTTTGTCTCGCCCATGTTCAAACCGCTTCTGGTGATCTGGGCGCTGGCCGGGCTGGGCGTTATCGCGGCAGCGGTCCGCTGGGTGATGTTTCCGGGTGACCATAACATCCTGATGATCGTGGGCGGCTGGGCCGTGTTCAACTTCCTGATCCTGTCCGCCGCGCTGCGCTCGGTGGCCGAGCGCCAGCAGCGCCGGACGGTGCCGCGGGTCAAGATGAACGTCCCCGCTGTGGCCGCCATTGGCAATAACGGGGCCTACAGCTTCACTGGCGCGCAGGTGCTCGATTCCTCGACCGGGGGCGCGCAGATCCGGCTCATCCCCGGTGCAGATACCGATATGAACGAACTCAACGCGATCAGGGAAGGGTATATTTTCTATTTCACGCCCGAATTCCCGAAATCCCCGCATCTGGAGAATGTGGTCCGGGTGCAGGTCGCGCATGTCGAGCGGACAAACTCCGGTCCTGTTCTGGGCGTGCGCTACGACCCTGACCAGCCGCTCAAGACGCGCGAGACCATCGCGCATCTGATCTTTGGCGACAGTGCCAATTGGGAGGCGATCCGCGAAAGCAAGAACAAACCCATGGGGATGCTGCGCGGCATGGCCTATGTGCTGTTCGGCCTGTCCTTCACGTCGGTCTATCATACATTGCGGGCGCTGGCTGCCGAACCCGCGCGGCGTCGTGCTGCCGCTGAACGTGCCCGCCTGCGTCAGATCGACACGGATGAACCTGTGCATCTGCTGGCCTTTGGAGAAGCATTTGATCCGGCGGTCGCCAATCCCGACATGCCAGTGCCGAAAGACCTGTCGACCCCGCGCAAACTGGCCGCACAGATGCATCTGCCGAAGGGCAGCAACGGTTTGAAGGTGGTGCCATGACGGAGCTGACACAGGCGTCGCTTGTCCAGAATCTGCGCCGGGTCTGCATTGTCGGATGTACCTGCCTGACGGCGCTGGTGGTGTCCGTCGGCGCCGCGCAGGCCCAGAGCAGTGGTGGCGGGCTGATCGTGCTGCCCGATGAGGACGGACTGGATCTTTCGGACGAGATGGAATTTGCTCCGGTTTCGTCGCGTATCCTGCGTGGCGCGACATCGGTCGAGGACCAGCCTGCCCGCGTGCCGCGCCTGTCCCGGAACTGGGTCACACCATTGCGCCTGATCGACATGGATTACCCGCTAAGCCAGGGTATCGCGCGCATTTCGGGCGAGCGCGAGATGGTGAATTTCGACCTCTACACAACCGCAAGCGCAGGTCAGCAGATTCTGCAGTTGCGCACGATTTCGGGCATCAACAATCTGCCTGAGCGTTCGGTGATACGGGTCTGGGTGAATGGCGAAGAGATCGGCACGCGCAATCTCGTCCATATCGAAGAGTTCGGTACTGACGAATTCGTGTTGCCGCCCGAACTTCTGCGCACGGGGCGCAACCGGGTACAGGTCGAGTTCCGGCAGCACCACCGCATCTTCTGCGGGCCGCAAGCCTCGTTCGATATCTGGACGGATATTGACCTGTCGCGGTCCGGCCTTGTGGTCGAGCGCAGCCGGATTGAAGTCGGAATCGACAGTTTCATGATGGGGCTGGCGGCGCAGGCCGCCGGGGTCAGGCCGGTCGAGATCCGCGGGCTGGAGGGGCTGGGCTCCGAGCAGGTCGTGTGGCGCGACTATCTGGTGCAGCGTATCAACCAGGTGCTGGGGGGAACCCCGGTCGCCTTCGCCTTCCCCGAGTACTGGTCCGTCGCATCCGAGACGCCCGATCTGGCGCGCATTACAATCCTGCCCGCCGCCGAAAGCCGGGTCTCGTTCCGCACTGGCGGTGACGGGGCCGTGGTCATGGTGCTGGAAGTCGCGCAGGGTACCCGCCCCGAGTCGCTGCTTGCCCCGCTGACCGAGATTGCAGCCGTCCCACCCGACCCGCTGCCACCGATGGTCACGCCACAGCAGAATGTGACGTTTTCGAGTTTCGGCATGGAAACCGAGACCTTCTCGCAGCGCTATGCCATCCGCTCCTACCCGTTCCGGCTGCCGAATGACTGGCTTGTGCTGACCTCGGCCAAGGCGCGGATCAATCTGGACTATGCCTACGCCACTGGCCTGCCGCGCAATTCGCAACTTCTGGTCAAGGTCAATGGTACCCCGGTCAGGCTGCTGCCCCTGCGCGACGAAGGTGGTGTGCCGATCACCGATTTCCCGATCGATTTCGAGGCGCGGCTGATGAATCCGGGCACCAATATCCTGGCCTTCGAACTGTTCGTGCCGGGCAATCCGGACAACCTGCCCTGTCCGACAAGTGATGTACCCTTTTTGCGCATCAGCGACAGCTCGACACTGAACGTGCCCTACAGCCCGTCCATGTCTATTCCCGACATGGACCTTGCCTTCGCCGCACTGACCCCGGACAGTCTGCGCTTGAACGAGATGAGCGCGCGCGCTTTTTCAGCCACTGATGTCATCACCCTGAGCGCGGCTGTGTCGCGCACCCGTTCCAAGTTTCGGCCCTCGACGCTGCATCTGATCTCGCTCGAGGATCTCGGCTCGGTGCCATCGGCGCATCATCGTGCTGACAGGCGACTGCTTGAGGATACGGTGCTGAACACCGAACGCTTCACCCAACAGCTCATCGCGTCCGACAATGAGCGCGGCGGCCCCGATCCGTTCAATGTGCGACGCGAAGAGCAGCGCGGCTTTTCGGTAGCTTTGAGTGCGGGCTGGGCAACGCTCAGCGAGCATGTGGAGTGGCTGGTGGGCCGCATCTTCCCGCATAATGGCGACCAGCTCAATCGTTGGCTGGCAGAGCAGCGCGGGCAGGCGGTGCTGTTCCAGCTCGACCCGTCGCGCCCGGACGAGATCTGGATGTTGCGCAGCCCCGATTCCGACATTCAGGAAATCGCCCATGCCATCGCCGCCGCGCGCAGCTATGGCGGCGGCCCGCGCGGACAGGTGTCGGTGCTCGACCTTGACGGCCAGTGGCAAAGCTGGATGGCCCCGGATCGCCGGCCGATCCTGCTAGAGCCTTGGTCACGAGAAAACTTCCGGTTCGCGATGGGCAATTTTGTTTCTGCGCGCCCCATTTTCTACACAATCCTGATGCTCGGACTGGGTGTGCTCTCGGCGCTTGTGGCGCTGCGGCTGGTGATCTCGACAAGGGAGGACAAGACATGAAGCGACGCACGCTGCTGACCAGCGCGCCTGCACTCGGGGCCATGGTGCTGGCAGGTCAGGCATCGGGCCGTGCCCGCGACGATCTGGCCCGCACCGCCCGACCGCTCTGGCAGGCGTGGAAGGATGCTTTTCTGGCGTCGGATGGGCGGGTGATCGACACCCTGCAAGATCAGGCCAGCCATTCCGAAGGGCAGGGCTATGGTATGGTGCTTGCCACCTATTTCGACGATGCCGATGCATTCCGCCGGATGTTCCAGTGGACCGAGCGCACCCTCGCGATACGGCCCGATCCGTTGCTGGCTTGGCGCTGGCTGCCCGGGCAGGCCAACCCGATCCCGGACCGCAACAATGCTTCCGATGGCGATCTGTTCTATGCTTGGGCACTGGTGCGGGCGGCCGCGATATTCGGCGAGCGCAGCTATCTGCGCCGCGCTCAGGAAATTGCCGACGCACTGGCTGAAAGCTGCATTGTCGGCATGCCTGGCAATCCTGATCGCAAGGTATTGCTGCCAGCGGTTCACGGCTTCTCTCATGACGGGCGCCTGACGATCAATCCATCCTATTACATGCCACTAGCGATGCGCGAACTGGCGGTTGCGACTGGTGTGAGCACGCTGGCGACCTGTGCCCAGATGGGCGAGACCCTGCTCGACGCACTGGCCCGCGAAGGGCTCGTGCCCGATTGGGTGGACATCACCGCGCAGGGCATGGTCCCGTCGGAAATGATGCCCGCCAATACTGGCTATGAGGCGGTGCGCGTGCCGCTCTTCCTGATCTGGTCACGGCTGGAAAGCCATATGGCAGTGCGTCGGATGGCCACTCATTATGAACGCCACCTCAAGCCGGATGGCGGTGTTCCGATGGTTATTGAGCCGATGTCAGGTGTCGTGCTCGAAACCAGCGATGATCCGGGCTACCGCGCGGTTGCAGGACTGACAATCTGCTCCAGCGCGCGAGAACTGGGCGCTGCGATCCCGCCTTTCACGTCTGATCAACCTTACTATCCGGCAACCCTGCAGCTCTTCGCGATGATTGCCGTTCAGGAGAAGTCCCCGGAATGCGTGCCGATTTGATCTGCTCCCGCCCCGCAGCCCTGCGCCGTCTTGCCTTTGGCGTCCTGCTATGCCTGCTGCCCGCCGGGCAGCCGCTGCTTGCGCAGACAGCCGACAATGCCGACCTGCGTGCGCTGCGCTATTACCTGCAGAATAATGACGAGGTTTCGGCGCAGGCCGAATTGCGGCGCTTGCGGCTGGCCTATCCCGACTGGCGTCCGCCCTCCGACCTCAACGAGCTTCTCGCCCCCACGGGCCAGAGCGCGGTTGATGAAGGTGCGATCTGGCAGCAGATCGAACGGCGGAACTTTTCCGGCGCGCGCCAGTCGATCGAGAGCGGCCGCCAGAGCGTGGCAGGCTGGACTCCGCCCTCCGAAATGTTGCGCGTGCTCGAACTGAGCGAGGCGCAGGACAATTTCGATACCGCTGTCACCTCGCGCAACGCCACGCAGGCGATTGCGATTGCCCGCCGCTCGCCCCAGCTCATGAGCTGCGAGCGGATCAACAATGCCTGGCTGCTGGCCGACATGTATGTGCTGGCCGGACAGAAACAGCCGGCGCTGACCACCTATCGCAACACGCTGCAATCCTGCACAGGCTTTAGCCAGATGCAGCCGACGCTGGAGAAGTCGAGCGCCATCGCCTCGCAATCCGAGTTACAGGAACTGTTCGGCGTGGCCCGCGCAGCCAATCCCGGTGCGCGTCCGCAGCTGGATCAGTTGCAGGCGCAGCTGACCGGGGTTGCACCGGCGGCCTCTGCGCCGTCGCCAACGGCTGCCGCGGCCCCCGCGCCCGCACAGGCCCC
>SKIF01000132.1 GCA_007116575.1 Paracoccaceae bacterium
AGAGCAGTTAAGCCCGATGCAGATTTCATGCGTGACCGCAGGGTGGATTGCCCTTGGCGTGCTGGGCGTAGCATTGCTGGGCACCCAACCGACAGCGGCGCAGGCCAGTGACACCGCCATCTCGCGTAGCGGGCAGGATTTCACCTTTCGCCGCATCGCTGTGCCCGACAAAGCCACTGGCGCACCTGCAGGACTACGTATCACAGTCCAGATTGACCCCGACGAGCAGGCGCGCAGGCTGGCGGTCGTGCCCGCCCCCGTACCAGTGGACCCGCCCGATATGGCAAGCCCCGGCCCGGTTGCGTCCAGCTATGGGTGGTTCTGGAGCCATGTCTCGCCCCGGCTGGAAGATCATTCGGGCCGCTTCCTCAAAGCCGTCGAAACGCTTTCATCGCCACCAGAGGGCAAGCGGGTCGTGCCGCCACGGATGCAATTCCTGCAAGATATCGCGGCGGCGCATGGGCCGGACATCCTGCGTGCCTCGGTCGGCACGCGCGTGTCGCCTGCCCTTGCGCTGGCGGTGATTGCGGTTGAATCGGCGGGGCAGGCCGATGCCGTCAGCTCCGCAGGCGCGCAGGGGCTGATGCAGCTTATCCCGGCCACGGCGGACCGATTTGGCGTGAGTGACGCCTTTGACACCACTCAGAATATCCGCGGTGGCGTGCAGTATCTCGATTGGCTGATGGGCCATTTCGACAATGACGTGGTGCTGGCGCTCGCCGGTTACAATGCCGGTGAGGGGGCCGTGCGCCGAAATGGCGGCGTGCCCCCCTTTGCCGAAACGCGCGACTATGTGCCCAAGGTATTGGCTGCGTGGCTGGTCGCGCGGGGTCTGTGTAGCACTGTTCCCGAACTGCCCAGCGATGGCTGCGTGTTCCGGGTCGGGCAGGCGGGGTAAGCCCCCCGCCCGCGCCTTAGTTGACGATGGCGGCCTCGGTCGCGGCGCGGATATCCGCCTCGGACACGCCATCGGCAGTTTCGATGATCTTCAAACCGCCCTCGACCACGTCCATAACGCCCAGATTGGTGATGATCCGTTTCACCACGCCCTGCGCGGTCAGCGGCAGCGTGCAGGCTTTCAGAAGCTTGGACTCGCCCGCCTTGTTGGTGTGGTCCATAACCACGATCACCCGGTCCACGCCCGCGACCAGATCCATCGCACCACCCATGCCCTTCACAAGCTTGCCGGGGATCATCCAGTTGGCGATATCGCCATTCTCGGCCACTTCCATCGCGCCCAGAATCGCCATGTTGATCTTGCCGCCGCGGATCATCGCAAAGGATTCGCTGCTGTCGAAATAGGCCGTATGGGGCAGGGCGGTGACGGTCTGCTTGCCCGCGTTGATCAGATCGGCATCGACCTCGTTTTCGGTCGGGAATGGGCCGATGCCCAGCATGCCGTTTTCGGACTGCAGCGTCACCTGCACGCCTTCCGGAATGTAATTGGCCACCAGCGTCGGAATCCCGATACCGAGATTGACATACATACCGTCTTCAAGTTCCTGCGCCGCCTGCGCGGCCATCTGGTTGCGGTCCCAAGGCATGATCGTTCCCTCTTCAAGCCGCGCGCGTGGTGCGCTGTTCGATGCGTTTCTCGTGCTGCCCCTGAATCAGACGATGCACATAGATGCCGGGCAGGTGGATGTGATCGGGGTCTAGCTCGCCCGGCTGCACGATCTCTTCCACTTCCAGCACGCAGATCTTGCCGCATTTGGCTGCGGGCGGATTGAAGTTGCGTGCGGTCTTGCGAAAGATCGCGTTGCCTGTGGTATCGGCCTTCCATGCCTTCACAATGGACAGATCGGCACAGATGGCACGCTCGAGGATGAAGGTCTCGCCGCCGAATTCCTTGTGCTCCTTGCCTTCGGCAATGACCGTTCCAACGCCGGTGCGGGTGTAGAAGCCGGGAATGCCCGCGCCGCCCGCACGCATCCGCTCGGCCAGCGTGCCCTGCGGGTTGAACTCCAGCTCCAGTTCGCCCGAAAGGTACTGGCGCATGAATTCGGCATTCTCACCGACATAGGAGGACATCATCTTCTTGATCTGGCGGGTCTTGAGCAGCACCCCCAGCCCGAAATCATCGACCCCGCAGTTGTTCGAGGCAATGGTGATATCCTTGGTGCCTGCCTCGCGGATCGCGTCGATCAGCAATTCGGGGATGCCGCACAGGCCGAAGCCGCCCGCCGCAATGGTCATCCCGTCAAACAATACTCCGTCAAGTGCTTCGGCGGCCGAGCCATACACCTTCTTCATGACGCTGTTCCCCGTTTTTCCGTGACCCCTGACTAGTGACCCGCCGCGCGCACGAAGTCAACTGCACCTGGCGCGTCGGTCAGCCTTTGGCTCCTGTCTTGCGGGCCGCGGGTTTCTTGGCCTTTGTCGCGGTTTTCTTCGGCGCCGCCTTCTTTCGCGGTTTTGAAGCAGCCTTGGCATTAACCAGGTCAATAGCTTGCTCGAGGGTGATCTCTTCGGGTGTCATCTCTTTGGGCAGGGTCGCGTTCACCTTGTCCCATTTCACATAAGGCCCGTAGCGCCCCTTCATGACCTGCAGTGCACCGCCATCGGGGTGGTCGCCCAGTACGCGCAGTGGTTCGGACGTGGCGGCTCGACCGCGCGTGGGCTTTGAGGCCAGAACCTCGACCGCGCGGTTCATGCCGATGGTAAAGACTTCCTCTACCTCGGGCAGGTTGGCATATTTCCGGCCATGCTTGACATAGGGCCCATAGCGTCCGATGCCCGCCTCGATCAACTCGCCATCCTCGGGGTGCGGGCCGATGGGGCGCGGCAGTGATAGCAGCATCAGCGCTTTTTCCAGATCAATGCTCTCCACCTCCCAGCCCTTGGGCAGCGAGGCACGCGGGGGCTTGGGCACCTCCTGCGTGGCCTCGCCGCGCTGGACATAGGGGCCAAAGCGGCCCGTGCGCAGGCTGATCGGGTCGCCATTGTCATGGCCCAGTAGCTTGCCATCCCCCGCCAACTCGGCATTGCCCTCATCCTCGCCAGCAAGCGGGCGGGTATATCGGCATTCGGGATAATTGTTGCAGCCGATGAACGCTCCGCCCGAGCGTGCCGTCTTCAGGTTCAGCCGACCATTGCCGCATTTGGGGCAGGAGCGCGGATCGCTTCCATCCTCGCGCGGCGGATAGAGATGTGGCGCCAGAACCTCGTCGATCTTCTCCAGCACTTCGCTGATGCGCAGATCAGCGGTCTCGGCAATCGCCGCCGAAAACTCGCGCCAGAACCGGTCCAGCACTTCCTTGTAATCACGATCCCCCGCCGAGACATCGTCAAGCTGGCTCTCCAGATCGGCGGTGAAATCATACTCCAGATAGCGCCGGAAGTAATTGACCAGAAAGACCGTGACCAGCCGCCCCTTGTCGTCAGCGATCAGGCGGTTCTTGTCCTTGATGACATAGCCCCGGTCCTGGATCGTGGTGATGATGCTGGCATAAGTCGAGGGCCGCCCGATGCCCAGTTCTTCCATCTTCTTGACCAGCGTGGCCTCGGTGTAACGGGGCGGCGGCTGGGTGAAATGCTGCTCGGGTGCGACCGAGCGGGTCTCCAGCGCATCGCCCTTTGCCATCTGCGGCAGACGCTTGTCGTCCTCATCGACCACATCATCGCGCCCTTCCTCATAGACCTTGAGGAACCCGTCAAACAGCACCACTTGCCCCGTTGCGCGCAGGCCAACCTGCCCGTCCTTTGCGCCGATCTCGACTGAGGTGCGCTCCAGTTTCGCGGCCTCCATCTGGCAGGCGATGGTGCGTTTCCAGATCAGGTCATAAAGCTTGCGCTGATCGGTGTCGGTCAGTTTCAACTTGTCGGGGCTCACCGCCATGTCCGTGGGCCGGATGCATTCATGTGCCTCCTGCGCGTTCTTGGCCTTGTTCTTGTACATGCGCGGGGATTTCGGGACGTAATCGGCCCCGTAGCGATCCTTGATCACATCGCGCGCGGCCATCACCGCCTCGGGCGCCATGTCGATGCCATCGGTCCGCATATAGGTAATGTAGCCCGCCTCATAGAGCCGCTGTGCAGTGCTCATGCAGTGTTTTGCACCCATGCCGAACTTGCGGCTTGCCTCTTGCTGCAGGGTCGAGGTCATGAACGGGGCAGAGGGGTTGCGGCTGGCGGGCTTGGCTTCGACCGATTGCACGGAAAGCGCACGCGAGCGCACGGCCTGCACGGCGATTTCAGCAGCTTCACCGGTTGCGATGTCGAACTTGTCCAGCCGCTTGCCCGCGAGGCTGACCAGCCGTGCAGTGAACTCGCGCCCGCGCGGCGTGGTCAGGCTGGCAGTGACGCTCCAGTATTCCTGCGCGCGAAACGCCTCGATTTCCATTTCTCGTTCGACGATCAAGCGCAGGCAGACCGACTGCACGCGGCCTGCCGATTTTGCCCCCGGCAGCTTGCGCCACAGCACCGGAGAGAGGTTGAAGCCCACCAGATAATCCAGTGCCCGTCGCGCGAGATAGGCACGCACCAGCGGCATATTGACCTCGCGCGGTGACTCCATCGCCTGTGTCACGGCGGATTTCGTGATCGCGTTAAAGACGACGCGCTTGACCGGCGTGCCCTTCTTCAAGGCGCGCGATTTTGCCAGTGCCTCGGTCAGGTGCCAGGAAATCGCCTCGCCTTCGCGGTCGGGGTCGGTTGCAAGGATCAGTTCGGGGTCGTCTTTCAGCGCCTCGGCAATGGCGCGGACATGCTTGCGCGAGTCGCTCGCAACCTCCCATTTCATGTCGAAGTCCTGCTCGGGATCAACCGAACCATCCTTGGGCGGCAGGTCGCGCACATGACCGTAGGAGGCAAGAACAGTGTAGCCCGACCCCAGATATTTGTTGATTGTCTTGGCCTTGGCGGGCGATTCGACGACGACGACTGCCATGAATTTCCTCTGTTGAATGCGCGAGATCCGGCACGATCAGGTCGCCCTACATGTGTGAGGGGGGGGCAGGAATGTCAATGCAGAGGTATCAGACATGCCGCATATGTGGGCGCATTGGCAGCGTCGCATGGC
>SKIF01000018.1 GCA_007116575.1 Paracoccaceae bacterium
ATACCGGCGGTGTCTTTCCCGCATCGCGAACCCGCGTCACCCCGAATGCGATGGTCGAACTGCGCTGGCCGCTGCTGCGCGCGGGCGGGCCGGACGGGGCGGCACATCTGATCGAGCCGGTTGCGCAGGTGATCTGGAGCCGCGACCAGGTGACAGCGCTGCCCAACGAGACCAGCCGGATGCCCGAGTTGGATGAGGGCAATCTGTTCACCTATGACCGTTTCGGCGGTCGTGATGCGCGCGAGGCCGGGCTGCGCGCCAATCTGGGGCTGAACTGGACCCGGTATGATCCTGACGGATGGTCGAGCACGCTGACGCTGGGCCGGATCTGGCGGCAGCGCGATCTGGGCCAGTTCCCGGACGGCTCGCCGCTTGCCGGGCAGACATCGGCCTGGCTGCTTGCGGGCAGTGTCGAAACGGTCGAGGGGCTGAGCCTGAGCAGTCGCAGCCTGATCTCGGATGAGTTCAGACTGCAGCGCACGGCCTTCGAACTGGACTGGGCCACCGACAGTTTCGGCATCTCGACAAGTTACATTCAGATCCGCGCGAACCCGTTCGAAAACCGCGATGAGGCGGCATCGGAACTCCGCTTCGCCGGGCACCACCAGTTTGCCGAGGATTGGACGGCGCGGATGAGCTGGCGCGTGGATGTCGCGGAGCGGCGTGCGGCGCATGCCACGTTCGGCCTGAACTATGAAAACGAGTGCCTGCGTGTGGATCTGGGCATCGAGCGTGACTTTGCCTCGCCAACAAGGCCCACCGCCTCGACCAGTGTCGGGCTGAACATCAACATCCTCGGCATTGGCGGCAATCCATCGCGGGCTCGACGGGCCTGCAACGATCTGTAAAGGTGGGGCATGGACAAATCTGGCCAGGTCGTGATGACATTGGCGGCCAAAGTGTGTAATCCCTGCGGAAGGGTCGGACATCCGGCCCCCGTTTATACCGGAACAGCGGGACCGGGATGCCGGAACCGTAGCAAGAAGCGGACCTGACCTGATGCGCATTATCGACATCTCTCAAGTGTTGCGGGCCGGGCTGGCGCTCGGGCTGGTGATTGGAAGCGTCGTGCTGGGTGCGCCTGCGGCGCAGGCCCAGAACCCGTTTGCCCCGGCCCGTCAGGTCAATGACCGCGTGATCACCAATTACGACGTCGAGCAGCGCATCCTGTTCATGGAGGTGCTCAATTCCGGTGCGCGCGATATGCGCGAAGAGGCCCTGCGCCGCCTGACCGAGGAAGCGGTGCAGCGCGACCATGCGCGGCGCAAGAACCTGCGGGTCGATCAGGACGAGTTGCGCGAGGGCATGTCCGAATTCGCCGCGCGGGCCGAGCTGTCGAGCGAGGAGTTCCTGTCCGCACTGGCCGAGTTCGGGGTGGATCGCCGCACTTTCGAGGATTTCGTCGAGGCCGGGCTGCTATGGCGCAAGGCCATCGGCAGCAGCCTGCCGCCGCTGGTGGCAGTGTCGGGGTCCGACGCGCTGCGGGCGCAAGACACGGCCGCCATCCTGGGGCGTCAGCGGCTGCTGATCTCCGAGATTTTCCTGCCCGATGATCCGCAATTCGCCGATGCCGTTGGCCAGATCATGGACATGATCGAATCGGCACGCAGTGCCGATGAGTTCTCGAGCATCGCGCGCGAATTCTCGCTTGCCGGGTCGCGAGACCAGGGCGGGCGGCTGGACTGGATGCCGGTTGAGAACCTGCCAGGGCAAATCGCCGAGCCGCTGGCCAATGCCCGTCCCGGGCAGATCATCGGCCCGATCTCGCTAAGCGGCGCGATTGCCTATTTCCAGTTGCGCGCCACTGACAGCCAGCGCGACATTCCCGCTGACCGGGTGACGCTGACCTACAAGCGTCTGCTGCTGCCGGGCGGGCGTAGCGAGGAAAATCTCGCCCGCGTGGCGCAGATGCAGGGCACCGTGCGCCACTGCGCCGGGCTAGGCCCTTTCGCGCGCGGTTTGCCCGAGGAGGCGTTGGTCGAGCACGAGGCGCTGATGCAGCAGATCCCGCAATCGGATGCGGTCGAGCTTGCACGGTTGGATCGCAACGAGATTTCGGCCAACACAACAGAGGGCGGCAATCTGGTGGTGCTGATGCTATGCACCCGCCAGCTGGAGTTCGACGAACCGCCCAGTGATGAGATGGTGCAGGACATGATCTTTGATCGCCGCCTTGGCGACATGGCAAATGTGAAGCTTCAGGAACTCATCGCCGACGCCGATATTCGCGACTTCTGATCCTGCGTCTGGCTGGTTGTATCGGGCACATGCGGGGCATGACCGTGCGCGTGCGTTTCCACAAGCGCCACGCCATTCCGGCGGATGCCTTCTGAGCCTCAGAGCATCTCTTCGTTCTCGCTGGCATGGGCACCACGTTCGCGATAGGGCGTGGTGTCGTAATGCGCGCGGTAGCATTTCGAGAAATGCGAGGGCGAGGTGAAGCCCGTGGCCAGCGCCACGCTGATGACACTCATATCGGTCTGCATCAGCAGATTGCGCGCGCGTTCCAGCCGCAACTCCATGTAATAGCGTTTCGGGCTGCGGTTCAGGTAGCGGCGGAACAGGCGCTCGAGCTGGCGCGTGGACATCTCGACTTGCGCGGCCAGATCGGCGGGGCTGATCGGATCCTCGATATGACTTTCCATGATCTCGATCACCCGCGCCAGTTTCGGATGCCGCACCCCGATGCGCGCAGGAATGGACAGTCGCTGGGTGTCACGGTTGGTGCGAATGGCGGAATAAACAAGTTGATCGGCCACCGCATGGGCCAGATCAGTCCCTTCGCTGTTGGTGATCAGCGCCAGCATCAGATCCAGCGGGGCGGTGCCACCTGCCGTGGTCAGGCGCTTGTTGTGAATCACGAAAACCGATTTCTGCAGATCGACCTCGGGGAAATCCTCGACCAGGGCGGTATGGTTTTCCCAATGGATCGTGGCGCGGTACCCGTCGAGCAGCCCGGCCTTGGCCAGGGTCCATGTCCCTGTGCACAGCCCGCCCAGCGTATTGCCGTGGCGCGCACGCTTGCGCAGCCAGGACAGCACCGCCGGAGTGGTGGCGCGCTGAATGTCCAGCCCGCCGCAGACAAGGATCAAGGCATCGGTCGCAACATCCTCCAGCCCGGAATCGACTGAAATCTGCGTTCCGTTCGAGCATTTCACGGGCGCACCGGTCTCGCTGACAAGCTGCCAGCTGAACAATCTGCGGCCAGCAACACGATTGGCGAGCCGCAGAGGCTCGATCGCAGTTGCAAAGGCAACCAGAGTGAAGCGGTCCAGCAGCAGGAAAACGACATGCCGCTGGTTTCCGGTCTCGCGCCGGGTGGGTCGGGAGTGAGAATCGATTGCCATGACTGTTTCATCGCCGGACTTTGTCGAGCGACACAATCAAGTTTTGTGCGCTCCCGCAAGGGCAATCCGTTTGCATGAGGGGCGTCGGTTTTGTATATCAGCGCGCAAGCCCGACAGCCGGTGCCATGGCGCGTCGTGGAATGATGACGAGAACCTGGAGGCTCCCATGAGCGAAGGCTGGACCAAATCGACCTGGCGCACCCGTCCGCGTATCCAGATGCCGGATTATCCCGATCAGGATGCGCTCCACGCCGTCGAGGCGCGGCTGGCGAATTACCCGCCGCTGGTCTTTGCCGGCGAGGCGCGCGCGCTTCAGCGCAAGCTCGGTGCCGCGGCGCGGGGCGAGGCGTTCCTGTTGCAGGGGGGCGATTGCGCCGAGAGCTTTTCCGAATTCACCGCCGACAGCATCCGCGACACGTTCAAGGTGTTGTTGCAGATGGCCATCGTGCTGACCTATGGTGCGAAAGTGCCGGTGGTGAAAGTGGGCCGCATGGCAGGCCAGTTTGCCAAGCCGCGCTCGGCACCGACCGAGGTGATGGGCGGTCAGGAGCTGCCCAGCTATCGTGGTGACATCATCAACGGGTTCGATTTCACGCCCGAGGCGCGCATTCCAGACCCGGATCGCATGTTGCAGGCCTATACCCAGGCCGCGGCCAGTCTCAACCTGTTGCGTGCCTTCTCCAAGGGCGGCTATGCCGACATGCACCGGGTCCATGCCTGGACGCTGGGCTTTGCCGAGGGCGAGAAGGCCGAGCGCTACCGCGAGATGACCGCGCGCATCACCGACACGCTCGATTTTCTAACTGCGGCGGGGATCACTTCGGCCACCAATGACGATCTGGCGACGGTCGATTTCTACACCAGCCATGAAGCGTTGCTGCTGGAATACGAGGAAGCACTGTGCCGGGTCGATTCGACCTCGGGCCTGCCGGTTGCGGGTTCGGGACATCTGATCTGGATCGGCGACCGCACCCGTCAACCCGATGGCGCGCATGTTGAATTCTGTCGTGGCGTGCAGAACCCGATCGGGCTGAAATGCGGCCCCTCGATCAGCCCCGATGACCTCAAGCGCCTGATAGCCACGCTCAACCCCGCGAACGAGCCCGGGCGGCTGACGCTGATCGCGCGTTTTGGCGCGGGGCAGGTGGGCGATCATCTGCCGCGCCTGATCCGGGCGGTGCGCGAGGAAGGGGCCAATGTGCTCTGGACCTGCGATCCGATGCACGGCAACACGATCAAGTCTTCCTCGGGCTACAAGACCCGGCCCTTCGAATCGGTCCTGCGCGAGGTGCGCGAATTCTTCGCCATCCACAATGCGGAAGGAACGATCCCCGGCGGTGTGCATTTCGAGATGACCGGCAAGGACGTGACCGAATGCACCGGGGGCTTGCGCGCGATCACTGACGAGGACCTTTCGGACCGTTACCACACCGCCTGCGACCCGCGGCTCAATGCCAGCCAGTCGCTGGAACTGGCCTTCCTTGTGGCCGAAGAACTGGTCGGACGCCGCGAGAAACTCGCCGCCGCCATCTGACTTTCATCCTTGCCCAAATATCCACGGGGGTTTTCAGGGGGTCCGTGGACCCCCTGAAGCGGGGGTCCGGGGGGCAGCC
>SKIF01000023.1 GCA_007116575.1 Paracoccaceae bacterium
ATCTGGGCACGGATCCCGCCGCCTGGCTGGCTGCGGCCGAAGGTGGGGAAATCGACCTGACCTACCAGACCACCGGCGATTTCATCGATATTTTCGACGCGATCGGCATGCCGAAGTCAGAGGCCATCACGGCCTCGACCCTGGCTGTGCGTTTCAACCAGACGCAAGCGCCCTATGACAATGTCAATGTGCGCCGCGCCCTTCAGATGGCCGTGAATAACGAGATCGTTCTGGAGCTGGGCTATAATGACCTTGGCACTGTGGCCGATAACCACCATGTCTGCCCGATCCATCCCGAATACGCCCCGACAGGTGGCACGCCCTTCGATCCCGAGGCCGCCCGCGCCATGATCGAGGCCGAGGGAATGGCCGATGAGGAATTCGAGCTGATCTCGATCGACGACAACTGGCAGGCCGCGACTTGTGACAGTGTTGCCGCACAGATCCGCGCGGCAGGCATAAACATCAGACGCACCATCCTGCCGGGCGCAACCTTCTGGAATGACTGGCTGAATTATCCGTTTTCCTCGACGGAATGGAACATGCGCCCACTTGGGGTGCAGGTGCTGAACCTTGCCTATCGTGGTGGCGCGGCCTGGAATGAAGCAGGCTTTGCCAATGCCGAATTCGACGCTCTTCTGGACGAGGCCAATGGCATCGCCGATGCTGATGAGCGCCGCGAAGTGATGGCAAAAATCCAGCAGATCATGCTGGACGAAGGCGTGCTGATCCAGCCCTACTGGCGCTCGCTGTATCGCAACAAGCGCCCCAATATCCTGAACGCGGAAATGCACCCGACCTTCGAGGTGCGCTACCAGCACTACGCGCTGTCCTGAGCGTGTTGCACGCAGCGCCCGGCGGGCGCTGCGTGACCGAAAGCCACTGCACGCGTCAAGTGCCATAGCTGACAGGACGGCCCCATGATCCTCTTTCTCGCCCGCCGTATCGGTGTGATGCTTGTTACGGCGCTTTGCCTGACATTCGTCGTCTTTTATCTGACCAATCTGCCTGCCAAACTGCAAACTCTGGCGCTGACACAAGCCGGATCGCGGATGTCGGATGCAGAAGTGGCAAGCTGGCTGGAGCGCAATGGCTATAACCAGCCGATTCTGGTGCGCTATGGCGAATGGCTGGGCGTGGCGCCGGGCTGGACGCGCGAGAGCGATGACGGCACCATGACCGGCCGCTGCTACCGTCTGACCGATACGTCAGAGCCCGGCGCGGCCCCGGCCCGGTGCGGGCTGATACAGGGCTATTGGGGCAATTCCACCCGTTTCCGCGCCCCTGTCTCGGAAGTGATCAGCGCAAGGCTGGGCGCGACAGGGATCCTGATGCTCTGGGTGCTGATCGTCATGGTGCCGATGGCGCTGATCGTGGGCGTGCTTGCGGGCATGCGCGAGGGTTCGCGCACCGACCGGACGCTTTCGACCTTCGCCATCGCTTCGACCGCGACGCCGGAATATGTGTCGGGCGTGGTGTTCATCGCGCTGCTGGCCTCCTCCACAGTGGGGCTGTCGCCGCTGCTGGTTTCCTGGGGCTGGATCGACGGGCCAGTCTTGTTTCAGGGCAATGCGCGTTCGGCGCTGGAACAGATCACCTTCTGGAACTTCGCCCTGCCGGTGATGACGATTGCGCTCTATGGCATGGGCTATGTCGCACGGATCACACGCGCCTCGATGACCGAAGTCATGACCCAGCAATATATTCGCACCGCCCGCCTGAAAGGGGTCAGTTTCCCCAATATCGTGCTGCGCCACGCGCTCAGGAATGCCCTGATCGCGCCCTTCACTGTGATCATGCTGCAAATTCCGTGGCTGCTGAACGGGGTGGTGATCGTCGAGGTGCTGTTCAGCTATCCCGGCTTTGGCTGGACCCTGTTCGAGGCCGCCGCGAATAACGATATCGAACTCTTGCTTGCGGCCTCGGTCGTGGCGGTTCTGGTCGTGCTGCTCACACAGCTGATCTCGGATATCGGCTATGTCTATCTCAACCCACGCATCCGCGTATCGTAAGGGAGGCGTGGCATCATGGACCCGTTAAGCTGGCTCGACATTCTTGGTCGCCTCTTCATTCAACTGCTGCCGGTCTGGGCCGCGCTGATCGCGCTCTTTGCCGTCTCGATCAGTTTCAAGCGCCGCCTTGGCCTCTATGGCAAGCTGTTCGATTCCGTCGTCGGCATGATCGGCTTTGCGCTCGTCATGTTCTGGGTTTTCGCGGCGCTGTTTGCGAATATGATCATCACCCATGATCCGCTGGCCCAATTCAGCGGCATGCGCAACGCAGTCCCCGGCACGCCGCTGCGCGATCCGGCAGGCGGCTACGAGGTGTTTCTGCTCGGCGGTGACGCGCTGGCGCGCGATGTCTTCTCGCGCATGATCATCGGCGCGCGCGAAGTGCTGCGCATCGCCCCTTTTGCGGCGATGATCTCATTCATGATCGGCATCTCGCTGGGCCTGCCGGCAGGTTATATCGGGGGCAAGCTGGATACAGGGCTGACCTTCCTCGCCAATCTGGTGCTGGCCTTCCCGGTCATCCTGCTGTTCTTTCTGCTGGTTGCGCCCGAAATCCAGAACACCGCGATCCCGCGCGTCATGGCAGGTATCCTGTTCCTGATGCCGGTCCTGTTCTTCACGGTCCTCTTGAACGCGCGCTATTTCACCCAACCGGCAAAGCGCAACCTCTATGTCGGCGCGGTTCTGGTGATCGGGCTCTGGGCCTATTCGGGTCTGGCCTTCAACGCCGACCCTTTCGGCGTCTGGGGCATGTCGCCCAATCTGCTGAATGTCTTTGTGGCCGTGGTCTTTGTGAACGCGCCGACTGTCTTCCGCATCGTGCGCGGCATCACCCTGGACATCAAGACCCGCGACTATGTTGCCGCCGCCCAGACGCGGGGCGAGGGGCCGTGGTATATCATGCTCTGGGAAATCCTGCCCAATGCGCGCGGGCCGCTGATCGTCGATTTCTGCCTGCGCATCGGATACACGACCATCCTGCTGGGCACGCTGGGCTTTTTCGGCCTTGGCGTCGCGCCTGAAAGCCCGGATTGGGGCTCGACCATCAATCAGGGCCGCCGCTTGCTGACTGTCTTCCCCCATGCGGCCCTTGCGCCTGCCATCGCGCTGATGTCGCTGGTCTTGGGATTGAACCTGCTCGCCGACGGGCTGCGCGAAGAAAGTTTGAAGGATTGATGTTCATTTTCTCGCAAGAAATAGTCCAACGGGTGTGCGGGGGTGTCAGACCCCCGCTGACTCCACCGCAACAGGAGCCTGCGCCATGACTGATTGGGACAAATCCAAACCCATCTTGGAGATCGAGAACCTCTCGATCTCTTTCTTCACCCGGCTGCGCGAAATCCCGGCGGTGATGGATTTTTCCTGCACTGTCATGCCCGGCGAGGCGATGGGGTTGGTGGGCGAATCCGGCTGCGGCAAATCCACGGTTGCACTGGGCGTCATGCAGGATCTGGGCGTGAATGGCCGCATCGTGGGCGGCTCGATCAAGTTCAAGGGCCGTGATCTGAACACGATGAGCGCCGCGGAGCTTGCGAAAATCCGCGGCTCGGAAATCGCGATGATCTATCAGGAACCCATGGCCTCGCTGAACCCGGCGATGAAGATCGGGCGGCAATTGATGGAAGTGCCGATGATCCATCAGAACATGGCGGCAGATCAGGCCCGCGCCCGCGCCCGGCAACTGGTCGCCGATGTGCGCCTGCCCGACCCGGACCGCATCCTTGACGCCTATCCGCACCAGCTCTCGGGCGGCCAGCAGCAGCGCATCGTCATCGCCATGGCGCTGATGGCGAACCCTGCGCTGCTGATCCTCGATGAACCCACCACAGCGCTCGATGTGACGGTCGAGGCGGGCATCGTCGATCTGGTCAAGGAGCTGGGTCGCAAATACGGCACATCGATGCTGTTCATCAGCCATAATCTCGGGCTGGTGATGGAAACCTGCAACCGGCTTTGCGTCATGTATTCGGGCGAGGCGGTGGAGACGGGCAATATCCGCGATGTCTTCAACAAGATGCGCCACCCCTATACGCAGGCCCTGTTCCGCGCCATCCCGCTGCCGAGCGCCAACAAGGGCTCGCGCCCGCTGCGTGCGATCCCCGGTAATTTCCCCTTGCCGCATGAACGCCCAAAGGGATGCAATTTCGGCCCGCGTTGCGATTATTTCCAGAAAGGGCTTTGCGACGCGCATGACATCAAGATGGCCCCGATCACCGGCGATGACCGCCATGACAGCCGCTGCCTGCGCATCGATCAGATCGACTGGAATGCGGCCTGGAGTTCCGACAGGGAAACAGCCGCCACGCAGATCGGCGATGTGGTCCTGCGCATGGATGATGTGCGCAAATACTATGAGGTCGCGGCCTCCAGCCTCTTCTCGGGGGGTGATCCGAAAGTCGTCAAGGCCAATGAAACCCTCAGTTTCGACGCGCGCGAAGGCGAGACACTGGCCATTGTGGGCGAATCCGGTTGCGGCAAATCCACCTTCGCCAAGGTTCTGATGGGGCTGGAAACGGCCACCTCGGGCAAGATCATGCTCTTTGACGAGAATGTCCAATCCACGCCGATTCAGGCGCGCAATACCGATACAGTCTCGACCCTGCAGATGGTGTTCCAGAACCCGTTCGACACGCTCAACCCGTCCATGACCGTGGGTGCGCAGATCATCCGGGCGCTGGAGATCTTCAAGGTCGGCAAGACCACAGCAGAGCGGCAGGCGCGCATGCTGGAGCTTCTGGATCTGGTCAAATTGCCGCGCGAATTCGCAAACCGGATGCCGCGCCAGCTCTCGGGCGGGCAAAAGCAGCGCGTCGGCATTGCGCGGGCTTTCGCAGGCGACGCCAAGGTTGTGGTGGCCGATGAACCTGTCTCGGCGCTGGATGTGTCGGTTCAGGCCGCTGTGACCGAGTTGTTGATGGATATTCAGCGCAAGAA
>SKIF01000107.1 GCA_007116575.1 Paracoccaceae bacterium
GCTCAGCCCGCGATCATCTCCGCCTGCCGGACAATCACTTCCGCTTGCTTGATCGAGGCGATATCGACAAGCCGCCCCTTGTAAACCGTCGCGCCTTCGCCGCGCGCCTTGGCCGCCTCCATGGCAGCGAGGATCTCGCGCGCCTCCGCGACCGCCTCTTCCGACGGGGTGAAGATCTCGTTGGCCAGCGCCACCTGCTTGGGATGGATGGCCCATTTTCCAACCATGCCCAGCGTGGCCGAGCGCCGTGCCTGCGCGCGATAGCCCTCATCGTCACTGAAATCACCGAAAGGGCCATCCACGGGCAGCACGCCATGCGTCCGGCAGGCCGCGACGATGGCCGATTGCGCCCAGTGCCAGGGGTCGGACCAGTAGCGTGCGCCATCATGCAGCATGTAATAGTCTTCCTGCGTCCCGCCGATACCCGTCGTGGCCATCCCCATCGAGGCCGCGAAATCCGCCGCGCCCAGCGACATGGCCTGCAACCGCGGCGAGGCCGCTGCGATTTCCTCGACATGCGCGATCCCGGCAGCCGATTCGATGATCACCTCGAAACTGATAGGCTTGCCGCGCCCCTTCGCCGCCTCGATGCTCGAGACCAGCGCATCGACCGCGTAGAAATCGGCCGCGCAGCCCACTTTCGGGATCATGATCTGGTCCAGCCGGTCGCTCGCCTGTTCCAGCAGATCGACCACATCGCGATACCAGTAGGGCGTATCCAGCCCGTTGATTCGAACTGACAGATACTTGTTGTTCCAGTCCACTTCATGCGTGGCGGCGATGATATTGGCCCGCGCCTGATCCTTGTCCGAGGGCGCAACCGAATCCTCGAGGTCGAGATTGATGACATCGGCCTGCGAGGCTGCCATCTTCTCGAACAGCGCCACACGCGAACCGGGACCGAAAAGCTGGCAGCGATTGGGGCGGGCGGGTGGCGCGGGTTGCAGGCGAAAGCTCATTGAGGGCACCTTTCAGGTCAGGATGTGTCGCTGGCGATGCGCTACGGGTTATTATGTTGCGCAGGGTCGCGCAAGGCGTTTTCTGCAAATGCGAAAACCACTGCGCTGCAATGCGGCGCAGTGGCGCGCAGTGGAATGATTGGCATTTCTTGTGCAGAGTCCCGACTTCATCGCAGATAATCCCGCAATTTTGTGATCTCCCCCTCGTCTTTCCCAAGAATTTGCGCAAGCCTTGCGTAAAACTGCACCCTGTTCCAGCCAGTTCCTCGGAGGCTTCCATGATCCAGACCCCTTATCTGCTGTTTCTCGGCGATGCCCCGGACCCGCTTGCCGCCAAGGTGGCGCAGGGCATCAAGGACTGGCGGCCCGAATTCGCGCTGGGTCAGTTGCGCATGGAGGGCTGTCGCGCCGATATGGGCCTGCCCGACATGACGCTGGCCGAGGCGAAGGCGGCGGGTGCAAAGACGCTGGTCATCGGTGTCGCGAACCGCGGCGGGGTGATCTCGGCGGCGTGGAAGAAAGTGCTTGTGATGGCACTGGAGGAAGGCTTCGACCTCGCCTCGGGGCTGCACAACCTCATGTGCGATGAACCCGACCTCAAGGCCGTGGCCGATGCGACAGGGCGCGGCCTGCATGACGTGCGCGTGCCATCGGTGAAATACCCGATTGCCAATGGCGAGAAGCGGCGCGGCAAGCGCTGTCTGGCAGTGGGCACGGATTGCTCGGTCGGTAAGATGTATACGGCGCTCTGCATGGAGCGCGAGATGATCGCACGCGGCATGAAGGCCAGCTTCCGCGCCACTGGCCAGACCGGCATCCTGATCACCGGCGACGGGGTGCCGCTCGACGCGGTGATCGCCGATTTCATGGCCGGGTCCATCGAGTGGCTGTCGCCGGACAATGACCCCGACCACTGGGATCTGATCGAAGGCCAGGGCTCGCTGTTCCATGTCTCCTATTCCGGCGTCACCATGGCCCTGATCCATGGCGGCCAGCCCGATGCGCTGATCCTCAGCCACGAGCCCACACGCACGCATATGCGCGGGCTGCCGGGCTACAGCCTGCCCTCGCTCGAAGACCTGCGCGACACGGCGCTGCATCTGGCGCGCGTGGCGAACCCAGCGGCTCAGGTGGTGGGGATCTCGATCAACACGGCGGCGATGCCGGATGCAGAGGCCATCGCCTATTGCGCCGAGGTCGAGGCCCGGATGGGTCTGCCAACTGTCGATCCGTTCCGCCATGGCGCGGGGCGCCTGGTCGATGCGCTGGCTGTGATTTGAGCGGGGATGAGGGGCGTTGCCCCTCTTGGGCCGTTGGCCCAATTCACCCCAGGATATTTGGACAAGGATGAAAGGGCTTCGCGGATGCAGATCTTTGAAGAGCGCTTCGCACTGGCCGAAGTGTTCACCATCGCGCGCGGATCGCGAACCCATGCCGATGTGCTGAGGGTCACGGTGACGCGCGACGGGATCACCGGACAGGGCGAATGCGTGCCCTATGCGCGCTACGGAGAGAGCATGGCCTCTGTGCGCGCGCAGATCGAGAGCGTGCAGGAAGGGATCGACCGCGCCGGGTTGCAGGCGGCGCTGCCTGCGGGGGCCGCGCGCAATGCGCTGGATTGCGCCTTGTGGGACTGGGAGGCCAAGCGCGCGGCGCAGCGGGTCTGGGAGTGTGCCGGCCTGGCCGCGCCGGGGCCAGTGGTCACGGCCTTCACATTGTCGCTCGACACACCCGAGAAGATGGAACAGGCAGCACGGCAGCACGCGCACAGGCCGCTTCTGAAGATCAAGCTCGGCACGCCCGATGACATGCCCCGGCTGGAAGCAGTGCGGCGTGGCGCGCCCGAAGCGCGGATCATCATTGACGCCAATGAAGGCTGGTCGGCGGAGGTTTATGCTGATCTGGCCCCGCATCTGCTGCGGCTCGGCGTGGCGATGGTCGAGCAGCCTTTGCCTGCTGGGGCCGATGACATGCTGAACGAAATCGACCGCCCCTTGCCGGTCTGCGCCGATGAGAGCTGCCATGACCGGGAAAGTCTGCCGGGCCTCAAGGGCAAGTACGACATGATCAACATCAAGCTCGACAAGACTGGCGGACTGACCGAGGCGCTGGCGCTGCGTGAGGCGGCACGGGCCGAGGGCTACCGCATGATGGTGGGCTGCATGGTCGGCACCTCGCTGGCCATGGCACCCGCCACACTGGTCGCGCAGGGGGCGGAGATTGTCGATCTGGATGGCCCGCTGCTGCTGGCCGAAGATCGTGACCCCCCGCTTCACTACGACGAAAGCGGTGCGCACCCCCCCTTGCCGGAGCTCTGGGGTTGACGCATCTTCCCCCGCAACCGCCCATGCGCTAAGGGTGGCGCAGCTTCAGGAGGATGACCCATGCCCAGATACCGTTCCCGCACCACCACTCATGGCCGCAACATGGCCGGCGCGCGCGGGCTCTGGCGCGCAACCGGCATGACAGACAGCGATTTCGGCAAGCCGATCATCGCGATTGTCAATTCCTTCACGCAATTCGTGCCGGGCCATGTGCATCTGAAGGATCTGGGCCAGATGGTCGCGCGCGAGGTCGAGAAAGCGGGCGGCGTGGCCAAGGAGTTCAACACCATTGCCGTCGATGACGGAATCGCAATGGGCCATGACGGGATGCTCTATTCCCTACCCTCGCGCGAGGTGATTGCGGATTCGGTGGAATACATGGTCAACGCCCATTGCGCCGATGCGATGGTGTGCATTTCCAACTGTGACAAGATCACGCCGGGTATGCTGATGGCAGCGATGCGGCTGAACATCCCGTGCGTCTTTGTTTCGGGCGGGCCGATGGAAGCGGGCAAGGTCGAGTGGGAAGGCGTGACCAAGGCGGTCGATCTCGTGGATGCCATGGTCGTGGCGGCGGATGACAAATACTCGGATGCGCAGGTGCAGGCGATGGAGGCCGAAGCCTGCCCCACTTGCGGGTCCTGTTCGGGCATGTTCACCGCGAACTCGATGAACTGCCTGACCGAGGCGCTGGGCCTGTCGCTGCCCGGAAATGGCTCGACGCTCGCCACTCATGCCTATCGCAAGCAGTTGTTCCTGCGCGCAGGCCATGTCGTGGTCGATCTGGCCAAGCGCTATTACGAGCAGGATGACGAAAGTGTCCTGCCGCGCAATATCGCGAGCTTCAAGGCCTTCGAGAACGCCATGTCACTCGATATTGCCATGGGCGGCTCCACGAATACCGTGCTGCATCTGCTGGCAGCCGCGCATGAGGGCGGGATCGACTTCTCCATGTCCGATATCGACCGTCTGTCGCGGCGGGTACCATGCCTGTCCAAGGTCGCACCGGCCAAGGATGACGTGCATATGGAGGACGTGCACCGCGCAGGCGGGATCATGGCGATTCTGGGCGAACTGGACCGCGCGGGGTTGTTGCATCGCGATCTGCCGACAGTTCACAGCCCGACCATGGGCATGGCGCTGGATATGTGGGACATCATGCGCACGAATGACCCCGAGGTGCATGACTTCTACAAGGCAGCACCGGGCGGGGTGCGCACGACGCAGGCATTCAGCCAGTCACGGGCCTATGACACGCTGGATATGGACCGAAAGAGTGGTGTGATCCGCGCGAAAGAGCACGCCTTCAGTCAGGATGGCGGGCTGGCCGTGCTGTTCGGCAATTTGGCCGAACAGGGCTGTATCGTGAAAACGGCCGGGGTGGATGACTCGATCCTGAAATTCTCGGGCCCGGCGCATGTGTTTGAATCGCAGGATGACGCGGTCAGCGGCATCCTGACCGGCAAGGTCAAGGCAGGCGAAGTCGTGATTATCCGCTACGAGGGGCCCCGCGGCGGGCCGGGGATGCAGGAGATGCTCTACCCGACGAGCTATCTCAAGTCCAAGGGGCTGGGGAAGGATTGCGCGCTGGTCACGGACGGACGCTTTTCGGGCGGCACCTCGGGGCTTTCCATCGGGCATGTTTCGCCCGAGGCCGAAGAGGGCGGCTTGATCGGGCTGGTGGAGCAGGGCGACCACATCGAGATCGACATTCCGAACCGGACCATTCATCTCGCCGTGGATGAGGCGACAATCGCCGAACGCCGCAAGGCGCAGGATGCGAAGGGCTGGAAGCCCGCCAAGCCGCGCCCGCGCAAGGTGACGACGGCACTCAGGGCCTATGCTGCGCTCACCACATCGGCCGCGCAGGGGGCCGTCCGAAAACTACCCGAAGGACTGTAACACATGAGCCGGATTGTCTATGTCAATGGTGAATACCAGCCCGAGGATCAAGCGCAGGTCTCGATCTTTGATCGCGGGTTCCTCATGGCCGACGGGGTCTATGAGGTGACGACCGTCATTGACGGCAAGCTGATCGATTTCGACGGCCATTTCGCGCGGCTGGAGCGGTCTCTGGGCGAGCTTGGAATACGCAACCCGATGGCCCGCGACACCTGGCTCGAGGTGCATCGAGAACTGCAGGCCCGGAACGGCCTTGAACATGGGCTGATCTATCTGCAGGTGACGCGCGGCGCACCCGGAGACCGCGATTTCGTCTTCCCTGACCCCGAAACGACCGAACCAACCGTGGTGCTCTTCACCCAGTCCAACCCGGCTTTGGTGGACAGCCCCAAGGCCCGAAAGGGGATCAAGGTCATCACCATTGATGATCTGCGCTGGGGTCGGCGGGATATCAAGACCGTGCAACTGCTATATCCCAGCATGGGCAAGATGATGGCTCTCAAGGCCGGTGCGGATGATGCCTGGATGGTGCAGGATGGCTGCGTGACCGAGGGCACTTCGAACAATGCCTATATCATCAAGAATGGGCGGATCATCACGCGGGCGCTGTCCAACGATATCCTGCACGGGATTACCCGCGCGGCGGTGCTGCGCTTCGCGCGCGAGGCGCAGATGCCGGTGGAAGAGCGGAGCTTCACGCTGGAAGAGGCGAGATCGGCGGATGAGGCCTTCATGACCTCGGCCAGCGCTTTTGTCATGCCTGTGGTGGCGATTGACGGGGTGGCGCTGGGAGATGGGACACCGGGGCCGCTCGCGACCCGGCTGCGCGAAATTTACATCGAAGAGAGCCGCAAGGCTGCGATCTGAAAAAGCGCGCCCGCGTTTCCCGTAGAGTCGGGCATACGCGACACGTGCTTTTGCAGAGCGCGCCCCATAGCCGGACAGAGCAGGTGATCAGACCGCTCCTGCGCCTTCTTCCGGGAAAATGATCTCAGTGCCGTTTACAATGGTGATACGGCCGGTTTCCCAAGTGACAATCGCACCGTCGGACGCTTCGGCTGGGGTGATCTGAAGCCCGGGCTCTTCACGCTCAAAGACGACTGGTATGAACGCTTCTGTGTCCAAGGTGGTCTCCCCTGTCGCGCCCGCCAGAATTGTGACTGTCCCGGATACGTCCTCATCCGGAACGATCCGATTTTCGCCCCCGGCGATCGCGACGGTCAGCGTCCCGGAATCTGCCATATCAACAGAATTTGTCCCACCCAGAAGCGTGACATCCAGCAAACCACGCCATGCCGTGATGGAATTCGTGCCCTCGGTCGCAGTGACACCAAATCCGCCGGGCACGCTGCCGACATTCACGACATTGTCGCCAGGCCCCAGGATCACTTCATTAATCCCGGTCAGCAAGGTCGGTTCAGTGCTTTCGTCTTCGATCTGCAGGAATACCTCCCCCTGGTCATTTTCGGTGACGGATGCATTGCCGCTGAACTCTGACAGATCCAGGATGTCGGCCATTCCGGGGACACCTGACAAGATACCTGCACCGGAAAATTCGTCCGTGATAACGAAGGTTAATGCGCCCGTTTCCGGATCTTCGACTACGTCAACCCCGTCCGGCAATTCAGCATCATCTGGCGGATCGACAGGGGCGTCCGTATCGTGGTCGGGGGAATTTTCCGGATCGGGTGTGTCAGACTCTGACCCCGATGATGAAAAAATGTCTGTCAGGGCAAAAACAGCACCGACCCCAAGCAGAACAAAAAGCAGGCCGAAATCCATGGCTTAACCTTATCGGAAATGACCTGCAGTTATGAATGCAGGCTGAGAACTGTCAAGACGAATAGCGCCACGCGGCCTATGGCGCTACGATTGCGCGAAATCTATATTGAGGAAAGCCGCAAGGCTGCGATCTGAGAAGGGTCAGGACAAGCCAAGCGGGCCCCCTGAAACCTGATATCCCGCCAGGCATTGGACGCAGTGATGAGCATTCTCACAACCAACGCACGAATGTCTGCCTCCATACCTCGTTCCTGATGTCGATCTTGTCATTTGGCTCGCCGATGAACGTGGTCTCCGCCGAAACGCTGGTGCCATCTTCCTCGACATTGAAGGGATAAAGAATAAGACGCAGTTCATAGTCCATGCTGTCCGTTAACCCCGACAGGTCAATGGTCGCGCCTTCGAAGGCCTTTACAATAACGAATCCGTCACGGCGTGCGTTGAACTCGGCGCTTCCATCCTGCCATGTGGCGTCAACGCCTGCGTCGCTGATGGAAAGGGTTACGTCAGGCCCTGGCTGATAGAAACTCAACGCACCGAAACTGCCGCCGCGAATGACTGTGTCGCCAGTGGCCTCTTCAGTGAACCAAATCTCGCCCGCTGCCCGGTTGCCGATGAAGACAGTATTATCACCCGCCGAGATTTCCATCAACATGGCCCCAACTCTGCGTTGGGTCAGGTCGTTCACACCACCGTCAATCGTGACCCACATCAATTCTGCAGAGTCATTCTCGATCGTGTTTTCGCCCCCCTCGATATCGAGCGAAAGGTTCTGCGCCGTCACAAGGTTGTTGCCAGAGGCAAGTTTGACAGTGAGGAGGCTCCCTTTCAGCAGCGTCGGCTCGAAGTCCTGCCCCTCGAGTCTCAGGAGAGGCTGGCCGAAGGGATCTGCCTCGATGATCACATTGCCATCAAGACCGCTCGTATCGATGACTCCCGAGAGCGCTTCAATCGTCCCGCCGCCGATGAAATCATCCGTGAGGACGAAAGTGGGGCTGCCCGAGATCTGGTCGGCGGGCGGATCAACGCGTTCGACGCCTGCGGGCAGCGTCGGGTCATAGACGCCGCTGAAGTCTTCGGTGACCCATCTGAGCATCTCTGTCTCGAATGACCCGCCATCCCATGTCAGCTCGTAGGGACCGGTTCTGTTGAAGAAATTGATCGCACGGTCGGCCTCGAATTCACGCGATTCCGCGATAGCCATGTCCGTGTAGGCCACGGTCAGATTGACCCGCGCGCCCTCGACAATGGTGTCGCTGTCCGCATTGGGTTCGAGGGTGATCCAGAAGGCGCGCGTGCTGGACAATTTGGAATTGATCAGCGTGTTGTCACCGCCCGTGATCGTCACGGTCGCACCCTTGGCCAGCACAGTATTGTCCCCTCCCGACAGGTTGAAGACACCGGCCAGATCACGACCGAAATCTATTTTGTTTGTGCCCTCTGCGGCATTCACAATCACGCCCTCGGGGTCGAAGTCATCTTCATCCGTTCGGCGCAGGTCAACTGTGTCATCGCCTTTGCCAAGGGTGATTTCACCAATGGCGAGATTGATCAGCGTCGGCGGCAGGTCCCCCACGGTCAGCGTGAAGTTGCCGTCTCTGTCGAGCACGAAATCGGCATCCTCGGTCAGGGCGCTGATGTCGATACCGGCGCGGATCATGCCATCCTCGAAACCTGCAGGGAGCGAGAGCGTCCCGCCCCCGGCATAGCCCTCATCCAGCACGAAGCGCGCAAACTCATCGTCAATGTCGAGCGTGGTGCCATCGGGCGGGCCGGCATCGGGATCTCCGAATTGCGGCCCCAGACCCGGCGCATCCTCACCGTTCCCCGGCTCCGTACCCTCCGCCTCCTCGCCATTGGCGAGCGCGGTGTCCTCATCGTTGCTGGAAGAGATCATGTCGGTGATGATCAACATGGCCGCGACGCCGAAGAGAAGAAAGAAAATTTCCATAAACGCCACCCGCAAAAAATTTCAAATGTGACAACGCTTTAGGGAAATCGTTAACGGGTCCGGGGGATTTGTCGAGTCTTATGCGAGCGCGCTGCGGGAAACTCAGAGCGAGTCGTGGAATGCAATCGTCAGGCAACCCGTCTCCGGGTCGAACCCGGCCCCGCCGATCTGGCGTGGCGGGTCATTCTCGAACCGGGCGCAAAGGCGCACCACCCGGGCCTCGGGCTGCGTGATCTCGTAGGGCTCGCCCGTCAGCGGATCTTCTCGCGTGGGGCGCTCCGGGCAGAGCGGGCTTTGCGCGCCCATCTCCAGCCCATGCGTATCCAGGCAGCGCAGATGCGTGACCAGCGCGCGCAGATCCGACATGCGCTGGCTGTCGCGCGTATCGCGACGGGCCTGTTCCGGCCCGCCTGTGGTCCAGAGCCCCAGCCCGATGGCCAGGATCGCCAGCACCACCAGACCCACCCCCGCAAGCCGCATCCTAGGCCTCGCGCATGAAGTCGCGGAAGAACAGCATGACCAGAGTGGCAACAGCCACCACCAGCACTGTATTGGCCGTGTATTGCGCCGTCATGTCGCCGCTCAGCACACCATAGACAACGCTGATCGCCGCCCCCAGCAGCGTCAGCGCCGCCAGCAGGAAAGTCACGGACCCGAACCAGCGCCGAATGACCGACCCTGCCTGCCCGGTATTGGCGCGGTGCATCCGCTCGATATAGAGGTAAAGCGCAACGAAGAGCGGTGTCACGACGATCAGAGTCGCGATGGACCAGCGCGGCAGATGACGCTGGAAGCGCGCGACGGGCCGCTCGGTCAGCCAGATCTCGATCAGCGCGAAGCCCAGATTGACCAGGTTCCAGCACAGGCTCAGAAGCGCGACGAACAAAAGCCCGTAAAGCATCGCCTCGCGCGCAGAGACATGCGGGCGCGGGCGCGGCACCGGCAGGCTTAACCCGCCATCGGCCCAGACCGACAGCGCCGCGTCAATCTCGCGCCTGCCCCAGCCTGCACTGGCCATCGCTTGGCGCAATTCCTCGGGGCTGTGCCCGCTGCGCAGCCCGTCGCGCACAAATTGCGCAAGCTCGTCGGCTGGCTTCATTCAGTCCCCTTTCCGGCCGACATTCTCGGCAAAGGAGGTCTCGAACGCGGCCTGCTGCTCGGCGCTGGCCTCGGTCTGGTGCTTTGCCTTCCACGCGTCATAGGGCATCCCGTAGATGATCTCGCGCGCGGCGTGCTTGTCCATCTCGATACCACGCGCATTGGCGGCCTCCTGATACCAGCGCGACAGACAGTTGCGGCAGAAGCCGGTGAGGTTCATCATGTCGATATTCTGCACATCCGTGCGACGGTTGAGATGCTCCAGAAGGGTGCGGAATGCTGCGGCTTCCAACTCGGTGCGGGTCTGGTCGTCCATTTCGGGGCTCCTGTTGGTCTGTGTCCGTATCACCCCGGATATAACCATCGCGCACCGCTTTGCCCATTGTGAAAGCGCTCCTGAATGCGTCAGACTGCCCCCAGGCCGAACCGGAGGCGCGCAATGCTCTTTGCTCTGCTGGACGCTCTTGCGCGGCGCGCGCGGCATGTCCTTCTGTGGGGGCTGGCACTCGGGATCCTGGCGGGTCTGATCGCCCCCGAGATGGCGCTTGCGCTGCAATGGGCAGTCGCACCCATTGTGGCCACGCTGCTGTTTCTGGCCGTGCTGCGGCTGGGGCCAGAGGGTGTGCGCGGCGGCTTGCAGGGCTGGCGGCAGGGGCTGGCGGTGGTGCTGTTGATGCAACTTGTCGTCCCTGTCGTGGCGCTTCTGGCCGGGCGCGCGCTGGGGCTGGAAGGGGTGTTACTGGTGGGCATCGTTCTGGTTCTGGCCGCAGCCCCGATCACCGGCAGCCCCAATCTGGCAATCATGTCCGGGGCCTCGGGCGCAGTGGCGCTGCGTCAGCTTGTGCTGGGAACGGCGCTTCTGCCGCTGACCACACTGCCGGTCTTTCTGTTGATGCCGGGGCTTGGCGCACCCACCGAAGTGCTGGCGATCGTGCTGCGCCTGCTGCTGCTGATCGCGGTCTCCGGCGCGCTGGGGCTTTGGCTGCGCGCGCGTGGCATCGTGCGGGGCGATGCACGCAGCCTGCGCGCGATCGACGGCTCCGCGACACTGCTGCTCGCCGCCATCGTGATTGCGCTGATGGGGGCCGTCGGGCCTGCACTGGTCTCGGGCGTTCATGCCTGGGGCATCCTTGCACTGGTACTAGGGCTGGGCTTCGGGATGCAGCTTGCAATGCTGCTCTCACTGCGCCGAAGCCTTCCCCTGCCCGACGTGGCCGCCCTCAGCCAGGCGGCGGGCAATCGCAATGTGGCGCTGTTTCTGGGCGTGCTGCCCCTTGGCATGGCAAGCGAGTTGTTCCTGTTCATCGGGCTATACCAGATCCCGATGTATCTGACCCCGCTTGTCATGGGCCGGCTCTATCTGCGCATGGGTCTTGCCCGCACCACTGGTTGACTTTGACGCCACGGCTCCTGTAGCAGCCATCACACGGCTGCTTGTCGTGAAAGGCCCGTCCATGCCGCTGCCTGCACCTGCCACAGACAACACTCCTGCACTCGCTCACGGGCGCGAGGTGCTGCGTGCCGAGGCAGAATCGCTGACCCTGCTGGCCGAAGCCCTGGACACGCGCTTCGCACAGGCCGTTGCCATGATCCTGGCCACGCGCGGGCGGCTGATCGTGGCGGGGATCGGCAAATCGGGGCATATCGGGCGCAAGATCGCCTCAACCTTTGCCTCGACCGGCACGCCCGCGCATTTCGTCCACGCCGCCGAGGCCAGTCACGGTGATCTGGGCATGATCACGCCCGAGGATATCTGCCTGCTGCTGTCGAAATCGGGCGAGAGCACCGAGTTGAGCGCGCTCATCGCCTATACCCGCCGCTTCAGCGTCGGGTTGGTCTCGATCACCGGCAATCCCGAGAGCACGCTGGCGCAGAAATCCGATATTGCACTGATCCTGCCCGACGCTCCCGAAGTCTGCGCCATCGGCATGGCGCCGACCACCTCGACCACGATGACGCTGGGGCTGGGCGATGCGCTGGCCGTGGCCGTGATGCGGCAGCGGGGCTTTGACCCGGCGCGGTTCCATCTCTTCCACCCTGGCGGGAAGCTGGGCGCACAACTCCTGCGTGTGGGCGAGTTGATGTATCGGGGCGAGGCGCTGCCGCTTGTGGCCGAAGATCAGCCGATGCAAGACGTGCTCATGCGCATGACTGGCACTGGCTATGGCCTGGCCATCGTCGTAGATGACGGACGTCTGACCGGCATCATCACCGATGGCGATCTGCGGCGCCACTTGGACGGGCTGATGACCCGCGTCGCAGGAGATGTCGCGACCCGCAACCCCAAGACCATCGGCCCGGATGCGCTGGTCTCCGAGGCCGTCGCCTTTATGAATAGCAACAAGATCACCGCGCTTTGCGTCACTGACACAGGCGGTGGGCTTGTCGGTATGATTCGCCTGCATGACTGCCTGCGAGCCGGGGTAATCTGATGACGACCGTCATCATCATCCCGGCCCGCTACGCGTCCAGCCGCTATCCGGGCAAGCCGCTAGTGGAGCTGACCGGCGCAAGCGGCGAGCGGCGCAGCTTGATCGAACGAAGCTGGTGCGCGGCGAGGGGCGTGGCGGGCGTGGATGCTGTCTATGTCGCCACCGATGATGAACGCATCCGCAGCACCGCCGAGGGTTTTGGCGCTGAGGTGATCATGACCTCCGATTCCTGCGCCAATGGTACCGAACGCTGCGCCGATGCCATCGCGCGGCTGGGCATCGCACCCGAAATCGTCATCAATCTGCAGGGCGATGCACCGCTGACGCCGCCCTGGTTCGTCGAGCCGCTGATCAATGCGATGCGCTCGGGCGCGACCATGGCCACCCCCGTCCTGCGCCTGACCCCCGAAACCCATGCCCGCTTTATGGAGGATCGCCGCAATGGGCTGGTCGGCGGCACCACGGCGGTCATGGATGCTGCAGGGCGGGCGCTCTATTTCTCGAAAGAGCTTCTACCCTTTACAGGGTGCACCTATGCTGTGGGCGAGACCGTACCGGCGTTCCATCATGTCGGTGTCTATGCCTACACGCCTGCAGCGCTGTCAGGCTACATGGCGGCTGGCCCCTGCGCGCTGGAAGCGCTCGAGGGGCTGGAACAGTTGCGCTTCCTCTATCACGGCATTCCCGTCACCTGTGTCGAGGTCGAGGCGCGCGGGCGCGAGTTCTGGGAGTTGAACAACCCCGCCGATGTGGCGCGGATCGAGGCCGTTCTGGCGCGGGAAGGGATCGCATGACAGTCCGCATCGGCAGGTTCGAGATCGGCAATGACCGCCCCTTCGCGCTGATCGCCGGGCCGTGCCAGATGGAATCGCTCGACCATGCGCGGCTGATCGCGGGCGCGCTGGCCAAGACTTGCGCGGATCTCGAAATCCCCTTCATCTTCAAGGCCAGCTATGACAAGGCCAACCGTTCAAGCCTGAAGGGGCAGCGCGGCCTTGGGATGGAAAAGGGCCTTGAGGTGCTGGCGCGCATTCGCGACGAATTCGGCTGCCCGGTGCTGACCGATGTGCACGACCCCGGCCATTGCGCCCCTGCCGCCGAAATCTGCGATATCCTGCAGATCCCGGCCTTCCTGTGCCGTCAGACCGATCTGTTGTTGGCCGCCGGGGCCACCGGGCGGGTGATCAATGTCAAGAAAGGCCAGTTTCTGGCACCGTGGGACATGGTGCATGTGGCCGACAAGATTGCCTCGACCGGCAATACACGCATCTTGCTCTGCGAGCGCGGCACCTCCTTCGGTTACAATACGCTGGTGACGGATTTTCGCGCTCTGCCGATCATGGCGCAGACAGGCTTCCCGGTGATCTTTGATGTCACCCATTCGGTGCAGCAACCCGGCGGACGGGGCGGCAGTTCGGGCGGCGAGCGCGAATTTGTCCCGCCTCTGGCCCGCGCAGCACTGGCGGTTGGCTGCGCGGGGCTGTTCATCGAGACGCATGACGAGCCCGACCGCGCGCCATCGGACGGCCCGAACATGGTGCCGCTGGCGGAAATGGCAGGGTTGCTGGCGGGGTTGAAGCGGCTCGATGATCTGATCAAGGCAGGTCCGGTGTAGAGCCTGCCGACGCATTGGCGGTGTGCCCCCCGATATCACCGGCATTCAGCACCTGCGCAAACCCCGTGCACCGCGCGCCAGAAAACGAAAAACCCGCGACGGCATGGCCGACGCGGGTTACGGTTTTCGGCGGCCGGGCCGGATCAGGCCATCGCGGCTTTTGCCTTCTCGACGATCTGGCCAAAAGCCTCGGGCTCATGCACGGCCAGATCGGCCAGAACCTTGCGGTCCACCTCGATGCCGGCAAGCGTCAGCGCGTTGATGAAACGCGAATAGGTCAGGTTCGGGTCCAGTTCGCGTACGGCCGCATTGATCCGCTGGATCCAGAGCGCACGGAAATTCCGCTTGCGGGTCTTGCGGTCGCGGGTGGCGTATTGGTTGGCTTTGTCCACAGCCTGCGTCGCGGTGCGGAAATTGCGCGAGCGAGCACCGTAATAGCCTTTAGCGGCTTTCACGACCTTGCGGTGACGGGCATGGGTGACCTTGCCGGATGTAACTCTTGACATGACAGTGTCTCCTTAGCGGTCGTAGGGCATGTAGGACTTGACGATACGGGCATCCTGATCCTTGAGGACCGTGGTGCCGCGCGCGTCACGAATGAACTTCTTGGTCCGCTTGATCATGCCATGGCGCTTGCCAGCCTGACCTGCCTTGACCTTGCCAGAGGCTGTCATGGAAAAGCGCTTCTTAGCGCCCGACTTGGTCTTCATCTTGGGCATTTCCAACTCCTATCGGTAGTGGTGTTCGCTGCGCCTCGGCATGCCACTATGGCCGGTCGCAGAACATGAAGCCGCCGCATACACCGGAATCTGCAAGGGCGCAAGGCCGGGACGGAAGCGCTGTTCAGAAACTCGCGGCGATGCGGGCGGCCATCTCAAAGGTCAGTTCGGGGATCTCACGCAAGCCGAACAGACCCTCTTCGCGCGTGAACGCGACATAGCCGATACAGCCTGCAGCGAACATCCCCAGAAACAGTGCGACACCGGGGCGGCGGCTGTCGGCCCAGGCCCTGATGAGGCTCAGAAACGCCAGCGGTACCAGATACACTCCTAGAAGGAAGATTGTCGCGTGATCCATGGCCTACCCTTCAAACGCCCTGTGCTATTCCGGCTCTCCCTGCACGATCAGTCGTTCGGAACAGGGCGCTACCCGCAGGATATTCGTTGTGCCGGGAATATTGAAGGGAATCCCGGCAGTGACAAGAATCTGATCACTCTCGGTGGCAAACTGGTATTTCCGCGCCACACGTACCGCATTTATAACCGCCTTCTTGAAGCGTTCCACATCACCCTTGATCGTTTCGCAATGCACCCCCCAGACCAGCGACAGGCGGCGGGCAACTGCCCTGATCGGCGTGATGGCGATAATCGGAACATGCGGGCGTTCGCGGGCAAGGCGACTGGCGGTGGTGCCCGATTCGGTAAAGCAGCAAATGGCGACGATATCGGTCTTTTCCGCCAGTTCGCGCGCCGCCGAGACGATGCCATCGGCAATGTCGTGGTGCTCGACCTTGCGCGAGGCGTCGATGATATCAACATAGGTCGGGTCGCCCTCCACCTCGATGGCGACATTGTTCATCGTGGTCACGGCCTCGACCGGGTATTGACCAGCAGCCGATTCCGCCGAAAGCATGATCGCATCCGCGCCCTCGTATATGGCCGTGGCCACGTCCGAGACCTCGGCGCGGGTCGGCATCGGGCTTTCGATCATCGATTCCAGCATCTGCGTGGCGACAATCACCGGTTTGGCCATGGCGCGCGCGCGCCGCACAAGGCGTTTCTGGATCGGGGGCACGTTCTGCACCGGCAGTTCCACCCCAAGATCGCCGCGCGCCACCATGATCCCGTCCGATACGGCCAGGATCTCGTCAAAGGCCTTGACCGCAGCCGGTTTCTCGATCTTGGACAGGATCGCGGCGCGGCCCTGTGCCAGTTGTCGCGCCTCAGCCACATCCGAGGCGCGCTGGACAAAGGACAGTGCCAGCCAGTCCACGCCAAGATCGCAGACGAATTCCAGATCGCTGCGGTCCTTTTCCGACAGCGCGGCCAGCGGCAGCACCACATCGGGCACATTCACCCCCTTGCGGTTCGAGATCGTGCCGCCCACGGTCACGGTACACTCTGCAAAGTCGGGCCCGCACTCCTCGACCCGCAGCCGGATCTTGCCGTCATTGACCAGCAGTTCGGATTGCGGTGCGAGCGCGCGGAAGATCTCGGGGTGTGGCAGGCACACGCGATGCACGTCGCCGGGGCTTTCGTCCAGATCCAGCCGGAAGCGCGCGCCCTCCTCCAGATCGACCGCCCCCTTGGCGAACTCGCCGACCCGCAGTTTCGGCCCCTGCAGGTCGGCCAGAATGCAGATGGGCCGGTCCAGATCGGCCTCGACCTGCCGGATGATGGCATGGCGGGCGGCAATTTCTTCGTGGCTGCCATGGCTCATGTTCAGCCGGAAGACATCAGCCCCCGCCTCGAACAGGGCGCGGATCATCTCGTAGCTTGATGAGGCCGGGCCCAGCGTGGCGACGATCTTGATCATCCGGTGGCGGCGCATAGGGGTCATGTCATGTCCTTTCTGGCGGAGTGACCGGGCACGTCTTGGCCGATGCATCGGCAAGGGCCTGTCCGGCAGGGTCCGCTTCATGCTCGCGTTAGCGCAATCGTCTAGCAGGTTTCCCTGCCGGATCAAGGCTCGGACGGTAACCATCCGGCGAGGGACGCGGTCACGCGGCCTTGACGGCTTTCTGCTGGGCCTTCCAGTTCCATGGGAGCAACTCTTGCAAGCGTGACACGGTGATGTCGGGCATGCGCGCGAGGAC
>SKIF01000135.1 GCA_007116575.1 Paracoccaceae bacterium
ACGGCATCCAAGGCAGGCCCGACGACCTTTTCCGCATCGACGAACCACTGATCTGTCAGCATCGGCTCGATTACGGTTTTCGACCGATCCCCAAAGGGTTGCATGATCTTCTTCGCCTCGACCAGCGGCACAAGCGCGCTTGGGTCATCCTCTGCCCCCGGCTTGCGCCCCAGTCGCGGGTCATCGGCGCGGGTCATCACCGCCAGCCCCTCGGCAGTGATCTCGGCGACCACGCGTTCCCGCGCCTCGTAGCGGTCCAGCCCGCGCAGGTGATCCGGCACAAGGTTCAGCGCGTCGGCCTCGGCCTCCGACAGCCCCCGCTCGCCGCGCGCCACTTCCCCGGCCACTGCCGCCGCCTCGGCGTAAGGCGCGCCATCATCGCGCATCTGCGCGCGCGTATCCATCAGCCGATACATCGGAATCCCGCCGCGCTTGGCCACGCCATAGTCATTGGCATCATGCGCGCCGGTGATCTTCACGGCACCCGAGCCGAAATTCGGGTCGGGATAATCATCGGTGATGATCGGGATCAGGCGGCGGTGCTCTTTCGGACCCACCGGAATTTCGCAGAGTTTTCCGACGATTGGCGCGTAACGCTCATCTGATGGATGAACCGCGACCGCACCATCGCCCAACATGGTTTCGGGCCGTGTGGTGGCGATGGAAATGTAATCGCGCGTCTCATCGACGATGATATTCCCGTCCTCGTCCTTCTCGACATAGCGATAGGTCGCACCGCCCGCGAGAGGGTATTTGAAATGCCACATATGCCCGTCGGTCTCGATATTCTCGACCTCCAGATCGGAAATCGCGGTCTCGAAATGCGGGTCCCAGTTCACAAGGCGTTTGCCCCGATAGATCAGACCCTTGTGATACATATCGACAAAGACCTTGATCACCGCATCGTGGAAATTCCCCTCTTCGCCCTCGGGCGCACCGGGGGCACCGGACATGGTGAAAGCATTGCGCGACCAGTCGAGCGAACAGCCCAGCCGCTTGAGCTGGTCAATGATCGTGCCACCCGATTTCTGCTTCTGTTCCCAGACCAGTTGCAGGAAGTCGGGGCGCGAGAAATCCGTGCGCTTTTTCTGGCTCAGCGCCAGTTCGCGCTCGACTACCATCTGCGTGGCAATCCCGGCATGGTCCTGCCCCGGCTGCCAGAGCACGTCATAGCCCTGCATCCGTTTCCAGCGCACCAGAATATCCTGCAGCGTGTTGTTGAAGGCGTGGCCGATATGCAGGTTGCCGGTCACATTGGGCGGCGGGATCATCACGCAGAATGACTCGTCGCGCGAGGCATTCGCGCCTGCGCGGAAAGCGCCCGCCTCATCCCAGAGCGCCGCAATGCGCGCCTCGGCTGTGGCGGCGTCGAAGGTCTTGTCCATGCTCATCGTCCTGCGTCCTGATCCTGCGTGACAGCCGGTTGTATGTAGCGCCCCCCCGGCGCGAGGAAAAGCCCCGGCATAACGCCGCTGCACCCTGCCGGAGCAGCACACGCCACCCGCCCGATCAGCCCTTGCGCGAGCGGATCATGCCGACAATCTCCAGCGTCTGCTCGAGGATCGGCTGAGCGATGGCATGGGCGCGTTCCGCCCCCTGCCCCAGCAGCCGGTCGATCTCGGCCGGGTCCTGCATCAGGCGGCGCATCTCGGCATTGAGCGGGCTGAGCTTCTCGACCGCCAGATCCGCCAGCGCGGGCTTGAACGCGCCGAAGCCCTGCCCGCCATGCTGCGCGATCACCGCCTCGGGCGTGGTATCGGCGAGGGCTGCGTAGATATTGACCAGATTGCGCGCCTCGGCCCGCCCCGCCAGCCCCTCGACGCTTTCGGGCAGCGGCTCGGGGTCGGTGCGCGCCTTGCGGATCTTCGTGGCAATCGCATCGGCATCATCGGTCAGGTTGATGCGCGACTGGTCCGAGGGGTCTGATTTCGACATCTTCTTCGTGCCGTCGCGCAGCGACATGACACGCGTCGCCGCACCTTCGATCACCGGCTCGACCACGGGGAAGAACTCGGTCTTGAAATCATGGTTGAACTTGATCGCAATGTCGCGCGCCAGCTCCAGATGCTGCTTCTGGTCCTCGCCCACCGGCACATGGGTCGCGTGATAGACCAGAATATCCGCCGCCATCAGGTTGGGATAGGCAAAGAGCCCCACGGACGCCTCTTCGGCATGTTTGCCCGCCTTGTCCTTGAACTGCGTCATCCGCCGCAGCCAGCCCATCCGCGCCACGCAGTTGAAGATCCAGGCCAGCTCGGCATGGGCGGGCACCTGGGACTGGTTGAACAGGATCGAGCGCGCCGGGTCGATGCCCGCAGCCAGATAGCCCGCGGCCAGTTCGCGCGTGGCGTGGCGCAGCTTGTCAGGGTCTTGCCAGACCGTGATTGCGTGCAGATCGACAAGGCAATAGATCGTCTCGATGCCCTCGTCCTGCGCCGCAACAAAACGCTTGATCGCGCCCAGATAATTGCCCAGCGTCAGCCCGCCCGAGGGCTGGATGCCCGAGAAGATGCGCTTCTGGAAGGTCTTGGACGGCGTCTCGCTCATGGGGTGCCCCGGCTGGAAAAACTCTTTGCGCTGCCTTAGCCTCGGGCTGCAGAGAGGTCAACCGAGGGTGCCCGATGACCGAGGACCGCACCGCCATGCTCAACCCGCTGCCCTGGGGTGTCTGGGCGCTGACGCTGGCGATTGCCGGGGTCGAACTTGTGCTCTGGGCCGGGGCGCATGGGCTGGTCAACTGGGCGGGCAGCGCGGGCTGGCGTGCGCAGGCGCTGGTGATGGCCGGGGTCAGCCCGGCCGTGCAGGGCTGGATGGTCGAGACCGGACAGACCCCCTGGCCGCATCTGGCGCGCTATTTCACCTTCGGGTTTGTGCATCCGGGCCCCTTGCAGGCCGCGCTTGTCGTAGTCATCACCGCTGCCCTTGGCAAGTATTGCGCCGAAAGGCTGGGCTCCTTGCGGCTGCTCGTGATCCTTGCGGCCGCGCAGGCGGTGGGCGGGGTTGTCTTCGGGATGCTTGCTGCGCCCGAGGCGTGGCTGATCGGGGGGCATCCGATGATCTTCGCACTGGCCGGGGTCTATGGCTGGCTGGCTTGGCAGGAGGCCGAGAGCGTTGCGGCGAAACTGCGCGCAGTGGCCGTCGTGGTGGTGTTGGTGCTGGGGCGGTTGGCGCTGGCGGGTTTTGCGGGGGTCGGGCTGGACTGGAGCGCCGATCTCGCCGCCTGCCTCGGCGCGCTCTGCCTCACGCCGCTGCTGCGTCCGGGGCTGCGCGCGCGACTGCGGCGTCGGTGAGCGCTACGGCGCGCGCGAGCGTCTCAGGGCCGCGCGCATCTCGCCCAGCGAGAATGCCCCGATCAGCTGTGCGAGCCCCAGATAGACAACCGCGCCCCCGAGGATGATCGCCAGGAGCGCCAGATAGCGCTTGCCCGAGAGCACCAGCCACTCGGCGAAGACGAGCGACAGCCCGTAAAGCGCGAGCCCCATCACCAGCGCCGCCAGCACGATCCGCCACAGCCGCGCGCGCATCTGCGCATCCAGTTGCGCCGCCTGCCCCATGCCACGAGACCCCGCCCAGAGTTGCCAGACCATGACCCAGGCCGCGACAGAGGTCGCAATCGCGGCGGCGATGAAGCCGATAAACGGCATCAGCCCGATGGCCACCACTGCATTCACCACCATCGACACAACCGCATAGTTGAAGGGTCGGCGCGTGTCATGGCGCGCATAGAAAAGCGGCTGCAACACCTTGTGCAGCACGAAAGCGGGCAGACCCAGCGCGTAGATGGCGAGCGCCAGCGCGGTTGCCTCGGTATCGGCCAGGGTCCAGGCCCCGCGCCCGAACAGCACCGAGACAATCGGCGTGGCAATCACCGCCAGCGCCACGGCCGATGGCAGCGTGAGGAACAGCGCGAATTCCAGGCCGCGATTAAAGGAATGCTGCCCTGCCCCGGCATCTCCTGCGCGCAGACGCCGCGAAAGTTCGGGCAGCAACACCACGCCCACGGCAATCCCCACCACGCCGAGGGGCAGTTGATAGAGCCGGTCAGCATAGGAGAGCCATGAAACCGCGTTTTCGGTGAAACTCGCCACTTGCCGCCCCACCAGCAGGTTGATCTGCACCACCCCGCCCGCCAGCACCGCAGGCGCGGCGATGATCGCCAGCCGCTTCAGTTCGGGCGTCAGGCGCGGGCGGCGAAAACGCATGGCGAAACCCGCACGGCGCACGGCAACCCATAGCAAAGCAAGTTGAACAACGCCTGCCACAGGCACCGCCCATGACAACGCCAGCCCTATCGGCCAGCCCGCGCGCTCGGCCAAGAACATCGCCGCAACGAAGGTCACGTTCAAAAGCACCGGCGCGGCGGCGGCGGCTGTGAAGCGCCCGACCGCATTCAGCATCCCCGACAGGAGTGCGACCAGCGAAATGAAAAAGATATAGGGAAAGGCCACGCGGCCAAAGAGCACCGCCATGTCGAAGCGGTCATCCTGCGCAAACCCGGCTGCCATCGCCCAGACCAGAAGCGGCATGGCAATCACCGCGAGTATCGAGAAGACCAGCAGCAGCGCCACCATGCCCCAGAAGGCATCGCGCGCGAAGCTCTCGGCATCCTCGCCCGCCTCGTGCTTCTTGGCGAACATCGGGACGAAAGCGAAGTTGAACGCGCCCTCGGCAAAGAAGCGGCGGAACATGTTGGGCAGTGCGAAGGCCACGAAGAACGCGTCCGTCACTGGCCCCGCGCCCAGATAGGCAGCCATCATCACATCGCGGACAAAGCCGAAGACGCGACTCAGCAGCGTCCAGAGACCCACGGTCACGAAGCCCGCGACCAGACGGATACGCGCCATGCGCTCAGCCTCCCCGACAGCCCGCGCGATCCGCGGGCGGGTGGGTGG